>NZ_JAPKIB010000003.1:65843-458319 GCF_036759925.1 Kluyvera sp. CHPC 1.2972 | reverse complement strand
ACGGCGGTGGCAATGGAGGCGGTAACGGCGGTGGCAATGGAGGCGGCAACGGCGGTGGCAATGGAGGCGGCAACGGCGGCGGCAACGGCGGTGGCAATGGAGGCGGTAACGGCGGTGGCAATGGAGGCGGCAACGGCGGCGGCAATGGAGGCGGCAACGGCGGTGGCAACGGTGGTGGCAACGGTGGTGGCAATGGAGGCGGTAACGGTGGCGGTAACGGCAATGGAAGCGGCAACGGCGTTGGCAATGGCGGTGGTAATGGCGGTAGCAATGGCAACGGCGGCGGCCATGAAGGCGGCGGCGGTCGAACAAGTGGAAACCCTGGCGTAACGACGGGTTCATCAGATAGTTTTGTGAGCCTTAGTTCGACAACAAGTCCTTGTAACCAACCAGGTCCATACGGTTGTAATTACCGTTAACGAAACGATTATGGGGCCGCAACGTTATCCGTTGCGGCCCTTTTTATGGATTTTTTCCCCGCTGAGAATGCAGTATTGCCAATAGTATTATTTCTAATCATACAAAATATATATATAAAATGTGCTTGAAATCAATGGGTAAGCGAACTAATGTTAACTTAATGTTTACAAAATGTGTACTCACCGCAAATTTCAGATCAGGAAGCATTGATTCACGGACGATCTTGAATGAGGGGCGTTACCATGCAAACATTCGTTCACTATTTCAGTATATCTCTCTCGCTGCTGGTACTGCTGTGCAGTGCTCAATCGCATGCTGCATCTGACGGTATCATCCATTTCACTGGACAAATTGTTGAATCGCCTTGCGACTATCAGGCTAATGCCCGGCAGGTCAGTGTAAGTTGCTTTGAAGAGGGGAAGGCGCGTGTGAAGACGGTTAATGTCAGAGATTTGTTTCAAGGACGTAAATTGACCAATGCGAAAACGACAGCCAGCCTGCAATGGGTGAATCCTGAAAAAAGTCTGGCAATATTGACCGTAGAATATCAATAGACTGAAACGAAGTTGCGGTTAGCGTTGTCTATGGTAGACAATATTTTCGTCTTAGTCAGAGGATAGTGAGCATGACCGTACGAATTCAGGTGCAGCAGGGGGATATTACCGACCTCGAGGTGGAGGTTATCGTCAATGCCGCCAACCCCTCATTGATGGGCGGTGGTGGCGTTGACGGTGCCATCCATCGTGCTGCTGGAGCAACGTTGCAGGAAGCCTGCGAGGTTGTCCGCCAGCAGCAGGGAACCTGTCCTCCCGGACATGCGGTCATTACCCATGCGGGAAACCTGAAAGCGAAAGCGGTGATTCATACCGTAGGGCCTGTCTGGCAGGGTGGGGGAGAACACGAGGCGTCGTTGTTACAGGAGGCTTACCGTAATAGCCTTCAGCTGGCGCTGGATAACGGCTATCGCACTATTGCTTTCCCGGCTATCTCAACGGGAGCATACGGATATCCAGCAGAAGCGGCGGCTGAAATCGCCGTCAGTACGGTTGCGGCGTTTCTTACCCGCCGCAGCCTGCCGGAAATTGTCTATTTTGTCTGTTTTGATGAAGCAACCACCCATCTGTATCAGCGCTTACTCAGCCAGACCCGGATCCCGGGCCTGACGGATGGTGCGAATACTTAATGACTAGCCACCTGCTTTGCTGCCTTTTGCTGCGGTTTCCCGGAAAAGAGGAAACGCAGCAGAGGGATCCGCAGGTGGATCTCATAGAGAATTAACGCGCAGCCTACCACGAAAACCAGGCCGGTCAGGAAGCCCAGCGTATTCGAGCTGATGGTCGGCATAATCCAGGCACCAAAAAACAGCGTTAGCGGATGGTGCACCAGGTAGATAAATAAAGAAGCGTTAACGAAATAGGTCACGCGAGCGGACTGGAAGTTCAGCATACGGTGTCCGAACGAGAACACCACGTTGACCATCCATACTCCCAGCACCATCGTTATGACATATTCCGTTTCATACATCCACGCATCGCCGGAGCCAAAATGCTGGTTCAGTCGGTAGGCAATAAACCCAAGCAGCGCGGCCACAATGCACCACGGTGATGGGGTGGTAAACAGTGTTTTCAGCTTCGGATGAATAAAGGCCAGCGCGCCAAGAATAAAGAAAGGCACATAAAACAGCGTCTGCATGACCACAAAGTTGAATAGCCCGTCGCTGAGAATCGGCGGGTAAAGCAGGAAGATAGTTCGACGAATGGCGGCATACACTATCCCCAATGCTAAAAACATCAGAGTCAGTTTCGTCATCGACATATTATCAAACAGATCCTCACGTCGGCGGATCTGACGTCGGCGCATCAGGCGGAACGCCAGAATACCGAGCGATGTTAGCACCACCAGAACTAATAGAAACCACAGATGCGACACCAACTCCCACGCCAACGTATTATATTTGTCGTAAAAAGAGAGCGTATGCCAGCTTTCCGTCTTACCCTTAACATACTGCAACATTAAAAACTGCGGCAGCGTCAGAAGAGGGATGGCGGTGAGCATCGGAATGCCGACGCGCTCCACGCGTACTTTCCACCATTTTTTGATCGGATAACGCAAATACAGCATATAGGAAAAGTAGCCGGAGATAACAAAGAACACCTGCATGCGGAAAGCATGAACAAAGTCGTTGAATAACGTCAGCCACCATGAAGGGGTTGCGCTGTTCATATGCCAGGTGTGGCTGGAGTAGAGTAAGGAGATGTGAAAGGGTATCCCCAGGAGCATCAGCCAGGCCCGAATGGAGTCGAGGAAATATTCACGCTGTGCGGGTTTGTTATTCATAGGGTTAGGTACGATTCTCAGACTAATCGCCTTACCGGAGAAGGCGATAAAGTTTACATTCGTTGGCAACCCTACACTAACTCTGGTTACCTGTCTCCAGGATAAGCACTCAAAGTGCAAGCAGCGGTTAACAGTTGTTTACTCCATAAGCCACTGCGCTGAACAATACGGGGATTATGTTGTCGGATTGCTTGAATTTCCAGTAAAATGGATCGGATCGATTTAAGCACACAAAGGGGGAAGTGCTTAGTTATATGAAACATAAACCACAGATGATGAAACTGCGCTGGTTAGGCGCAGCCGTAATGTTGTCCCTGTGTACTTCATCTGCATGGGCATTCACTATTGATGACGTTGCAAAGCAGGCAAAATCGCTGGCTGATAAGAGCTATGAAGCGCCGAAAAGCAACCTGCCTTCCGTCTTCCGCGATATGAAATATGCGGACTACCAGCAAATCCAGTTTAACCACGATAAGGCGTACTGGAATAAGATAAAGACCCCATTCAAGCTCGAGTTCTACCATCAGGGTATGTACTTCGACACGCCGGTGACTATCAACGAAGTCACGGCGACTTCCGTGCGTAAAATTAAGTACAGCCCGGATTACTTCACGTTCGGTGACGTTCAGCATGACAAAGACACCGTGAAGGATCTGGGTTTCGCTGGTTTTAAAGTGCTGTACCCAATTAACAGCAAAGATAAAAACGACGAAATCGTCAGCATGCTGGGTGCCAGCTATTTCCGTGTTCTGGGTCAGGGGCAGGTTTATGGTCTTTCCGCTCGCGGTCTGGCTATTGATACTGCATTGCCGTCCGGTGAAGAGTTCCCTCGCTTCCGTGAATACTGGATTGAGCGTCCAAAAGCGACTGATAAACGTCTGACTATCTATGCGCTGCTGGATTCTCCACGTGCGACCGGGGCCTATCGCTTCATTATTATGCCGGGCCGCGACACCGTGGTTGACGTACAGACCAAAATTTATCTGCGCGATAAAGTGGGTAAGCTGGGCGTAGCGCCGCTGACCAGTATGTTCCTGTTCGGGCCAAACCAGCCGTCTGCGGCGACCAACTATCGTCCGGAACTGCATGATTCCAACGGTCTGTCTATCCACGCCGGTAACGACGAGTGGATCTGGCGTCCGCTGAACAATCCTAAACACCTTGCTGTCAGCAGCTTCGCGACCGAAAACCCGCAGGGCTTTGGTCTGCTGCAGCGTGGCCGTCAGTTCTCGCACTTTGAAGATCTGGATGATCGCTACGATCTGCGCCCAAGCGCGTGGATCACGCCGAAAGGTGACTGGGGTAAAGGAACCGTTGAGCTGGTTGAAATTCCGACCAACGACGAAACTAACGATAACATCGTCGCTTACTGGACACCGGACAAGCTGCCGGATGCTGGTAAAGAGATGAACTACAAGTACACCATCACCTTTACCCGTGACGAAGAGAAACTGCACCCGACCGATAACGCGTACGTGATGCAGACTCGCCGCTCCACCGGTGATGTGAAGCAGTCCAACCTGATTCGTCAGCCGGACGGTACGCTGGCCTTCGTGGTTGATTTTACCGGCGCAGATATGCGTAAGATGCCGCAGGACACGCCAGTTACGGCGCAAACCAGCATTGGCGACAACGGTGAAATCGTCGAAAACAGCGTACGTTACAACCCGGTAACGAAAGGCTGGCGTCTGATGCTGCGCGTGAAGGTGAAAGATCCGAAGAAAACCACTGAAATGCGCGCTGCGCTGGTCAACGCTGACCAGACGCTGAGTGAAACCTGGAGCTATCAGCTGCCTGCAAATGAATAACACAACGAAGTATATCGACGCATTGTCGCTTACGGATGCAGAAAAAGCGGCGCTCCCGAACCGTTCGCTTCGTGCCGTGCACGAAGCGCTGGACGATGAGCACCAGGCATTTGCCCGTGATGATGACACGCCGCTGGCCTCGGTCAAGGCGCGTCTTGAAGAGAGCTGGCCAGATTCTCTGGGCGGCGATCAGCTCATCAAAGACGATGAAGGGCGCACCCAGCTGCAGGCCATGCCGAAGGCGACGCGCTCTTCAATGTTCCCGGACCCGTGGCGTACCAACCCGGTAGGCCGCTTCTGGGATCGTCTGCGCGGCCGTGACGTCACGCCGCGCTACCAGTCTCGTCTGACGAAAGAAGAGCAGGAGCGCGAACAGAAATGGCGTATGGTGGGCTCGCTTCGCCGCTATACCCTGCTGATTCTGACGATTGCACAGACCGTCGTGGCGACCTGGTACATGAAGACTATTCTGCCATATCAGGGCTGGGCGCTTATCAACCCGGCGGATATGGTGGGGCAGAATCTGTGGGTCTCCTTTATGCAGCTGCTGCCGTACCTGCTGCAAACCGGGATACTGATTCTGTTTGCCGTGCTCTTCTGCTGGGTCTCTGCCGGTTTCTGGACGGCTTTAATGGGCTTCCTGCAATTGCTGATTGGCCGCGATAAGTACAGTATTTCGGCCTCGACGGTCGGCGATGAGCCGCTGAATCCGGAGCACCGGACGGCGCTGATTATGCCTATCTGTAACGAAGACGTGTCTCGCGTGTTCGCCGGTCTACGTGCAACCTGGGAATCGGTGAAAGCCACCGGCCAACAGAAGCACTTTGACGTCTACATCCTGAGCGACAGCTACAACCCGGATATCTGCGTGGCAGAGCAAAAAGCCTGGATGGAACTGATTGCTGAGGTGCAGGGCGAAGGGCAGATCTTCTACCGTCGTCGTCGTCGTCGTATGAAGCGTAAAAGCGGTAACATCGATGACTTCTGCCGTCGTTGGGGTAATCAGTACAGCTACATGGTTGTACTGGATGCCGACTCCGTGATGTCTGGCGACTGCCTGACCAACCTGGTGCGTCTGATGGAAGCGAACCCGAACGCGGGTATCATCCAGTCTTCCCCACGTGCTTCCGGGATGGACACGCTGTACGCACGCTGCCAGCAGTTTGCGACACGCGTTTACGGGCCGCTGTTTACCGCGGGGCTGCACTTCTGGCAGTTGGGTGAATCCCACTACTGGGGCCACAACGCCATTATCCGCGTGAAGCCGTTTATTGAGCACTGTGCGCTGGCACCGCTGCCGGGCGAAGGTAACTTTGCCGGTTCGATCCTGTCGCACGACTTCGTGGAAGCGGCGCTGATGCGTCGTGCAGGGTGGGGCGTCTGGATTGCCTACGACCTGCCGGGCTCTTATGAAGAGCTGCCGCCGAACCTGCTGGATGAGCTAAAACGTGACCGTCGCTGGTGTCAGGGTAACCTGATGAACTTCCGCCTGTTCCTGGTGAAAGGGATGCACCCTGTTCACCGTGCGGTGTTCCTGACCGGCGTCATGTCCTACCTCTCCGCGCCGCTGTGGTTTATGTTCCTGGCCCTGTCGACCGCACTGCAGGTGGTGCACGCATTGACCGAGCCGCAGTACTTCCTGCAGCCGCGTCAGCTGTTCCCGGTCTGGCCGCAGTGGCGTCCTGAACTCGCGATTGCGCTGTTCGCCTCGACGATGGTACTGCTGTTCCTGCCGAAACTGCTGAGCATCATTCTGGTGTGGTGCAAAGGGTCGAAAGAGTACGGTGGTTTTGTCCGTGTAACGCTCTCCCTGCTGCTGGAAGTGCTGTTCTCCGTGCTGCTGGCACCGGTTCGCATGCTGTTCCACACCGTTTTCGTGGTCAGTGCATTCCTGGGCTGGGAAGTAGTATGGAACTCGCCGCAGCGTGACGATGACTCCACGCCGTGGAGTGAAGCGTTTATGCGCCATGGTTCTCAGCTGCTGTTGGGTCTGGTGTGGGCGGTCGGTATGGCATGGCTGGATCTGCGCTTCCTGTTCTGGCTGGCGCCGATCGTCTTCTCGCTGATTCTGTCACCGTTCGTTTCGGTGGTCTCCAGCCGTTCGACTAACGGCCTGCGTACCAAGCGTTGGAAACTGTTCCTGATCCCGGAAGAGTACAACACGCCGAAGGTGCTGGCCGATACCGAAGCGTATCTGGAACAGAACCGTGCTCGCGTGCTGGACGATGGCTTTATGCATGCGGTATTTAACCCATCGCTGAATGCTCTGGCAACGGCAATGGCCACCGCGCGTCACCGTGCGAGCCACGTGCTGGAGATTGCCCGCGATCGTCACGTCGAGCAGGCGCTGAACGAAACGCCGGACAAGCTTAACCGCGATCGTCGTCTGGTGCTGTTGAGCGACCCGGTAACGCTGTCTCGTCTGCACTACCGCGTGTGGGCCGCACCGGAGAAATACTCGTCGTGGGTGGCTGAATACGATAAGCTGCAGCTGAATCCGCTGGCGCTGAAAGCCAAATAGTGCTGAGCGCTCCCGGCGGCGCTTCGCTTGGCCGGGCTACGTAACCTGTAGCCCGGACGAGGTGCGAAGCACCGACTCCGGGGAAATCCCAGCGCAAATATTTGCCGTAAGGAAATACCGGCCATCAAGCCGGTATTTTTTTGTCTGTTTAATGAGGTAAACGACGTGATAAGAATGATACTGGTCGCCGCCATGACGATAATGCTTACCGGATGCGGCAGCATTATCAGCCGGACGATCCCGGGCCAGGGCCACGGGAATCAGTACTATTCGGGCGTGAAGTGGGATCTGCGAGACTCTGCCTGGCGCTATGTCACCATTCTCGACCTGCCGTTCTCGCTGGTCTTCGACACGCTGCTGCTGCCGATTGACGCGAGCCATGGCCCTTACGAATAATTAACGCTCGTCCCACTCATCGGCGGCGGTCTGGCCCTCTTCGGTATCCTGCGAGGGCTCAAGCTGATATTCGCCTTCATCCCATTCATGCAGCGTATTTTCTTCCAGCCATTCCTGACGCAGTTCAATCTCGTCAAAGTCACCGTCAAACACGCTTTGTGCGGCCTCACCGCTGAGCATCGGCACGCATTCGCCTTCTTCATCCTCTTCGGCGAAGAACTCGGCCTGCCACATGATGTCACCATCCTGTAGAACGTACTTTTGCATATTGAACTGCTCTACGTCCGCTTCATCTTCCTCAAGTCCGGGGTTATCGGCGAGGAACGTTTCACGTGCCGCATCAATAGCTTCTTCGAGTGTGGCGTATAAAGTCATCTCAACTCCCTGCAATGTGATGAGGTATTCAGGGAAATAATAGCTGAACTTTTGAGTTGTACACGTCCGGCGATTTGATTTAACGCAAACCACCGGACGATGTATTTAAGAACGGGAAGGGACAGGGCTGCGCCGCAGGCTAATACCGGTATAAATGGCGTTGAATAGCACGACGGCGGCGGTCACGCAGAAGACCGCGCGGAAGCCGTAGTTTGCCGATACGGCGGCGCCAATCAGCGGCCCGGTGACGTTACCAATATCGCGGAACGACTGGTTATAGCTGAAAATACGCCCGGCAATCTGGTTGCTGGAGTTATAGACCAGCAGCGTTTGTACTGCAGGCAGCAGCGCGCCGTCGGCGGCACCCAGCAGGAAGCGCAGGATACCGAGCTGCAGCGGGTTTTGCACAAATGACATCGGGATCAGCAGTAGTACGGAGACCACCAGCGCCACGATAAGAATCTTTTCCGGGCCAATACGATCGCCGAGCTTACCTAAACGCGGCGCGCAAATCAGCGCCGCTACGCCGGGTACTGACGCTATCATGCCGCTGACAAAGGCAATATTGCTGATATTCCCCGCGAGGTCACGTACGTAAAGCGTCAGAATCGGGGCGATAGAGCCAGTGGCAACCTGGATAATCAGCGTGGTGACGAACAGGCTCAGCACTAGTTCGCGGTTTTTCAGCGAGCCAAACACCTCTTTGACGTGCAGCATCTCTTTTTTCGAAACCGGCGTGAACTGCTCACGGATGAAAAACAGCGTCATCACGAAGCAGACAAACAGCACCGCGGCGGTCATAAAGAACACCGGGCGCAGGCCGTAGTTATCGGCAAGAAAACCGCCAGCCAGCGGCCCCAGCAGCGCGCCGCTGACGGCTCCGGTCGACAGCGTACCCAGCGCCCATCCGCTCTTATGACGCGGGATTTGGGTGGCAATCAGCGCGTTAGCGTTAGGAATAAAACCGCCCAGCAGCCCCAGCAGTGCCCGTAGAATCAGAAACTGCCAGATATTCTGCGCCAGCCCCATTAACAGCATAACGATAGCCATACCCAGCGCTGAGCGCAGCAGCATGATCTTGCGCCCTTTGCGGTCGGCCAGGCCGCCCCATAGCGGTGAGGCGATGGCTGAAAACAGGAAGGTGATACTGAAGACCAGACCGGACCACATATTCAGCGAGCTGTGGCCGGTCACGCCGAGCGCTTCAACGTAAAGCGGCAGGAAAGGCATAACCAGGCTGAATGCTGCGCCGGTTAAAAAACAGCCTAGCCAAACGACAGCGAGGTTACGCTTCCAGTTAATGGGGGCATCTGAGGATTGCATAGGGTTCCGCAGGCGAAAAGTCGCCAAAAGAGAGTGTATTTATAAGCCTGCTAATTATGCTCCTGTGTTCATATCACTGCAATGTGGTCCGCTTTTAAAGCTAAAACAAAAACGCGCAGCCGGCGCTGCGCGTGAAAACGTTAGTAGCGGGAAGGAATGCCTTCCGGGCGCGTTTTAAAACGCCGATGCAGCCACATATATTGCTCTGGAGCCATCATGATGCATTTTTCGACGATGGTATTCATCCACGCGGCGGTGGTTTCGGCATCATCCAGCGGCGGATCGCATTCCGGTTCGAGGATAATCAGCTCGTAACCTTTGCCGTCCGGCTTACGGCGTGGCACAAAGGGAACCACACACGCTTTCGACATTTTCGCCAGCATCCAGGTACCGGAGGTAGTGGCGGCATCCTTCACGGCGAACAGCGGCACGAAGACGCTGGCGCGCGGGCCGTAATCGTGGTCTGGTGCATACCAGATGATTTCACCGTTCTTCAGTGCTCGTACCATACCCTTCAGATCTTTACGGTCGATCATATCTTTGTTTGACCGCATGCGACCCCAGGTCTGCAGCCAGTCGATCACTGGATTATCGTTAGGTCGATAGACACCAATCCCTGGGTTATGAATGCCGAACATACGGGCGCCCATTTCCAGCGTCAGGAAGTGAATACCGATCAGCAAAACGCCCCGACCGGAATCCTGCACGGCGCGAATATGCTCAAGACCGCTGGCATCCATCCAGCGGTTGACGCGTTTAGTCGGCCAGAACCAGGCAATCCCGGTCTCCATGACGCCCATCCCTACCGACTCAAAATTCTTCACCACCATCTGATGACGTTCAGCTTCGCTCATTTCCGGGAAGCAGAGCTCAAGATTGCGGTACGCAATTTTGGCGCGACGCTTCATCAACCGCAGGGCCAGACGGCCGATAGCGTTCCCGAGGCGATAAATAACCGGATACGGCAGTTGAACAACTAACCAGAGCACGCCGACACCCAGCCAGGACGGCCAGTAGCGGGGGTGCAGCAACGCTGTGGTGAATTTAGGTAACTGAGTCATGTCTTTCCTGTTATTACGAGCAACTGGCTCTATTGTCGCACTATTTTTCCGTCAGCCAAAACGACCACGTCACGACTGTTGTCTATTCATACAACTATTTTGCAGAGCATTGGTAATGGTGAAAAGAATGTAGCGCAAAATGTGGGGATGTAAATTAACGATGATTGCTATATCATGCGCCCGATTATTTACATCCATTCTATTTTGCAGGATAAGAACACCATGCCAGTGTTACATAACCGCATTTCGAATGAGACGCTGAAAGCGAAGATGCTGGCAGAAACTGAGCCACGCACCACTATCTCATTCTATAAGTACTTCACCATTGTTGATCCAAAAGCTACGCGTGATGCGCTGTACGTCGCGCTCTCGGCGCTTAATGTTTTTGGTCGCGTTTACCTGGCTCGTGAGGGGATTAACGCGCAGATTAGCGTACCGGAGAGCCAGGTTGAGGCGCTGCGTGACTGCCTGAACCGCTTTGACCCGGCACTGAAAGGTCTGCGTCTGAACATTGCGCTTGATGATGACGGGAAGTCGTTCTGGGTGCTGCGCATGAAGGTCCGTGAACGCATCGTGGCCGATGGGATCGACGATCCGACGTTTGATGCCAGCAACGTGGGTGAATACCTGAAAGCGGCAGAAGTGAACGCCATGCTCGATGACCCTGATGCGTTGTTTATCGATATGCGTAACCACTATGAGTACGAAGTGGGCCATTTTGAGCAGGCGATGGAGATCCCGGCCGATACTTTCCGCGAGCAGTTGCCGAAAGCGGTTGAGATGATGCAGGAGCATAAAGACAAGAAAATTGTTATGTACTGCACCGGCGGCATTCGCTGTGAAAAGGCCAGCGCCTGGATGAAGCACAACGGCTTTAATCAGGTCTGGCATATCGAAGGTGGTATCATCGAGTACGCCCGCCGCGCGCGTGAGCAGGGTTTACCGGTACGATTTGTCGGTAAGAATTTCGTCTTTGATGAACGCATGGGTGAGCGGATTTCCGACGATATTATTGCCCACTGTCATCAGTGCGGTACGCCGTGCGACAGCCATACTAACTGCCTGAACGATGGCTGCCATCTGCTATTTATTCAGTGCCCGACCTGTGCTGAGAAGTACGAAGGCTGCTGCAGCGAAACCTGTCAGGAAGAGCACAAGCTTCCTGAAGAGGAGCAGCGTCTGCGTCGCGCCGGGCGTGAAAATGGCAATAAGATCTTTAATAAATCGCGCGGTCGCCTGAATACCCGTTTAGGTATTCCGGACCCGCAGACCCAGAATGATTAATTGAAGTAGAGCCAGGCGATGTCGAGCAGTGCTAACAGCAGCCAGAGCATCAGATATAGCATCAGGTGTTCGCGGACGTTGTTGAGCAGAAAGTAAAACAGGCGACGCATAGCATTCTCGATATAACGGCCCCGATGATTCGGAGCCGTTTTTTTATGGGCTGTCGTTAGCCGTTAAAGCGGGCCAGCGCAAACGGCGACAAATCATACTCCGGGGTTTTCTGCTGCGCGAACTGCGCGGCAATTTCTCCCAGTACGGTGGCAAACTTAAAGCCGTGGCCGCTCAGGCCTCCGATAAACAGCACATCGGGTTGGCCGGGCAGGGTGTCGATAATAAAATCTTCATCCAGCGTGTTGTCATAAGTGCAGGCCGCGCCGTACAGGCAGCCGCCAATGCCCGGCAGGATCTGCCGCAGGAAGCTGAATGCTTCGGACCCGTCGGTGGCGACGCTGCCAAATGCTTTACGCTCTTCCGGGCTGTTGATGACCTGGCCGCCGTTGTGTTTACCTATTTTCAGCTCATTCTCCACCGCCGGGAAACCGTAGAACTGGTCGCCGTTCGGCAGTTCACCGGTAAACGCCGGGAAGTTGTTCTTACGGCTGTAGCGGCCGTCGGCCTGGAACCAGGCAAACACTTTGCGTACCGGCTGGATAGGCAGGTCAGGGTAAAGCTGTTTGACCCAGGTTCCCGCCGTCAGCAGCAGCTTTTTGCCGCGCCAGCTTCCCTCGGAGGTCTCAATGGTCACACCGTTCGCGTCGCTATGAATAGCGGTAACCGGGCAGTTGAAAAGCTGCGCGCAGCCGGCCTCTTTTGCCATGGCAATCAGCGTTTTCACCGCCAGTTCGCTTTTCAGTACCCCGGAGCCAGGCTCAAAGATGGCCCGGTAGTCTGCGGGGACGCGAATTTCGGGCCAACGGGACATGACCGCCGCGGCATCAAGGTGTTCAACCTGCAGGGCGAACTGTTCGGCGCTCTGGGCGACGGTGTTCAGAAAGGTAGAGTCTGCGGGGCCAAGGTTAACGACGCCGCTTTGTTCAAACAGCGCTTCGCCGCTGGTTGCGGCAAGCTCGTCCCATAGCGTCTGGGCGCGAAGGACCAGCGGGACGTATTTCTCACCTTCTCCATAGGCGTGGCGCATCAGACGGGTATCACCGTGATGACTTCCCTGCTGGTGAGGTGGCATATGGGCATCGGTCATCAATACATTTAAACCCGCTTTACGGGCATAATAACCTGCCGCAGCGCCGACGGAGCCGCTGCCAATAATAATAAGATCGTATTCCATAGTCATTCCCGACACGATGATAAAGCGCGAAGCCAGAGTCTGGTAGAGTAATTAACCGATAGTTGTTATACAAGGGTGAAAATAATTAAGGCACCCGTAGGTGCCTGTTGGTCGTTAATACGACGAAAGTATCAGCGTTAATGCCTGCGATACTCATTGACCTGGTAATCGCCAGACTCAATCTTGGCAATCCCGGCTTCCAGTATGGAAATAAACTGACGTGCGACATCGGTGGTTAGCCACAGGGTCTGGCCAACTTCAGCTTCTTTATTGCTCGATTGATTGGGGTCTTGGTAGTGCAGGCGCAGCATCATGGCATCGTAGCTATCAACGGTGCTGATGTCCCATCCAACGAGGGGATGGGTCTGGATGACTTCATTATTCTTTTCCATCATAACCCCTTCTTCATGTGTTAAAAGGCAACAACTCTCGAGGTTTAATGCAATTTTTTGTGAAGCTTTATCAGTATACAACAATTCAATAAATACTCGAGAATTGAAATCAAAAGCAACATAAATTCCTGAATAGACCGGTCGTTCGCGCAATAAACAACCAGATTGCTCATTGTTTTTGCGGCTAATCTAAAAGATGGGGATAAACGGGGAAATAACAAGCAGAAAAGAACGAAAAAAAGCCGGGGCGACCCGGCAAAAACACAATGAGGGAGCAAATCTTAATCGGTGATGAACCAGTCGTCCGCGCTCTCCCAGGTCTCCTGGAGGATCTCGCTAATGCGGTCTTTATCTTCTTTAATGCCGCCGATGACGGAGAGGTTGTTGTTGGCCGCGTAGCGCACGCTGACGGTGCCTCCGCTGTCCGGAAATTGATCGTTAATACGGCGGGAAAGTTCGTCTGCTAGCGCGTCTAGCGCACCTGCAGGCAGTGCAGTGGTTTTTGCAACGGTAACTTCAATACGCATAATTGCCCCCTGTGTAATATACTGGATATTTATACAGTTACCTTGCGGCTTTTACAACAGGGGGCGCGAAATTATTTTTTCACCGTCCAGCGCAGCGTTTCGCCGGCCAGGAACGGCACCAGCGTATCGTCGCTGAGCGCGATAGTTTCGGCAACCAGGCTCTCTTCACGCGCCAGCTCGACAAAATCGTCGTTCACCGGCAGGCCGTAGAAGCGTGGGCCGTTTAGTGAGCAGAACGCTTCGAAGTGCTCAAGCGCGTTCATCTCTTCAAACACGGTAGCGTAACTTCCCAGTGCCGTTGGGGCGTTAAAGCAGCCTGCGCAGCCGCAGCTTGCCTCTTTGCGATGCCGGGCGTGCGGCGCTGAGTCGGTACCGAGGAAGGCACGGGTAAAGCCGCTGGCAACCAGTTCACGCAGCGCCTGCTGGTGAGTATTGCGCTTAAGGATTGGCAGGCAGTAGAGGTGAGGGCGTACGCCGCCAACCAGCATATGGTTGCGGTTGAACATCAGGTGCTGAGGGGTAATGGTGGCGGCGATCAGTTCATTGCCGTCGCGTACGTACTCCGCTGCATCTTTGGTCGTGATGTGCTCGAAGACAACTTTCAGGCCCGGTAGGCGCTGGCGCAGCGGCTCCATCACGGTGTCGATAAAGCGCGCTTCACGGTCGAAGATATCAATTTCCGCGTGGGTGACTTCACCGTGCACCAGCAGTGGCATTCCCAGTTTTTCCATACGCTCAAGCACCGGCATAATCGCATCGGTGCTGGTGACGCCGTGGCTGGAGTTGGTGGTGGCATTCGCCGGATACAGTTTGGCTGCGGTGAATACACCTTCGTTAAAACCGCGCTCCAGCTCGTTCGGGTCGAGGGTGTCGGTTAAGTAGCAGGTCATCAGCGGCGTGAAATTGTGCCCGACAGGCACGGCATCAAGAATGCGCTGGCGGTAGGCGATAGCCGCATCCACGGTGGTAATTGGCGGAACCAGGTTCGGCATGATAATTGCGCGGCCATACAGCTCACTGGTATACGGGACAACCGTTTTCAGCATCTCACCATCGCGAAGATGGATATGCCAGTCGTCTGGGCGGCGAATTTTCAGAACGTGCGGTAATGCGGTCATTTGAGGCTCCGGCTGGTGGAATATCAGTCATTTTTTGCCGGGCACTAAGGATAAGCGGAAACGTTTTCCTTTGCATCCTTTTCCGTGAAATTTGTTTGCGAAAGAAGAAAACCCTCTCCTTGAGGGGAGAGGGTTTAAATGGTGAGTTTCGGGAATTTAGTCCGTGAACGGGATAATGATTTCGCCCGGTTTCACCTCAATACCCTTGGCAAATTTCTTCGCCAACGCTTCACCCTGGCTGGCATCTTCTTTCAGCACATAGGCAGGCTGCTTGTTAAAGTACGTGCGCAGCGACTGGTTGAGGTAAGGGATCAGCGTCTGTACCACCGTTTGCATCTTCTCCGGTGTTACCTTCGCATCCTGGATCTCCATCTCCTGAAGGTAGATAGCGCCTTGTTCTTTGTTGAACACCGGCAGTGCTTTCAGCGTCAGAGCGATATTCGCTTTCTGGCTGCCAAAGAGGGAGTTCATATCCAGTTTCGCATCGCCGCTCAGCGTCACTTTGTTCGGCTCTTCACGACCAATCGCGCTGGAGAGGTTACTCAGGACGATATGGGCATCGGCTACGCCGGGTACGCCAATATCTTTCGAGAAATTATTCCGCTTCTGTAACGCCTGGTTAATCTCCTGCTCGCTAACGGAATATTGCGTGAGTTGATTACAGCCAACCACCAGGCCGCTGACGATCAATGCGGCAATAACAAACAATTTTTTCATGAGGTTCCTCAAGGTAAAACGTTCGGTGCATCCTGACATAAAGCAGCATACCCTGTTAGTAGAACTCTGACAGCGGAAAATGCTGAAAGTGCCGCGGTGAAGGCGCAGGGAGAGCCATAAGAGGCAGATTTTTACGCCGGAACGCTTAGCCGCTGTTTCACGCAAAAGCCGTTATGCGGCGAAATCACGGGCCTATTTTTGTTTTGTGTCAGCGGCCTTTGCTTCACCCGATGCCGTTTTCTCATGGAGGAAGTCGGCATCGTTTTCAGCATGATTGTCATCGTTCATGGCCTTTTTAAACCCTTTTAGCGCAGCACCAAAATCGGAACCCAGAGAGGCGAGTTTTTTCGTACCGAATAACAGAACAACAAGAACGACAATCACTAACAGTTTGGTGACGCTAATTTCGCCCATAATGGCACCTTAATAGAACAGATAGAGAGAATAGTCGTTGGCGTAATGAACACCACGCCTGAGTATTTGGGTTGCGAATTTTCGCAAATCAGCGCTTTATTTATTTGTCTCTTAATGGCATTGATTTCGCATCGTTCATCTTTACGCATGACTCGGCACAATATTACGGCCTGCGATAAAGTTGAGGTTAAGGTAACATCTTCATTTTGCCGGACTATCTCACTCTTTCACGTATTGCCAGCGATAGGGCTTTTTGATCACAATGCGTCATGACAATTGTTGTTTTCATTGACTGCCGTGGGCAGGTAGAGTGAGACGACCAGGGTATATGTTGGGTACAGGAGTAGTGAGATGTTTGGCTATCGCAGTAATGTGCCGAAAGTTAGGTTGACCACCGACCGGTTAGTGGTGCGTCTGATTCATGATAGAGACGCCTGGCGTCTGGCCGACTATTACGCCGAGAATCGGCAATTTTTAAAGCCCTGGGAACCGATTCGTGACGACAGTCATTGCTATCCTTCCGGCTGGCAGGCGCGCCTGTCGATGATTAATGAATTTCATAAACAGGGGAGCGCTTTCTATTTCGCGCTGCTTGACCCGGAAGAGAAAGAGATTATCGGCGTGGCGAACTTCTCCAACGTGGTACGTGGCTCGTTTCATGCCTGCTACCTCGGCTACTCCATCGGTCAGAAATGGCAAGGGCAGGGGATGATGTATGAAGCGCTGACCAGCGCGATTCGCTATATGCAGCGCACTCAACATATTCACCGCATTATGGCCAACTACATGCCGCATAATAAGCGCAGCGGCGACCTGCTGGCGCGACTGGGCTTTGAAAAAGAAGGCTACGCGAAAGACTATTTACTGATTGACGGCGAATGGCGCGATCATGTGCTGACCGCGTTGACCACCTCACAATGGACTGCAGGTCGATAAGGAGACCCGAATGAAATATCAACTCAGCCCGCTGGAAGCCCGCGTTATTGGCTGCTTACTGGAAAAGCAGGTCACGACGCCTGAGCAATATCCGCTATCGATAAACGGCGTGGTCACGGCCTGCAATCAAAAAACTAACCGTGAACCAGTGATGACCCTCAGCGAAGCGGAAGTGCAGGATCAGCTGGATACGCTGGTGAAACGCCATTACCTGCGCACGGTGAGCGGTTTTGGCAACCGCGTCACTAAGTACGAACAACGTTTCTGCAACTCCGAATTTGGCGATCTGAAGCTGTCGACGGCTGAGGTGGCGCTGGTGACAACGCTCTTGCTGCGTGGTGCCCAGACGCCGGGCGAGCTACGCGGTCGCGCGCAACGGATGCATGAATTTGCCGATATGGCAGAAGTGGAGAATACGCTGGAACGTCTGGCGAATCGCGAAGATGGCCCGTTTGTGGTGCGACTGCCGCGCGAGGCTGGTAAGCGTGAAAGCCGCTATATGCACCTGTTCAGCGGTGAGGTTGATCTTCAGGCGGTAACGACCCAGAGCGATGCGCCAGCGGCAGACGATAGCCTGCTGGCCCGCATCGAGATGCTCGAAGGGGAAGTGGCCGAACTTAAACAGCGTCTGGATTCACTGCTGGCGCACCTCGGGGAGTAAGTCATATGGCGAAGATTCGCATTGGTGTCGTGGGGCTTGGCGGTATTGCACAGAAAGCGTGGCTACCGGTATTAAGCGCCGCCACGGACTGGACGCTGGAGGCCGCCTGGTCACCGGGTAAAGAGAAAGCGCTGAAAGTATGTGAAACCTATCGCCTGCCTTATGCCGACTCACTGACCGCATTAGCCGCCCAGTGCGATGCGGTCTTTGTGCACAGTTCGACGGCATCGCACTATGCGGTAGTGAGCGAGTTGTTGAACGCTGGTGTCCACGTCTGCGTGGATAAACCGCTTGCCGACAAGCTCGACGACGCAGAGCGACTGGTGGCACTGGCGGCGCGGAAAAACCTGACGCTGATGGTCGGCTTCAACCGCCGCTTTGCGCCGCTTTACCGCGAGCTGAAAAAACGCGCCGGAGAGATGTCGTCATTACGAATGGATAAACACCGTGCCGACAGCGTTGGCCCTCACGACCTGCGCTTTACGCTGCTCGATGATTATCTGCACGTGGTCGATACCGCGCTGTGGCTGGCGGATGGTAAGGCGACGCTCCGCGATGGGGTACTGCAAACGACTGACGAAGGGCATATGTTCTACGCTGAGCATCACTTCAGCCAGCCGGGGCTGCAAATCACCACCAGCATGCATCGTCGGGCGGGCAGCCAGCGCGAGTGGGTGCAGGCGGTAGCCGATGGCGGGCTGTTTGAAGTGTCGGATATGCGCGAGTGGCGCGAAGAACGTGGGTCTGGCATCGTGACCCGACCGATTCCTGGCTGGCAGACGACCCTTGAGCAGCGCGGTTTTACCGGTTGTGCGCATCATTTTATTCAGTGCGTGCAAAATCAGACGGTTCCGGAGACGGCAGGGGAGCAGGCGTTAGCGGCGCAGCGAATGGTGGAAGGATTGTGGCGTGAGGCGATCCGCGAGTAGATGGCACTGCCTACCACTCCCCTGAGCCATCCACCACTAATCTGCTGTAACATCTGGCAGTAGCAATTCATCCCGAACCCGGTAGACTAACGCCACTTTTTTAGCGCTCATCCATCGAGCGCTTTGATCCGGGTTGTGGAATCACAAGTTAATGAATCTATTAAAATCGCTGGCTGCCGTCAGCTCGATGACTATGTTTTCGCGCGTACTGGGATTTGCGCGTGACGCGATCGTGGCGAGGGTATTTGGCGCCGGAATGGCGACCGATGCCTTTTTTGTGGCCTTTAAACTGCCAAACCTGCTGCGCCGTATCTTTGCCGAAGGCGCTTTCTCGCAGGCGTTCGTACCGATTCTGGCTGAATACAAAAGCAAGCAGGGCGAAGACGCGACGCGGGTGTTTGTCTCTTACGTCTCGGGGTTGCTGACGCTGGCGTTGGCGCTGGTGACGGTGTTGGGGATGCTGGCGGCACCGTGGGTGATCACCATCACTGCGCCGGGCTTTGCTGATACGGCGGATAAATTTGCGCTGACTACCCAGCTGCTGCGCATTACCTTCCCTTATATTCTGCTGATTTCGCTGGCTTCGTTGGTCGGGGCGATCCTCAACACCTGGAACCGTTTCTCGGTACCAGCGTTTGCGCCGACGTTCCTTAACGTCAGCATGATTGGCTTTGCGCTGTTCGCTGCGCCACACTTTCACCCGCCGGTTCTGGCGTTGGCATGGGCGGTAACTGTTGGCGGCGTGCTGCAGTTGGCCTATCAGCTGCCGCACCTGAAAAAAATCGGTATGCTGGTGCTGCCGCGCATTAATTTTAAAGATGCTGGTGCGGTGCGCGTGGTGAAACAGATGGGTCCAGCGATCCTTGGCGTTTCCGTAAGCCAGATTTCGCTTATCATCAACACCATTTTCGCCTCTTTCCTGGCATCAGGCTCCGTCTCCTGGATGTACTACGCAGACCGTTTGATGGAGTTCCCGTCTGGCGTGCTGGGCGTGGCACTGGGGACTATCCTACTGCCATCGTTGTCGAAAAGCTTTGCTAGTGGCAACCATGATGAATACTGCCGCCTGATGGACTGGGGTCTGCGTCTGTGCTTCCTGCTGGCGCTACCGAGCGCCGTTGCGCTGGGTATTTTGGCGAAACCGCTGACGGTCGCGCTGTTCCAGTACGGTAAATTCACCGCCTTTGATGCCGCGATGACCCAGCGTGCGCTGGTGGCCTACTCCGTGGGCTTGATGGGGCTGATTATCGTTAAAGTGTTGGCGCCGGGCTTTTATTCCCGTCAGGACATTAAAACACCGGTCAAAATCGCGATAGTGACGTTGATTATGACTCAGGTGATGAACCTGGCGTTTATCGGCCCGTTGAAGCACGCGGGGCTGTCGCTGTCGATCGGTCTGGCAGCCTGTCTGAATGCTGCGCTGCTCTACTGGCAGTTGCGTAAGCAAAAAATCTTTACGCCACAGCCGGGCTGGATGCCCTTCTTAGCCCGTCTGATTATTTCAGTTCTGGTGATGTCGGCGGCTTTGGTTGGCTTGATGCATGTCATGCCAGAATGGTCACAAGGGACGATGCCTTACCGTCTGCTGCGCCTGGTTGGCGTTGTGGTTGCCGGGATCGCGGTCTATTTCGCCTCTCTGGCGATTCTGGGCTTTAAGATTAAAGAGTTTGCACGCCGTACGGCGTAAGAGAAAGGCACTGCGCGGGGCACATTCTGTGGCCCCGCCGCAATTCAGACGGAATATTTCTTCGCGCTGCGTACCACCGGGGCACCCGCTGCCTGACCATCCTTGCCGTAAAGCCCGGTTTCCTGGAAAGGCTTAAGCACGTCAATCGCCTGCTGATTGCGCAGGATCTGTCCTTCCAGCAGCCAGCCGTTATGCTGATTAAGCCGATGCAGCTGTTGCGTGGTCTCGGTAATGACCTGCCAGCGGTCGCTATATTCTTCGCGTATTTCCCGCTGGGCGTCTTGCTCGACGCGGCGCTGCTTCTCCAGATAGTCTAACGTTGCCAGCAAAGAGCTTTTCTCTTCGGTGATGCTGGCAAGCTGCAGGCCATTTACGCTGCCTGCGGAGAGCTGCAGTTGTTCAGCATCCATCACCGCTTTCAGCGAGTTCAGGATGCTGGTCATTTGGTCCAGTATGGCTGACAAACCGCTCATCTCTTATTTACTCTGCAGATAATCTTGTGTGTCCTGAATGAGCGCGTCGGCGATTTTGCCGGTGTCCATTTTTAACTCGCCGTTGCGGATGGCCGTTTTCAACTCTTCAACGCGCGCCATGTTAATATCGCCGGCAGAGGAGCGGGTTAACGCCGTCTGGGCGTTGCTTAACGTGACGCTGGCGCTGGTCGCCGTCGCCGTTTTTTCCGCACGCACTTTCGGGGCGCTGGTCTCAGGGGTTTCGCGTTGCTGGACGCTGGTCACCGCTTTCAGAGAAGATGTACGATCAATGCTCATGGTTCTTTCCTCATTGAGGCTCTTGTATGGCGCAGGCGCCGACTCTCTTAAATGTTAATTATCTATCGGCAAGCGACACATATTCTTTATAACGTTTATAGATTAATCAGAATATTCCCATCAGTATCGACCTGACCGCTCACAACCTGACCTGACGGCATGCGCACCCGTGCGTTCTGCGTGACGGCGGCGTTGTTCAATGCCTGGCCCTCACCGTTGATACTAAAACCTTCACCCTGGGCAATCACCATCACCTTCTGTCCAGCCTTGACGCGCCACGACTGGCGCACCATCGACAGCTGTAGCGGCTGGCCAATGGCGACATCACGTAGGCTGACGGCATCCTGTGCCTGCGAGAGGTTGAGCATGGTTCGCGGCGGCAATTGATCGAGTCGGCCGCGCTTTAGCGTGACGTTTTGCGCCGCAATGGGGGTACCGCGCACGATAGGGGCGGCGGCAACCACATAGTCGCCAATAGCTTGCACGTTGACCTGTAAATACTGTTTCGCATTCCCGCACTGCGCCACCACCGTCAGATTTCCCCACAGCCGCGAATTGCCCGGTGTACTGAGTGCGGGTTCGTCGCAGGCGAGCTGAAGGTTTTGCGTGTTGCGCAGCGTCACGCTGACCTCATTGCTAAAGCCGGTCAGGCGCTGAGTGAAAAAATCGGTGAGCTGTGCCTGGAGATCGGCTGCCAGAGCCAATGGGCTAAAGACCAGTGCCGCAGCGGTGAGAGAGGCAATGAGCTGACGCATGGAACGCTCCAGTGAGTAAAGAATGCATGCATTTTACCCATCTTGTCGCGACATCAACGCAATAAATAGCGACGCATATTGCGTTTATTCCGGCGATGACGCGCGCGTAAGGGGATTTAAGCTGTCGGCTGAAACTTTGTCATTAGCGGAGGAGACATGCTCGACAAACTCGACGCCGCCTTACGTTTTCAGCAAGAAGCGCTCAACCTGCGCGCCGAACGTCAGGAAATTCTGGCGGCCAATATCGCGAATGCGGATACCCCCGGGTTTCAGGCGCGCGATATTGATTTTGCCAGTGAACTCAAAAAAGTGATGGCGCGCGGGCGGCCGGAAAGCAGCGGCGTATCGCTGACGCTAACCTCCGAACGTCATATTCCCGCCCAGACGCTCTCTACGCCAGAGGCCGACCTGCTGTACCGCATTCCCGATCAGCCAGCGATGGATGGCAACACCGTCGATATGGACCGGGAGCGCACGCAGTTTGCCGATAACAGCCTCCAGTACCAGACCGGTCTTACGGTCCTGGGCGGACAAATCAAGGGCATGATGAGTGTCCTGCAGGGGAACTAATCCATGGCATTACTCAATATCTTCGACGTTGCCGGGTCAGCGCTGACCGCGCAGTCCAAACGCCTCAACGTCGCGGCCAGTAACCTTGCCAACGCCGACAGCGTCGCCGGGCCGGACGGTCAGCCGTACCGCGCCAAGCAGGTGGTGTTTCAGGTGGATGCGCCAATGGGCGCGGCAACCGGCGGCGTAAAGGTGGCTGACGTGGTGGAAAGTCAGGAGCCGGACAAGCTGGTCTATCAGCCGGGTAACCCGCTGGCGGATGCCAAAGGGTATGTCCGCATGCCTAACGTGGACGTGGTTGGTGAGATGGTGAACACCATGTCGGCATCGCGCAGCTATCAGGCCAACGTCGAAGTACTCAACACCGTCAAAAGCATGATGCTGAAAACCTTGACGCTTGGGCAATAAGGGAGATAACCGATGTCTGTCGTATCCAATATTAATGATACCTCCAGCAGCAGCTCAGCCTCTTCGGCGCTGAGCAGTACCGGGACTAACAGTTCATCCGACCTACAGAGCAGCTTTTTGACGCTGCTGGTGGCTCAGTTGAAAAACCAGGACCCAACCAACCCGCTGCAAAACAACGAATTAACCTCACAGCTGGCGCAGATCAGCACCCTGAGCGGCATTGAGAAACTCAATACCACGCTCGGTTCCATCTCCGGGCAGATCGACAGCAGCCAATCGTTGCAGGCCAGTTCGCTGGTCGGCCACGGTGTGATGATCCCCGGTAGTACCATTCTTGCGGGGAAAAGCGCGGGCAGCGAGAGCGAGAACGTGGATACCACGCCATTCGGCATTGAGCTGACGCAGGCGGCCGATAAGGTCACGGCGACCATCACCGATGGCAATGGCAAAGTGATCCGCACATTGAATGTGGGCGCCCAGACCGCAGGCGTTCATACCTTTACCTGGGACGGCAAGCTGGACGATGGCACGGCGGCACCGGATGGCGCTTACAACATCAGCTTTGCAGCCAGCCAGGGAACGACGCAGCTGGTCGTGCAGCCGCTGCAGTTTGCGCTGGTACAAGGCGTTACCTTGGGCAAAGACGGCAACAAACTGGATTTGGGAACCTACGGCACCACCACGATGGACCAGGTTCGCCAGATTATCTAAGCCTTTAACAATTTCAGGAGAGACGTTATGGCCTTTTCACAAGCGGTCAGCGGTTTAAACGCGGCTGCCACCAACCTCGATGTTATCGGCAACAACATCGCCAACTCCGCCACCTACGGGTTTAAATCCGGGTCGGCGTCGTTTGCGGATATGTTCGCGGGTTCCAAAGTCGGGCTGGGCGTTAAAGTCGCGGGGATCACCCAGGACTTTACCGACGGCACCACCACCAGTACCGGTCGCGCGCTTGACGTGGCGATTAGCCAGAACGGCTTCTTCCGTCTGGTCGACACCAACGGCGCGGTCTACTACAGCCGTAACGGTCAGTTCTCACTCGATGAGAACCGCAACCTGGTCAACTCTCAGGGGCTGAACCTGACGGGCTACCCGGCAAACGGCACGCCGCCGACCATCCAGCAGGGGGCAAACCCGGTTTCGCTGTCGATTCCAAACACGCTGATGTCGGCAAAAGCGTCGACGACCGGCACCATGCAAATGAACCTGAACTCGACGGATAGCACGATTAGCACGACGTTCAATCCTGCCGATCCTGACACCTTCAATAAAAAGGGCACCGTTACCGTTTACGACAGCCTGGGTAACTCCCACGATCTGAACGTCTATTACGTGAAGGTCGACGCGAATAAGTGGGATGTCTACACACAGGACACCAGCGTGACAGGGACCGCCGGCGATCCGGTTAAATCGGCACAGATGCTGTTTAATACCAACGGTACGCTGGAATCAGTCTCGAATTACGTTATCGATACGGATAACAATAGCAGTACTAAAGGCCAATTAATTGTCGGTAACGCCAACGCCACCCCGTCAATCGACATTGGCGTAGCCTCTTTGAATGGTTCGACGACAGGGACTTTCAACCTCAGCTTCCTCAACTCTATGCAGCAGAACACCGGCTCCAGCGACGTGGTGGCGACCAATCAGAACGGCTATGCGCCGGGCAGCCTGGTGAGCTATCAGGTCAATGATGACGGCTCGGTGGTGGGGAACTACTCCAACCGTCAAAGCCAACTGCTGGGCCAGATTGTACTCGCCAACTTCTCCAACACCGGCGGTCTGCAGTCCGAAGGCGATAACGTCTGGTCCGCAACCCGGTCGTCTGGCGTGGCGCTGCTGGGCACGGCGGGGACCGGTAACTTTGGCTCGCTGACCAACGGTGCGCTCGAGGCTTCCAACGTCGACCTGAGTAAAGAGCTGGTGAATATGATCGTGGCGCAGCGTAACTATCAGTCGAACGCCCAGACCATCAAAACCCAGGATCAGATCCTCAACACGCTGGTTAACCTGCGTTAATCGTCTAATAGGGTGACCTCATGGATCACGCGATATATACGGCAATGGGTGCCGCCAGCCAGACCATGCAGCAGCAGGCGGTCACGGCGAGCAACCTTGCCAATACATCAACGCCGGGCTTTCGTGCCCAGCTCATCGCCATGCGTGCGGTGCCGGTCGTGGGGCCGTCCGTTGAGACGCGTACTCTGGTGGCTGCCACCACGCCGGGTGCGGACATGACCCCAGGCCAGCTGGACTACACCGCGCGTCCGCTGGACGTGGCGATTCAGCAGGACGGTTGGCTGGCGGTGCAGTCGGCAGACGGGAGCGAAGGCTACACCCGTAACGGCAATATCCAGGTCAGCGCCACCGGGCAGCTCACGATTCAGGGCAACCTGGTGATCGGTGAGACCGGGCCGTTAAGCGTGCCGGAAGGTTCGCAGGTGACTATCGCGTCGGACGGCACTATTTCCGCACTGACGCCGGGGGACCCGCCAAACACGGTTTCCCCTGTCGGTAAGCTGAAGGTGGTGAAGGCCACGGCAACGGAAGTGGCGCGCGGCGATGACGGACTGTTCCACCTCACGCCGTCGGCAGTGGCGACGCGTGGGCCAACATTACAGGCTGACCCAACGCTGCGCCTGCAGTCCGGCGTGCTGGAAGGCAGCAACGTAAAACCCGTAGCGGCAATGGCAGACATGATAGCCAGTTCGCGCCGTTTTGAAATGCAGATGAAGGTTATCAGCAGCGTGGATGAAAACACGCAGAAAGCTAACCAGTTGCTGTCAATGAGCTAAGGAAAACTATGATCAGTTCATTATGGATCGCGAAAACCGGTCTCGACGCGCAGCAAACCAATATGGACGTTATCGCCAACAACCTGGCAAACGTCAGTACCAATGGTTTTAAGCGCCAGCGCGCGGTGTTTGAAGACTTGCTCTATCAAACCGTTCGCCAGCCGGGTGCGCAGTCATCCGAACAAACGACGCTGCCATCAGGCCTGCAGATTGGTACCGGGGTTCGTCCCGTGGCGACCGAACGTTTGCACAGCCAGGGCAACCTGTCGCAAACCAACAACAGTAAAGACGTGGCGATCAAAGGCGACGGGTTCTTCCAGATCCTGCTGCCGGACGGCTCCTCGGCCTATACCCGTGACGGTTCGTTCCAGGTTGATCAGAACGGTCAACTGGTGACCGCCAGCGGCTATCAGGTACAACCGGCGATCACCATTCCGGCGAACGCCATCAGCATCACCATCGGCCGTGACGGTATCGTCAGCGTGACCCAGCAGGGGCAGACGAACCCGGTGCAGGTGGGGCAGCTGAACCTGTCGACCTTTATGAACGACACCGGGCTCGAGAGTATTGGTGAAAACCTGTACATCGAAACCCAGGCCTCCGGGGCGCCAAACGATACCACGCCGGGTCTGAACGGTGCGGGTCTGCTGTATCAGGGTTATGTCGAAACCTCTAACGTCAACGTGGCGGAAGAACTGGTCAACATGATTCAGGTGCAGCGTGCGTACGAAATCAACAGTAAAGCGGTATCGACGACCGACCAGATGCTGCAAAAACTGACGCAGCTGTAAGGCGTAGCCGGTATTTCCCCGGCGTCGCTCCGCTCGTCCGGGCTACGACAGTGCGTGTAGCCCGGACGAGCGGAGCGACGCCGGGATCTCCCGGGATAACATTGAGATTCAGAAGAAGAAAGCAATGCAAAAATCCGCAGCGTTTCGTTATCCGCTTTTAACCGTTGTCGCACTCAGCGTGGCAGGGTGCGCCCTCGTGCCGTCCAAGCCGCTGGTGGAAGGGGCGACGACCGCTCAGCCCATTCCCGGCCCGGTTCCGGTGGTGAATGGTTCTATTTTCCAGACTGCGCAGCCGATTAACTACGGCTATCAACCGCTGTTTGAAGACCGCCGTCCGCGCAATATCGGCGATACGCTGACTATCGTGCTGCAGGAAAACGTCAGCGCGAGCAAAAGCTCGTCGGCGAACGCCAGCCGCGATGGCAAAACGAATTTCGGCTTCGACACCGTACCGCGCTACCTGCAGGGCCTGTTTGGCAATGCGCGCGCCGATGTGGATGCCTCCGGTGGCAACACCTTTAACGGCAAGGGCGGCGCGAACGCCAGCAACACCTTTAGCGGCACGCTGACGGTGACCGTCGATCAGGTGCTGGTCAACGGTAACCTGCATGTGGTGGGCGAAAAACAGATTGCCATCAACCAGGGTACCGAATTTATCCGCTTCTCCGGGGTGGTTAACCCGCGCACCATTAGCGGCAGCAACACCGTACCGTCCACTCAGGTGGCGGATGCGCGTATCGAATATGTCGGCAACGGCTATATCAACGAAGCGCAGAATATGGGCTGGCTGCAGCGTTTCTTCCTTAACTTATCGCCGATGTAACGAGGTGAACCATGTTTAAAACTCTGCTAACCCTGACGCTGGTGCTGGTAACCAGCCTGGTGCACGCCGAACGCATTCGCGACCTCACCAGCGTGCAAGGGGTGAGGGAAAACTCGCTGATTGGCTATGGCCTGGTGGTGGGGCTTGATGGCACGGGTGACCAGACGACGCAAACGCCGTTTACCACTCAGAGCCTGAACAACATGCTCTCCCAGTTAGGGATCACCGTGCCAGCGGGCACCAATATGCAGCTGAAAAACGTGGCGGCGGTGATGGTCACCGCGCAGCTTCCGGCATTTGGTCGTCAGGGGCAGAACATCGACGTGGTGGTCTCCTCAATGGGGAACGCCAAAAGCCTGCGCGGCGGTACGCTGCTGATGACCCCGCTGAAAGGCGTGGACAGTCAGGTGTATGCGCTGGCGCAGGGCAATATTCTGGTAGGCGGTGCGGGTGCATCAGCCGGTGGTAGCAGCGTGCAGGTAAACCAGCTGAACGGCGGGCGCATTACCGGCGGGGCGACCATCGAACGTGAACTGCCAACGCAGTTTGGCGCGAGCAATACCATCAATCTGCAGTTGAATGATGATGACTTCACCATGGCGCAGCAGATTGCCGACACCATTAACCGTCGCAGTAGCCTTGGCAACGCCACCGCGCTGGATGCGCGTACCGTACAGGTGCGTGCGCCGGTGGGCGGCAGCGGTCAGGTGCGTCTGCTGGCGGATATCCAGAACCTGGAAGTCGGTACCACACCGCAGGATGCGAAGATCATCATCAACTCCCGTACCGGCTCCGTGGTGATGAACCGCGAAGTGACGCTGGATAGCTGTGCCGTGGCGCAAGGTAACCTGTCCGTTACCGTTAACCGCTCCGCGCAGGTAAACCAACCGGATACGCCGTTTGCTGGCGGTCGTACTGTGGTCACACCGCAAACGCAGATAGACCTTCGCCAGAGCGGCGGTTCGCTGCAGAGCATTCGCGCCAGCGCCAATCTCAACAACGTGGTGCGTGCGTTGAACGCGCTGGGGGCAACGCCAATCGACCTGATGTCGATTATTCAGGCGATGCAAAGCGCAGGCTGTCTGCGCGCCAAGGTGGAGATTGTCTAATGCTGACCGACAGCAAATTACTGGCGAGCGCCGCGTGGGACGCGCAGTCGCTGAACGACCTGAAAACCAAGGCCGGGCAGGATCCACAGGCCAACCTGCGGCCGGTGGCGCGTCAGGTGGAAGGGATGTTCGTGCAGATGATGCTGAAAAGCATGCGTGAAACGTTGCCGAAAGACGGTCTTTTCAGCAGCGATCAGACGCGGCTCTACACCAGTATGTATGACCAGCAAATCGCCCAGCAGATGACCGCCGGAAAAGGTCTGGGGCTGGCGGAAGAGATGGTCAAACAGCTGTCGACGCAGCAGCAGGAACCGACCGACAACGTCGGCCTGGTACCGATGAAGTTCGATATGCAGACGGTCATCAGCTACCAGAACACCGCGCTGACGCAGATGGTGCGTAAGGCGCTGCCGAAGGCACCGGACAGCAGCGATACGCCGCTCTCCGGCGACAGCAAAGACTTCCTCGCCCAGCTGTCGCTTCCGGCGCGGCTGGCGAGCGAACAGAGCGGCATTCCTCACCACCTGATTCTGGCGCAGGCCGCGCTGGAGTCCGGCTGGGGGCAGCGGCAGATTCGTCGGGAAAACGGCGAGCCGAGCTTTAACCTGTTCGGGGTGAAGGCGTCCGGTGACTGGAAGGGCAAGGTGACGGAAATCACCACCACTGAATTTGAAAACGGCGAAGCGAAGAAGGTGAAGGCCAAATTCCGCGTCTACAGCTCGTATCTGGAAGCGCTGTCGGACTATGTGAGCCTGCTGACCCGCAACCCGCGCTATGCGGCGGTCACGTCTGCATCAACGGCGGAACAGGGCGCACAGGCGTTACAGAATGCGGGCTACGCGACCGATCCTCAGTATGCGCGCAAATTAACCAGCATGATTCAACAGCTAAAAGCGATGAGCGACAAGGTCAGCAATACCTACCGTAACGACATCGAAAATCTGTTCTGATGAGCCTCAAGTTTGCCGTCCGCCATCCGATAAGTAATACCATGGTCTTAAGAAGGAGCGTTCATGTCCAGTTTAATTAACAGCGCGATGAGCGGGCTTAGCGCCGCGCAGTCGGCGCTGAATACCACCAGTAACAACATCTCCAGCTATAACGTAGCCGGATACACCCGTCAGACGACGGTGCTGGCTTCTGCCAACAGCACGCTGGGCGCGGGCGGTTGGGTGGGCAATGGCGTTAATGTCTCCAGCATCCAGCGTGAATACAACGCGTTTATTACCAACCAGCTGCGTTCGGCACAGAATCAGAGCAGCGGCCTGGCAACGCAGTACGAGCAGGTATCGAAGATCGATACGATGTTTGCCAGTTCGACGAACAATATCTCGACGACCCTGCAGGATTTTTTCAGTAGCCTGCAGACGCTGGTCAGCAACGCCGAAGACCCGGCTGCGCGCCAGACCGTTATCGGCAAGGCCAATGGCGTGGTGAATCAGTTCAAGGTGGCCGATCAGTACCTGCGTGACCAGGACAAACAGGTCAACCTTGGCATCACCTCAACCGTTGAGCAGATCAACAACTACACCTCTCAGATTGCCAGCCTGAACGATAAAATTGCACGTCTGACCGGCGTGGGGGCAGGGGCTACGCCAAACGATCTGCTGGACCAGCGCGATCAACTGGTGAGTAACCTGAACAAGCTGGTGGGTGTTGAAGTGAGCGTCCAGGACGGCAGCACCTATAACATCACGATGTCTAACGGCTACACGCTGGTGGCGGGTACCAAGTCGAACCAACTGGCCGCGGTGCCGAGCAGCGCCGATCCAACGCGCACGACCGTAGCGTACGTGGACAACGTTGCGGGTAACATCGAGATCCCGGAAAAGCTGCTGACCACCGGCTCACTGGGTGGCATGCTGACCTTCCGTTCTCAGGATCTGGATCAGACGCGGAATAGCCTCAACCAGATGGCGCTGGCCTTTGCAGATGCCTTTAACAAGGTGCATGAAGGTGGCATCGACGCAAATGGTCAGGACGGTGAAGCGTTCTTCAGCTTTGGCACACCATCGGTGCTGCCGAACGCTAAAAATGCCGGCGGCGCAGCCCTGGAGGCAGAAGTAAGCGATGCCTCGGCGGTACAGGCGACGGATTATCGCATCGTCAACACCAGTGGCGGCTGGCAGGTAACGCGACTGTCTGATAACACCACGGTGACGTTGGATAAGGACAGCACGCCGACCTCACTTAAATTTGATGGCTTAACGGTAGATGTCAAGACGGCTGACCCAGATAATGGCCCAGCGCCGGGCGATAGCTTTATCTTAAAACCAGTGTCAGACACCATCGTAAATATGAAAGTGGAGATCACCAGCGAGTCGCAAATTGCGATGGGTATTGCGGATGCCGATGGTAATAGCGCCGGCGAAAGTGATAACCGCAATGGGCAAAAACTGCTGGATCTACAGACCAGTAAAATCGTTGGTGGCTCAAAGAGCTTCAATGATGCGTACGCGGCGATGGTGAGTAGCATCGGTACCAAAACCGCAACGTTGAAGAGCAGCAGCACCACGCAAGCAAGCGTCGTTACCGAACTCACGCAGCAGCAGCAGTCTATCTCCGGGGTCAACCTCGATGAAGAGTATGGCAACCTGCAGCTGTACCAACAGTATTATCTGGCCAATGCGCAGGTGCTGCAAACCGCAAGCACCATCTTCGACGCATTAATTAATATTCGCTAAGAAGAGGGAGCATCATGCGCGTTAGTACTTTAATGATGTATCAGCAGAATATGCGGGGCATTACCGACTCCCAGTCTGCATGGTTGGGATATGGTGAACAGATGTCGACCGGAAAGCGGGTTAACCGCGCATCGGACGACCCGGTTGCGGCTTCTCAGGCCGTTGTGCTGTCGCAGGCCCAGGCGCAAAACAGCCAGTATGCGACCGCGCGTACCTTTGCTACCCAGCGGGTCTCGATTGAAGAGAAAACGCTGTCACAGGTCACCACGGCTATCCAGTCGGCGCAGGAGAAAATCGTGTATGCCGGAAACGGTACGCTGAGCGATGATGACCGCGCATCTCTGGCAACGGATCTCGAAGGTATTCGCGATCAAATTCTCAACCTGGCCAACAGCACTGACGGTAATGGTCGCTACATTTTTGCTGGCTATAAGACGGATGCGGCGCCATTTGATGCAGACGGTACCTATAACGGTGGGTCTGAGAACGTTGAGCAACAGGTCGATTCTGCACGTACGATGGTTATTGGTCATACCGGTAATCTGGTCTTTGATAAAGATCCTGCGAGTACGAGCGCGGATGCTGATAGCAATATTTTTGTGGCGCTCAACAAGGTGATTGATGCGTTGAAAACGCCGGTAGGTGATGATGAGTCCTTGAAAGAGGTGTCATCGGAAGCGATTGACAGAGCGAACCGTAGCATGAAAGGTGCGCTGAACAACGTGTTGACCGTTCGCGCCGAGCTGGGTACCCAGCTTAACGAGCTCGACAAGCTCGATTCGCTGGGCGATGACCGTGCGCTGGCGCAAACCCAGCAGATGAGTAACCTGGTCGACGTAGACTGGAACGAAACGATTTCGAATTACACCATGCAGCAAACCGCACTACAGGCAGCGTACAAAGCCTTTACGGATATGCAGGGAATGTCGCTGTTCCAACTGAATAAATAAAACAGGTAAGTTTTGACATATCTGGAAACTGGATATGTTTTATCGCCCGCGTCACTACCCCGTCGCGGGCTTTTTTTCGTCGTTTACTGTGCGTTCAGCGCGGCGTTACGTAGACGCCAGGTTTCGCTGATGCGTATGGCCAGCGCCACCAGACCCGCCACCGTTGCCAGCACAACGACACCTTCCCAACCGGCCATCGCATAAACCTGCGTACCTAATACCGAACCGACAGACATCCCGATAAATACCCCGGTGAACAGCAGCGCGTTCAGGCGGCCACGAGCCTGCGGCTCAAGGCTATAGACCAGGTTCTGATGCGCGACCAGGCTTGACTGCAGGCCCAGGTCGAAGCCCACGGCGGAGATGGCAATCAGCGCCAGCTGCGCCATCGGCGGCAGAACAGGGAGCAGCAGCATCAGGGCGAATGAAACGCTGACCAGCAGCGCGCCGAGCTGAGTGACCTTCTCGGCACCGACTTTATCTGCCAGACCTCCTGCCAGCGGTGCGGCTAATGCCCCGGCGGCACCGGCGATACCAAACCCACCGGCAACGGCGCTGCCCATGTGGTAGTGCTCGGCCAGCATCACGGCAAGAGTAGACCAGAAGGCGCTAAAGGCGATAGAGAGAAAACCCTGCGCCATGGCGGCACGACGCAGCGTCGGGTAGCGACGCCACAAGTGCGCCATCGAAGCCATCAGCGCCGGATAGTGCAGCTCTGAGTGTGCGGTAAAGGTAGGCAGCACACGCCACAGCAGGGCACCAATCAGCGCGATGCTGATGGCGGCAGCCTGATACATCACGCGCCAGCCGAACAGTTCACCCACCACGCCGCTCACGGTACGTGACAGCAGGATACCCAGCAGCAGACCGGTCATCACCGTACCCACCATTTTACCCTGCTTGCCCTGCGGTGCGAGGATCGCCGCCGCCGGGACAATATCCTGCGCCATGGTGGCAGCCATCCCGATAAGCAGGCTCACCGCCAGCAGCGAGTGGAATTGCTGGGTCAGGCTATAAACCAGCAACAGTACCGCTAGCGATAGGCTTTTTAGCAGAATGAGCGTCCGGCGGTCGTAGCGGTCACCGAGCGGCAGCAAAAACAGGATCCCCAGTGCGTAGCCAGCCTGCGTCAGCGTAGGAATTAGCCCCATACCTTCCACGCTTAGGTTTAACGTTGCGCCCATCAGTGGCAGCAGCGGCTGGGCGTAATAAATGGCGGCGACGCTAAACCCTGCGCCCAGTGCCAGGATGAATATCAGCAGGCTACTGGCCTGCGATGGTGCGGTGTGATTGTTCATGATGTTGTTGTCCTCAACTGTGTATGAGGCGTATTTTCCGCGTCTTAGGGGTAGAGCGGTAGTCGGCGAGGTGGTAAAACAGTTATACGTTTGACGTATAGGCAAATCGATAATGAAAAGAAATGAGCGTATAGATCGCGTGGAGCTGATGCGGACTTTTATTCGCATTGTGGAGTCCGGTTCGCTCTCCGCTGCTGCCCGACAGCTACAGACCACCCAGGCCACCGTCAGCCGTCGCCTGCAATCGCTGGAGGAGATGCTGGGTGCGAAGCTGCTGCAGCGCTCTACGCATGCCATGAAGCTGACGGACGACGGCGAACGCTGCTATCAGCATGCCCGGCAGGTGGTGGAGTCCTGGCTGGCGCTGGAAGATGCCTTACAGTTTTCTGATGACCAGCCGGTCGGTACGCTGCGGGTACGTGCGCCACATGCGTTTGGTCAACAGCAGTTGCTGACGCCGCTGGTGGGCTTTTTGGCGCGTTATCCGCAGCTGTCGGTGGAGTGGATGCTGCATGACAAAGCGGTGGATTTTATCAGCGATAATATCGACTGTGCGATCCGCGTGGGGGCCGACGTTGACCCGGCAACGGTATCCGTGCTGCTGGCGGAAGTGCCGCGCTGTATCGTCGCCTCGCCCGAACTGCTTGCGCGTTATCCGGCGGTGGAAAGCCCTGAATTGCTCTCTGCGCTGCCGTGGATTGCCATCAGCACCTTCTACCAGCATGAGGTCACGCTACGCCATACCGAGAGTCACCAGACGGTGAACGTGGCGGTGGCGGCGCGGCTCAGCACGGATAGCCTGTACGTAGCGAAAAATGCCGCGCTGGCACACGTTGGCGTGGCGATTGTCTCAAGCTGGACGGTGGAGGCGGAGCTGGCGAGTGGGGAACTGATTGAGCTATTGCCGCAGTGGCAGGCAGCACCGCTGCCGGTCCACCTGGTATACCCGTGGGCGCTGTACTACCCGACGCGATTGCGCAAGTTTCTCGACCTGATGCGGGAAGTGATGCCGCAAATTGCCGGCATGCAGCAGCCAAAAAAAGGGTAAAAAAAATCGGCCACCGGGGCCGATTTTTTATTTCACGCGCAGAGGGTTATTCAACTGGCTGCGGGCGGGTTGGACCCGAAGTCGCGCTATGGGTTGCGCTGTGACCACCGGCGGAACCTTTACCGTCGAAGTCAAAGGCAGGGCGAACCCAATCGCTGTGACGCGGTGCTTCAGGCACGTAGGTTGGTGCTGGTGCACGCGTCATTGGTGCCGTGGCGTGATGAGCGGCAGCAGGTGCTGGCTCGGCGACAACGGGCGTGTCGACTACCGGTGCCGGAGCAACCACTGGTGCTTCAACGACTGGAGCCGGCGCGACAACTGGCGCTTCCACTTCAGGCGTTACCGCTACCGGAGCTTCAACCACTGGCTCTGCGGCAGCCGGTTCGGCTTCCACGTTGGCTTCTTCAACCGGCGCTGCGGCTTCGGCAACCGGCTGTACCGGCGCTTCTTCAACAACAACTGGCTCTTCAGCTACCGCTTCTGCAACGACCGGAGCAGGCGCTTCTTCCTGCGCTGGCGCTGCTGCTTCAGCAACGACCACAACAGGTTCAACGACGGCTTCTGGCTCCACCACTGCCGCAGGCTGTACCGGCGCTTCAACAGCTACTGGTGCAACTGGCTCAGCGGCAGCGATAGGCGCTACGGCTTGCTCAATGGTTTCTGCCACGATTGGCTGTGCAATCTCTTCCTGCTCAACCGGTGCATCAACGATAGCCTGATCCTGAACCTGTGCAACCGGGTAACGGATCCACACTTTACCGGATGCCAGTTCTGGCGACGCACAGGCGACGGTCAGCGGCATTGGTGATTGGGTCGGGTAACGCTCATCACGGTAGCGACGGCGACGCTGGCCGCTGACGCGCAGGTGACGTGGAGAACGACGGGAGCGACGTGGCATACCGTTGTTATCACGACCTTCTGCGCTATCGTCCTGCTCGGCTTGTGCCGGAACATCAACGACGGCTGGCAGGTCAACTTTCGCCAGAGCGGTACGCGGTGCTTCTTCCTGCTGTGGTTCATCAGCAATCAGTTCACGTGCTGCGGTCTGCTCAGGGGTTTCGATACGCACTTTCTGCGACAGCTGACGCGGCTTGCGACGCGGCATGTTCTGAACGCGCTCTTCCGCTGCGGCTTCCTCGGCAATAACCGGCTGCTCTTCGCGGATCTGCGGCTTCGCTTCCTGCGGCTGCTGACGTTTTTCGTCGCTGCGGCGGCGGTTACGTTCGCGGCGGGACTGCTGCTGTTCATCGCGGGATTTCGCTTTCTCGCTGTCGTCTACGGCAGCGACCTGACGGTTTTCACGTGCTTCACCGGTCTGCTGTGGCTTCTCACGACGGTTGCGGCGGTTGTCCTCGCGGCCTTCACGGCTCTCACGCGGTTCACGGCCTTCAGCGTTTTCACCACGGTCGTTACGTTCATTACGTTCATTACGCTCGCCTCGGCGGTCGTTACGGTCACCGCGGTCATTACGGTCGCGACGGTTGTTCTGACGCGGTTTGCGGCGTTCCTGCTGACGTTCAGGCTTGGCTTCCTGCTTCTCAGGCTGAGCTTCAACCGGCGTTTCCGGGGTACCGGCAAACAGGTTTTTCAGCGCGCCGAAGAAACGGGAGATCAGGCCCGGTGCAGCAGGTGCAGCAGCAGCGGTCGCTTTCGCCTGTGGTGCTGCAGCGGCAACAGTGGCTTTGACTGCCGTTGGCTCTGGCACTTCAGGCATCACGAAGGTTGCCAGCGCAGGCTGCTCAGGCAGCTTACGCTCAACGAACTCTTCTTCTACCGGCAGCGCCATGGCTTCTTCATGCAGCTTCGGCAGCAGGTAGCTCAGGGTGGTAGTCTCTTCACCTTTACGCACGCGCAGTACGGAGTAATGCGGGGTTTCCATCTGATCGTTTGGCACGATAATGCAGCGAACATCGCCCTGACGGGATTCGATGGCGCTGATAGCGGCGCGCTTTTCGTTCAGCAGGTAAGAGGCAATTGGCACTGGGACAATCGCATGAACTTCTTTGGTGTTCTCTTTCAGCGCTTCTTCTTCAATCAGACGCAGGATAGAGAGCGACAGCGATTCGTTGTCACGCACGGTACCGGTGCCGGAGCAGCGTGGGCAGACGTGGTGGCTGGACTCACCCAGAGAAGGGCTCAGACGCTGACGGGACATCTCCAGCAGGCCGAAGCGAGAAATGTGGCTGATCTGGATACGCGCACGGTCCTGACGCACCGCTTCACGCAGACGGTTTTCTACCGCGCGCTGGTGGCGTACCGGGGTCATGTCGATAAAGTCGATAACGATCAGGCCGCCAAGGTCACGCAGGCGGAGCTGACGGGCGATTTCATCGGCCGCTTCCAGGTTGGTGTTGAATGCGGTTTCTTCGATGTCGCCGCCGCGGGTTGCACGTGCGGAGTTGATATCGATAGCGGTCAGGGCTTCGGTGCTATCGATAACGATAGAACCACCTGACGGCAGACGGACTTCACGCTGGAAAGCGGATTCAATCTGCGATTCAATCTGGTAGTGGCTGAACAGCGGGATTTCACCGGTGTACAGTTTAATTTTGCTGCTGAAATCCGGACGACCCAGCGCAGAAATGTGCTGACGCGCCATCTCCATCACTTTCGGGTTATCGATCAGGATTTCGCCGATGTCCTGGCGCAGATAGTCGCGGAAGGCGCGAACAATCACGTTGCTTTCCTGGTGAATCAGGAACGGAGCAGGGCGGCTGTCAGCGGCTTTCTGGATAGCTTCCCAGTGCTTCAGACGGAAGCTTAAATCCCACTGCAGCGCTTCGGCGGATTTACCCACGCCCGCGGTACGTACGATTAAGCCCATGCCGTCTGGCAGCTCAAGGCTTGCCAGCGCTTCTTTCAGTTCGGTGCGATCGTCACCTTCGATGCGACGGGAGATACCGCCAGCACGTGGGTTATTCGGCATCAGCACCAGGTAGCTGCCCGCGAGGCTGATAAAGGTGGTCAGCGCAGCGCCTTTATTGCCGCGCTCCTCTTTATCAATCTGAACGATAACTTCCTGACCTTCGCGCAGGACGTCTTTGATGTTCGGACGACCATGGGCGTTGTAATTAGCAGGGAAGTATTCGCGAGCGATTTCTTTGAGGGGGAGGAAACCATGACGCTCGGCGCCGTAATCAACAAACGCGGCTTCGAGACTGGGTTCAATACGGGTAATTTTGCCTTTGTAGATGTTCGCTTTTTTCTGTTCGTGTCCTGGGCTTTCAATATCCAGATCGTACAGACGCTGCCCATCAACAAGGGCGACACGCAACTCTTCCTGCTGAGTTGCGTTGATTAACATTCTTTTCATCGTAACTTACTCATTATTCTTACATTGACGACTAAGCTGCGAGCAGAGTGTTGCCTTTCCGGGGTAAACCGATGGCCTCGTGACTATTCACGTCGCCAACCTCACGGTTGTCGCTCGTTTAAGAGGCGCAGAGTGTCGGTAGCCTGTGTTTCAAGCGGAAACACAGCGCAATTATTTGGGGAACAGCCTGGGATAACTCTCCAGAGAAGATTCCATTTATACTCGTCATCTTTCAGAAGCTAGAGGTCTGCACGGATGTTTCCCGTTGCGTTTTCTGTCTATCATCTAAAATTCATACAGTATATGTACCGGTAAGGACTGCAACTCGCAGCCCGCTAACTGTCTGAACGATCAATACGTCTTACGCCATTGCTGCGTGGATGATCGGACGGACAAAACTGGTCATTCCGTAAATATCCTTGTTATTCCAGGTTCAACACGGAAAACAGATTCATTATTCCTTGCTAACCTGGTTATAGCAAGATGACTTTCACCTTTTATCACCCGGTTACTCACAGTTTTTTCACCAGTCCGATGAGATTGTTCTAATAACAAACAGCTCATAGGGTGAAGCAGCCTGAGAAACGGATAATGATAAATATAAGCATAGAAAAATGAGTGGCGCTATTGAGCCGGGATATTTAGAATCGCGCACCATGAAAACTGAGACTCCGACCGTAAAAATGATTGCCATTAGCGCTGATGAAGCCGGGCAACGAATTGACAACTTTTTGCGCACCCAGCTGAAGGGCGTGCCGAAGAGTATGATTTACCGCATCCTGCGTAAAGGGGAAGTGCGGGTAAACAAAAAACGCATCAAGCCAGAATACAAACTGGAAGCCGGCGATGAAGTTCGAATCCCGCCGGTACGCGTCGCTGAGCGCGAAGAAGAGGCGGTGTCGCCGCATCTGCAAAAAGTGGCAGCGCTGAGCGATGTGATCCTCTATGAAGACGATCACATCCTCGTGCTGAACAAGCCGTCTGGCACCGCCGTGCATGGTGGTAGCGGCCTAAGCTTTGGCGTCATTGAAGGGCTGCGTGCCCTGCGCCCGGAAGCGCGTTTCCTTGAACTGGTGCACCGCCTGGACCGCGATACCTCAGGTGTCCTGCTGGTGGCGAAAAAGCGCTCTGCGCTGCGTTCGCTGCACGAACAGCTGCGTGAGAAAGGGATGCAAAAAGATTACCTGGCGCTGGTTCGCGGGCAGTGGCAGTCCCACGTTAAAGTGGTACAGGCACCGTTGCTGAAAAACATTCTGCAAAGCGGCGAGCGTATTGTGCGTGTGAGCCAGGAAGGGAAGCCGTCGGAAACCCGCTTCAAGGTGGAAGAGCGCTATACCCACGCCACGCTGGTGCGCTGTAGCCCGGTGACCGGGCGCACGCACCAGATCCGCGTGCATACGCTGCATGCCGGTCACCCGATTGCCTTTGATGACCGCTACGGCGATCGCGAGTTTGATAAACAGCTGGCGGGCACCGGACTGAACCGTCTGTTCCTGCACGCCGCTGCGCTGAAGTTTACTCACCCGGGTACCGGTGAAGTACTGCGCATTGAAGCGCCGCTGGATGACCAGCTCAAGCGCTGCCTGCAGGTGCTGCGTAATCAAAGCAAACAGCAGTAAGCCGTAGGCCGGATAAGCGAAGCGCTATCCGGCAGATGCGCATAGGTTGCCGGATGGCGGCGTACACGCCTTATCCGGCCTACCAGACCCTCTTATTCCCCCTCATTTCAGCCATTTATCCAGCCACGGGAACACTTCCTCCTGCTGTTGCTGGTAAAAGACGTGGCCGAGCGCTGGCCAGGTTTTGGTCACCAGCTTGTCGTCGGCATGTTGTGAAGACCAGACACGGTGCACTTTGGCAAAGGCGTCGTTGACCGCGCTGGCCGGGAATAGCTTGTCCTGTCCACCGCTAAAAATCAGCATTGGTTTCGGTGCGGCAATGCTGGCGATATCCGGAATATCCATTTTGGCTGCCATGCCCGGATGCAGCATATAAAAGGCCGACTGGCCGCGCAGCACGTTGTTGCCCGGGATCATCAGGCCGTTATAGGTACCGAACCAGGAGATTACCGCCGTGGCGGCGACCTTATCGGACAGCGCCGCGAGCTGCCAGGCGCGATACCCGCCCATTGAGAAGCCGAGCACGCCGATACGCTGGCTATCGACCCCTTTAAGTGAGGCGAGGAAGTCTACGGTGCGCATATCTTCATAGGCCATTTCCCCCGCCAGAGAACGTCCCAGATTAAAGTAGTTGCTGGCCAGTGCCTGCTGCTGCTCGTACACCATCGGCCCGCGGTCGCCCCAGCCGGGACTATCGATGGCGATAACCACGTAGCCACGCTTTGCCAGTTCATCGCCGATAAAACGGCCGGTGAAGAACTTATCGGCCCAGGCCTGGGCGCTGGCAAGCTGTTCGGCGTTACCCCATGGACGGATTAGCTTCTCTTTACCGATATCAAATTTCGAACCGTGATCGTGGAGCAGGACGATTGCCGGATGAGGGCCGGGGGATTTTGGTGTCAGCATCAGCGCGGCGATACGGTTATCGTCGGTAATGTTTAAAGCCAGCTTCTCGGCGGTGTAGCTGCCCCGGTCTTCGCGGGCGATGTTTTGTGCGTCGAAGGGTTTGGTCGCGTCAGGAGTGAGAAGCGACTGACGAAATAACTGACGGGCATGCTGTTGCCATGTTTTAAAATCGGATTTGTGTCCAGAAAGCCACGAATCCGGGTACTGCATCTGGCTTTTCATCTGTTGCCAGCTGGCGGGAAGATTCCCCTCGACAATGCCCTGTTGCTGCCAGTCATCAACGGCATTGGCCTGCGCTGCGGTCAGCATTGCCAGCATAAATAACAGTTTAGGTGTGCCACGCATCCTCTCTCCTTAAATTAAAACAATGTTTCAATGTGGGGTATGGATTGTAATGGTGGTGAGAAAATAAACTGTGATCGTGGGGGGATTTCCCGGCGTCGCTGCGCTCGGCCGGGCTACCTATCCCGAATGTAGCTCGGCCGAGCGCAGCGACGCCGGGAATGCACTAATCTGCCAGTGGGTTAAAGCTCTCCCGGCGCAACATTTTGCAGAGTGCAATCAGCGGTAAACCAATCAGCGTGTTCGGATCGCGTCCTTCAAGGCGGTCAAATAATGCGATCCCTAACCCCTCGCTTTTAAAGCTTCCAGCGCAGTTGAGCGGGTTTTCTTTACGGATATAGGCGTTGATTTCTTGCTCACTTAAATGGCGAAAATGGACGTCGAACGGCTCACATTCCGTTTGTAACTGACCATTAGCCGAATTGTACAGCGCCAGCCCGGTATAAAACGTCACCACATTGCCACTGGCCTTTTTTAATTGCAGGCGAGCATTCTCTTCGGTGTGTGGTTTACCGGTGATTTCTCCATCGAGCAAACAGACCTGGTCAGAGCCAATAATCAGATGGTTAGGGAAACGCACGGCCAGCGCCTGGGCTTTGGCCTGCGCCAGTCGCAGGACCAGGCTGCGTGGGGTTTCGCCCGGTAGCGGCAGTTCATCAACCTCGGGCGCGGCGCACTCGAAGGGTAGGCCGAGTTTCTCGAGCAGCTGTTTGCGATAGGGGGATGTCGAAGCAAGAATCAATTCAGGCATAATTTTTTAAATAGACGGTAGCGAATTAGATTCCGACATTTTAAACTATAGGCCGCAATGTGTGCGAATTATTGGCAAAAGGCAACCTGAGGCTGCCTTTTTCTTTGACTCTATGACGTTACAAAGTTAATATGCGCGCCCTATGCAAAAGGTAAAATTACCCCTGACTCTCGATCCGGTTCGTACGGCTCAAAAACGCCTTGATTACCAGGGTATCTATACCCCCGATCAGGCGGAGCGCGTCGCCGCGTCCGTAGTCAGTGTGGACAGTGATGTAGAATGTGAAATGTCCTTCGATATCGATAACCAACGCCTCGCGGTTCTGACCGGTGATGTGAAGGTGACGGTATCGTTAGAATGTCAGCGTTGCGGGAAACCGTTTACTCATCATGTCTACACAAAGTATTGTTTCAGCCCGGTCAAAAATGATGATCAGGTTGAGGCACTCCCGGAAGCGTATGAGCCGATTGAGGTTAACGAATTCGGTGAAATCGATCTGCTGGCGTTGGTTGAAGATGAAATCATCCTCGCCTTGCCGGTAGTTCCGGTGCATGATTCTGAACACTGTGAAGTGTCCGAGGCGGACATGGTCTTTGGTGAATTGCCTGAAGAGGCACAGAAGCCAAACCCATTTGCCGTATTAGCCAGCTTAAAGCAAAAGTAATTGAGGAGTAAGGTCCATGGCCGTACAACAGAATAAACCAACCCGTTCCAAACGTGGCATGCGTCGTTCCCATGACGCTCTGACCGCAGTCACCAGCCTGTCTGTAGACAAAACTTCTGGTGAACAACACCTGCGTCACCACATCACTGCCGACGGTTTCTACCGTGGCCGTAAGGTAATCGCTAAGTAATCACGCGAAAGCGTGATGAAGCTTAGTGAGGAATTTCCCCGTTAACGCGGGGAAACCCAAACCAAGCGGCGACGATACTTTGACACGTCTAACCCTGGCGTTAGATGTCATGGGGGGCGATTTTGGTCCTTCCGTGACAGTGCCTGCAGCATTGCAGGCACTGAGTTCTAATCCGCAACTCTCACTTCTTTTAGTCGGTAATCCCGACGACATTACGCCATTACTTGCCAAAGCTGACTTTGAACAACGTTCACGTTTGCAGATTATCCCTGCCCAGTCGGTTATTGCCAGTAATGAGCGGCCCTCGCATGCTATCCGCCATAGCCGCGGTAGTTCAATGCGCGTGGCGCTTGAGATGGTGAAAGAAGGGCGGGCTGAAGCCTGCGTCAGCGCCGGGAACACCGGTGCGCTGATGGGGCTGGCAAAATTATTGATCAAGCCCATTCAGGGGATTGAGCGCCCGGCGCTGGTGACGGTTCTGCCGCATCAGCAAAAGGGCAAAACGGTGGTGCTGGATCTCGGTGCCAACGTGGATTGCGACAGTAACATGCTGGTGCAGTTTGCCGTCATGGGTTCGGTCATGGGCGAAGACGTGTTGGGCATTGAAAACCCGCGCGTTGCGCTACTGAACATCGGTGAAGAAGAGATTAAGGGTCATGATAGTATTCGTGATGCCTCATTAGTGTTAAAAACAATCTCTTCCCTCAACTATATCGGCTATCTTGAAGCCAATGAGCTGTTGACGGGAAAAACCGATGTGCTGGTTTGCGATGGCTTCACAGGTAACGTCACCTTAAAGACGATGGAAGGGGTTGTCAGAGTGTTCCTCTCGCTGCTGAAATCACAGAGTGAAGGGAAAAAACGGTCGTGGTGGCTGCTTTTATTAAAGCGTTGGTTACAAAAAAGCCTGACAAGGCGATTCAGTCACCTCAACCCCGACCAGTATAATGGCGCCTGTCTGTTAGGATTGCGCGGCACGGTGATTAAGAGTCATGGTGCAGCCAATCAGCGAGCCTTTGCGATCGCTATAGAACAGGCAGTGCAGGCGGTGCAGCGACAAGTTCCTCAGCGAATTGCCGCTCGCCTGGAATCCGTATACCCCGCAGGATTCGACACTCTGGAAGCTGGTAACCGATAGTGCCAGCGCCCCGATGGTTGAATAGGGCGGCTATATTAGCGAAAAGTGACTGAGCGTACATGTATACGAAGATTATTGGTACCGGCAGCTATCTGCCTGAGCAAGTGCGGACTAACGCCGATCTGGAAAAAATGGTTGATACGTCTGACGAGTGGATTGTCACCCGTACAGGTATCCGTGAGCGCCGTATTGCTGGCCCTGATGAAAACGTGTCTACGCTGGGTTACGAAGCGGCAAAACGCGCGCTGGAAATGGCGGGCATTGAAGCCAGCGAACTGGGGCTGATTGTGGTTGCTACCACTTCTGCTACCCACGCTTTCCCAAGCGCAGCTTGTCAGATTCAGGAAATGCTGGGCGTGAAAGGCGCACCGGCATTCGACGTCGCGGCAGCGTGCGCAGGTTTCACCTACGCGCTGAGCGTGGCCGATCTGTACGTCAAAACGGGCGCAGTGAAATATGCGCTGGTGGTCGGTGCCGATACGCTGGCACGTACCTGTGATCCTACCGATCGTGGCACGATCATTATCTTCGGTGACGGCGCGGGCGCCGTGGTGCTTGGTTCGTCCGAAGAACCTGGCATCATCTCTACCCATCTGCATGCAGACGGGAGCTACGGTAAGCTGCTGACGCTGCCTAACGCCGATCGCGTTAACCCGGAAAACTCCATCCATCTGACGATGGCGGGTAACGAAGTCTTTAAAGTCGCGGTCACTGAACTGGCGCACATCGTTGATGAAACGCTGGCAGCCAATAACCTCGACCGTTCTGAACTGGACTGGCTGGTGCCGCACCAGGCGAACTTACGTATTATCAGCGCGACGGCGAAGAAGCTCGGCATGTCGATGGACAATGTCGTCGTCACTCTTGACCGTCATGGCAACACCTCCGCCGCTTCCGTGCCGTGTGCCTTTGATGAAGCGGTACGCGACGGTCGCATTAAACGCGGTCAACTGGTGCTGCTCGAGGCCTTCGGTGGCGGGTTCACCTGGGGTTCTGCGCTGGTTCGTTTCTAAGTATAAGGATTATAAACATGACGCAATTCGCTTTCGTGTTCCCGGGTCAGGGTTCACAAGCGGTAGGCATGCTGTCTGAACTGGCAGCAACCTATCCGGTTATTGAAGAAACTTTTCATGAAGCTTCCGCGGCGCTGGGCTACGATTTATGGGCGCTGACCCAACAGGGTCCTGCTGAAGAACTGAACAAAACCTGGCAGACTCAGCCTGCGCTGCTGACCGCTTCCGTTGCCCTGTATCGTCTGTGGCAGCAGCAGGGCGGTAAAGCACCTTCTCTGATGGCCGGTCACAGCCTGGGCGAATACTCTGCGCTGGTTTGTGCGGGCGTGATTGCTTTTGCTGATGCAGTGCGTCTGGTCGAGATGCGCGGCAAGTTCATGCAGGAAGCGGTACCAGAAGGTACCGGCGGCATGTCTGCTATCATCGGTCTTGACGATGCGTCTATCGCCAAAGCGTGCGAAGAGTCCGCGGAAGGCCAGGTGGTTTCTCCGGTTAACTTCAACTCGCCGGGCCAGGTAGTTATCGCCGGTCACAAAGAAGCGGTTGAACGTGCGGGCGCAGCCTGCAAAGCAGCGGGCGCTAAGCGTGCATTGCCGCTGCCGGTCAGCGTGCCATCCCACTGTGCGCTGATGAAGCCTGCAGCCGAGAAACTGGCCGTAGAGCTGCAGAAAATTACCTTTAACGCGCCGACCGTTCCGGTTGTGAACAACGTCGACGTGAAGTGCGAAACCGATGCCGACGCGATTCGTGACGCGCTGGTTCGCCAGCTGTACAGCCCGGTTCAGTGGACCAAAACCGTTGAGTTTATGGCATCCCAAGGCGTAGAGCATCTGTATGAAGTTGGTCCGGGTAAAGTCCTCACCGGCCTGACCAAACGTATTGTAGATACCCTGACTGCATCGGCCATTAACGAGCCGGCTGCCCTGTCAGCGGCACTTGCGCAATAAAGAGGAAAGCATGAGCTTTGAAGGAAAAATTGCACTGGTAACGGGTGCAAGCCGCGGTATTGGCCGCGCAATCGCTGAAACTCTCGTCGCTCGCGGCGCGAAAGTTATCGGTACTGCGACCAGCGAAAGCGGCGCGCAGGCGATTAGCGATTATCTGGGTGCAAACGGTAAAGGTCTGCTGTTGAATGTGACTGACCCGGCATCTATTGAATCTGTTCTCGGAAATATCCGCGCTGAGTTTGGCGAAGTCGACATTCTGGTCAATAATGCCGGGATTACTCGTGATAACCTGTTAATGCGCATGAAAGATGACGAGTGGAACGATATTATCGAAACCAACCTGTCATCTGTTTTCCGTCTGTCAAAAGCGGTAATGCGCGCTATGATGAAAAAGCGTCATGGGCGTATCATCACTATCGGTTCTGTGGTTGGTACCATGGGAAATGCAGGTCAGGCTAACTACGCTGCGGCGAAAGCGGGTCTGATCGGCTTCAGTAAATCACTGGCGCGTGAAGTTGCGTCACGCGGTATTACTGTGAACGTTGTTGCTCCGGGCTTTATTGAAACGGACATGACGCGTGCGCTGACCGATGAGCAGCGTGCGGGTACACTGGCGGCAGTTCCTGCGGGGCGCCTCGGCACTCCAAATGAAATCGCTAGTGCGGTTGCATTTTTGGCCTCCGACGAAGCAAGTTACATCACTGGTGAAACGTTGCACGTAAACGGCGGGATGTACATGGTCTGATTGTGTTTTGCACAAAGTGCTCAGACAACGGGCAATCTACGTATGTCTGAGTATGATTAGTGCAAAATCATTTGCGTTATGAGGGCAAACACCCTCAAAATAGCGTAAAATCGTGGTACGACCTGCCGGGATTTAGTTGCAAATTTTTCAACATTTTATACACTACGAAAACCATCGCGAAAGCGAGTTTTGATAGGAAATTTAAGAGTATGAGCACTATCGAAGAACGCGTTAAGAAAATCATCGGCGAACAGCTGGGCGTTAAGCAGGAAGAAGTGACCAACAATGCTTCCTTCGTTGAAGACCTGGGCGCAGATTCTCTTGACACCGTTGAGCTGGTAATGGCTCTGGAAGAAGAGTTTGATACTGAGATTCCGGACGAAGAAGCTGAGAAAATCACCACCGTTCAGGCTGCCATTGATTACATCAACGGTCACCAGGCGTAAGTGAACATCTCCAGGCGGTCATTCGACCGCCTGAGTTTTATCTTTTTGTCCCACAAGTATCTATTTTATCCCTCCCTGGAGGACAAACGTGTCTAAGCGTCGTGTAGTTGTGACCGGACTGGGCATGTTGTCTCCTGTCGGCAATACCGTAGAGTCTACCTGGAAAGCTCTCCTTGCCGGTCAGAGTGGCATCAGCCTGATCGACCATTTCGATACTAGCGCCTATGCAACCAAATTTGCTGGCTTAGTAAAGGATTTTAACTGTGATGACATTATCTCGCGCAAAGAACAGCGCAAGATGGATGCCTTCATTCAATATGGAATTGTCGCTGGCGTTCAGGCCATGCAGGATTCTGGCCTTGAAATTACGGAAGAGAACGCCCACCGTATTGGCGCCGCTATCGGCTCCGGTATTGGCGGTCTCGGTCTTATCGAAGAAAACCACACCTCTCTGGTGAATGGTGGTCCGCGTAAGATCAGCCCGTTCTTCGTTCCGTCGACGATTGTTAACATGGTGGCAGGTCACCTGACCATCATGTTCGGTTTGCGTGGGCCAAGCATCTCCATCGCGACTGCCTGTACTTCCGGTGTGCACAACATCGGCCAGGCTGCGCGTATCATCGCTTATGGCGATGCGGATGCGATGGTTGCTGGTGGCGCTGAAAAAGCCAGTACCCCTCTGGGCGTTGGCGGTTTCGGTGCGGCGCGTGCGCTGTCTACGCGTAACGATAACCCGCAGGCGGCGAGCCGTCCGTGGGATAAAGAGCGTGATGGCTTTGTGCTGGGTGACGGCGCAGGCATGGTCGTACTGGAAGAGTACGAACACGCGAAAAAACGTGGCGCGAAAATCTATGCTGAAGTCGTTGGCTTCGGTATGAGCAGCGATGCGTACCACATGACCTCACCGCCGGAAAACGGCGCAGGTGCAGCGCTGGCGATGGTTAACGCCATCCGCGACGCAGGCATTGACGCGGGTCAGATTGGCTACGTGAACGCCCACGGGACTTCGACGCCAGCAGGTGATAAAGCAGAAGCGCAGGCCGTTAAGTCTGTCTTCGGCGACGCTGCTAGCCGTGTAATGGTCAGCTCCACTAAGTCTATGACCGGTCACCTGCTGGGTGCTGCGGGCGCAGTAGAATCTATCTACTCTATCCTGGCACTTCGCGATCAGGCTGTTCCGCCAACCATCAACCTGGATAACCCGGATGAAGGTTGTGACCTGGACTTCGTGCCTCACGAAGCGCGTCAGGTCAGCGGTATGGAGTACACCCTGTGTAACTCCTTCGGCTTTGGTGGTACCAACGGTTCACTGATCTTCAAAAAGGTATGAGCCTGATTGTCTGATGGCGACGCGCTATCAGACAACGCATCGATTAAGGCCCGCCTGTCGGGCCTTTTTTTATTCAGCTTTCTCTGCTTGTTCAACGCGTTTCATCCTGCGACACTACCCGACCATCAATAAGGAGCCGCTATGTTCTTGATTAATGGCCTCGCGCAGAACACCCTCGCGGTGAACGATCGCGCAACCCAGTTCGGCGACGGCTGCTTTACCACCGCCAGAGTGGTCAACGGCAGGGTTCAGCTTCTGCCTGCGCATATTGCCCGCCTGCAATCCGCCTGTCGGCGACTAGCCATTCCCTTCGAATCATGGTCAACACTCAGCGATGAGATGGTGATGCTGGCGCAGCGTCTGCAAAATGGCGTACTCAAAATCATCCTAAGCCGCGGAGCAGGTGGTCGCGGCTACAGCGGCAGCGCTTGCCAGACGCCGACGCGGATACTTTCTACCTCGGCAACTCCTGCCCATTATGCGCGCTGGAAAGCGGAGGGGATTACGCTTGCACTCAGCCCGGTAACGCTTGGCCGTAACCCGTATCTCGCCGGGCTTAAGCACCTTAATCGCCTCGAGCAGGTGCTGATCCGTTCTCATCTTGAGCAGACAACGGCTGATGAGGCCCTTGTCCTTGACAGCGACGGGTGGCTTACGGAATGCTGTGCCGCCAATCTGTTCTGGCGCTGCGGACGGGATGTGTTTACGCCGCGCCTGGATCAGGCCGGAGTGGATGGGATTATGCGTCAGTTTATTATTGCGCAGCTGGCACGCTCGGCGTTTCACGTTGTCGAAGTGAATGCGCCACTGACGGCGATAGCGGATGCGGATGAAGTGCTTATTTGTAATGCGCTGATGCCGCTTATCCCCGTTCAGCGCTACGCGGAGCAACAATGGCCTGCCCGCGAACTTTACCAATTTCTAGCCCCACTTTGTGAGTCGCCTGATTAGCATGAAGAAAATGTTACGCGTAGTTTTGTTACTGTTGGTTATTCTGGGTATCGCCGCCGGTGTCGGCGTGTGGAAAGTCCGACAGCTCGCCAACAGCACCCTCCTGATTAAAGATGAGACCATCTTTACGCTAAAAACCGGCACCGGGCGACTGGCGCTAGGCGACCAGCTTTACGCTGAAAAAGTGCTTAACCGTCCACGGGTGTTCCAGTGGCTGCTGCGTCTTGAACCAGAGCTTTCCCACTTTAAGGCTGGCACCTACCGCTTAACGCCGCAGATGACCGTGCGTGAAATGCTGCAGCTGCTGGGTAGCGGCAAAGAGGCGCAGTTCCCGCTGCGTTTTGTGGAAGGGATGCGCCTCAGCGACTATCTCAAGCAGCTGCGTGAAGCACCGTACATCAAACACACGTTGAGCGACGATAAATACGCCACGGTGGCCGAAGCGCTTAAGTTCGATAACCCGCAATGGGTGGAAGGCTGGTTCTGGCCTGACACCTGGATGTACACCGCCAACACCAGCGATGTGGCTATCCTCAAGCGCGCGCACCAGAAAATGGTCTCGCAGGTCGATAAAGTCTGGGAAGGGCGGGCGGATAACCTGCCGTACAATGACAAAAATCAGCTGGTGACGATGGCCTCGATTATTGAGAAAGAGACCGCGGTACCCGAAGAGCGCGATCGCGTAGCGTCGGTGTTTATCAACCGCCTGCGCATTGGCATGCGTCTGCAAACCGATCCAACCGTTATTTACGGCATGGGTGAGCGCTACGATGGAAAGCTTTCCCGTAAGGATCTTGAGACCCCAACCGCGTATAATACCTACACGATTTCTGGCCTGCCGCCGGGGGCGATTGCTAGCCCTGGCGAAGCCTCGCTGAATGCCGCCGCGCATCCGGCAAAAACGCCGTACCTCTATTTTGTGGCCGACGGCAAAGGCGGGCATACGTTTAATACCAATCTTGCGAGCCATAACCGCTCGGTACAGGATTACCTGAAAGTGCTAAAGGATAAAAATGCGCAGTAATTACATCGTCATTGAAGGACTGGAAGGGGCGGGCAAAACCACCGCTCGCGACGTGGTTGTCGAAACGCTTCGCGACCTCGGCGTAAACGATCTGCTGTTCACCCGTGAACCGGGCGGCACAGTGCTGGCAGAAAAACTGCGCAGCCTGGTGCTGGACATCAAATCAGTCGGCGACGAAGTGATTACCGATAAAGCGGAAGTGCTGATGTTCTACGCCGCGCGCGTCCAACTGGTTGAAACGGTAATCAAACCGGCACTGGCGAGCGGGAAGTGGGTCATTGGCGACCGTCACGATCTCTCCACTCAGGCCTATCAGGGCGGTGGTCGCGGTATCGATAGAGAGATGCTGGCGACGCTGCGCAATACCGTGCTCGGCGATTTTCGTCCGAACCTGACTATTTATCTCGACGTGACGCCGGAAGTAGGCCTGAAGCGCGCGCGTGCGCGTGGTGACCTCGACCGTATTGAGCAGGAATCGCTGAACTTTTTCAACCGCACCCGCGCCCGTTATCTGGAGCTGGCGGCGGAAGATAGCAGCATTATTACCGTTGATGCCACCCAGCCGCTGGACAACGTGATGAACGATATCCGCGCGGCGGTTACCGCCTGGGTTGCGGAGCAGCAGGCATGAAATGGTATCCGTGGTTACGCCCACCGTTTGAGCAGCTTGTCGCAAGCTACCAGGCTGGACGGGGTCACCACGCGCTGCTGATTCAGGCGCGCGGCGGAATGGGGGCTGATTCACTGGCCTACGCCATCACCCGTTTTCTGATGTGCCAGACCCCCGACGGGCATAAAAGCTGCGGTCAGTGCCATAGCTGCCAGCTGATGCAGGCGGGGACGCACCCGGATTACTACGTGCTGCAGCCGGAGAAAGGCAAAAGCACGTTGGGCATCGACGCGGTGCGCGACACCAGCGAAAAGCTGTACGAACATTCACGCCTTGGCGGGGCGAAAGTGGTGTGGATTGCCGATGCGGCACTGCTGACTGAAGCCGCCGCCAACGCGCTGTTAAAAACGCTGGAAGAGCCGCCGAAAAACACCTGGTTCTTCCTCGCCTGCGAAGAGCCCGCGCGCCTGCTGGCGACGTTGCGTAGCCGCTGTCGCGCATTCCATCTGGCGCCGCCGAGCGAAGCCTATGCGCTGGCGTGGCTGGAGCGTGAAATCAGCCAGCCGCGCGAGACGCTGCTCACCGCGCTGCGCCTGTGCGACCATGCACCGGCGGCCGCGCTGGAACTGCTGGCCCCAGAAAGTTGGGGGGCGCGTAAAAAGCTCTGCCAGGCGCTGAGTGCCACCTTAACCAGCGGCGACTGGCTGGCGCTTTTGCCGACGCTGAACCATGATTCAGTCGTGGCGCGCCTGCACTGGTTCTCGTCGCTGCTGCTGGACGCCCTGAAGCATCAACAGCACATTACGCGGCTGACCAACGCCGATAGCCTTGGCTTAGTGCATCAACTGGCGAACACGCTATCCGCTTCACGCCTACAGGTGATAGCCGCCGATGCCTGCACCTGCCGTGAGCAGCTGCTGAGCGTGACGGGGCTGAACCGGGAATTGATCCTCACCGAGCGCCTGCTGCGCTGGGAACAATATTTGCAACCTGGTGTGGTACTGCCAGTATCCCACCTCTAAGAGAGACACCATGTTTTTAGTCGACTCGCATTGCCATCTTGATGGCCTTAACTATGAATCCCTGCACAAAGACGTTGACGATGTGATGGCGAAAGCCGCCGCGCGCGACGTCCGTTTTGCCCTTGCAGTCGCCACTACCATACCTGGCTATCGCAGCATGCGTGAGCTGGTGGGTAATCGCCCGGAAGTGGTCTTCTCCTGCGGCGTTCACCCACTGAATCAGGACGAGCCGTACGATGTCGAAGAACTGCGTCGTCTGGCGGCGGAAGAGGGCGTGGTTGCGATGGGGGAAACCGGGCTGGACTACTTCTACACGCCGGAAACCAAAGCGCAGCAGCAACTCTCTTTTCGCCAGCACATTCAGATTGGCCGCGAGCTGAACAAGCCGGTCATCGTACATACCCGCGATGCGCGTGCCGACACCCTGGCTATTCTGCAGGAAGAAAAGGTGACGGATTGCGGCGGTGTACTACACTGTTTCACTGAAGATAGAGAGACGGCGGGTAAGCTGCTGGATATGGGTTTCTATATCTCGTTTTCCGGCATTGTCACTTTCCGTAATGCGGAGCAGCTTCGCGATGCCGCACGCTATGTACCGCTGGACAGGCTGCTGGTTGAGACCGATTCCCCGTACCTGGCTCCGGTACCGCATCGTGGTAAAGAGAACCAGCCAGCGATGGTACGAGACGTGGCAGAGTACATGGCGGTGCTGAAGGGCGTAAGCCTTGAGCAGCTTGCGCTGCAGACGACCGATAACTTTGCCCGCCTTTTCCACATCGGCCCATCCCGCCTGCAATCTGCCTGATTTCATAGCTTATTTTATTGCTCGTAATTAATAGACAAAGCGAGTACAGTTCACCGCCATAAAAGTGGCGGTGAATGTTATTTCTGAAACATACAGACACGTTTTATGTAAAGAAGATTAAGATTTTACGCCATAGCTCTTTGAAACGTGATAGCCGTCAAACAAAACCGGAGTGAATTATTTTACTCTGTGTAATAAATAAAAAGGGCACTTAGATGTCCTGTCCCTGGTGAGTCTCTCCCCTCTCACCAATGCGTGAAAACGTAGATATACACAACGTGTATAACAAAAGTACAAATACTCAGGAGCACTCCTAATTATGTTTAAGAATGCATTTGCTAACCTGCAGAAGGTCGGTAAATCGCTGATGCTGCCGGTTTCCGTGCTGCCTATCGCAGGTATCCTGCTGGGCGTCGGTTCCGCAAACTTCAGCTGGCTGCCAGCCGTCGTCTCTCATGTTATGGCAGAAGCAGGCGGTTCTGTTTTTGCTAACATGCCGCTTATCTTCGCTATCGGTGTGGCATTAGGCTTCACCAATAACGATGGCGTATCCGCACTCGCCTCAGTCGTCGCTTATGGCATCATGGTGAAAACCATGGCTGTGGTTGCGCCGCTGGTACTGCATTTACCGGCTGAAGAAATCACCGCTAAACACCTGGCTGATACCGGTGTTCTTGGCGGTATTATCTCCGGTGCAATTGCTGCGTACATGTTCAACCGCTTCTACCGCATCAAGCTGCCAGAATATCTGGGCTTCTTCGCGGGCAAGCGCTTTGTACCGATCATCTCAGGTCTGGCCGCTATCTTTACCGGTGTGATCCTGTCCTTCATCTGGCCACCAATCGGTACTGCTATCCAGACCTTCTCTCAGTGGGCTGCTTACCAGAACCCGGTTGTGGCGTTTGGTATCTACGGCTTCATCGAGCGCTGCCTGGTGCCGTTCGGTCTGCACCACATCTGGAACGTTCCATTCCAGATGCAGATTGGTGAATACACCAACGCCGCAGGCCAGGTATTCCACGGTGATATCCCTCGCTACATGGCAGGTGACCCGACTGCGGGCAAACTGTCCGGCGGCTTCCTGTTCAAAATGTACGGCCTGCCGGCTGCGGCGATTGCCATCTGGCACTCTGCTAAACCAGAGAACCGTGCAAAAGTGGGCGGTATCATGATCTCCGCAGCGCTGACCTCGTTCCTGACCGGTATTACCGAGCCGATCGAGTTCTCCTTCATGTTCGTTGCGCCGATTCTGTACATCATCCACGCGATTCTGGCTGGTCTGGCGTTCCCGATCTGTATCCTGCTGGGTATGCGTGACGGTACGTCGTTCTCTCACGGCCTGATCGACTTTATCGTACTGTCCGGTAACAGCAGCAAACTGTGGCTGTTCCCGATCGTCGGTATCTGCTATGCGATCGTTTACTACGTTGTCTTCCGCGTGCTGATTAAAGCACTGGACCTGAAAACCCCGGGTCGTGAAGATAACACTGAAGACACCAAAGCAACCGCAACCAGTGAAATGGCTCCGGCGCTGATTGCAGCCTTCGGCGGTAAAGAAAACATCACGAACCTTGATGCATGTATCACCCGTCTGCGCGTGAGCGTAGCCGATGTAGCGAAAGTTGATCAGGCTGGCCTGAAAAAACTGGGCGCTGCTGGCGTGGTGGTTGCAGGTTCCGGCGTTCAGGCGATTTTCGGTACTAAATCCGATAACCTGAAAACCGAGATGGACGACTATATTCGTAATCACTAATTGATTACGAGGTCGTAAGATTGGGGAGACTAAGGCAGCCGAATGGCTGCCTTTTTTACGTCTGTGAGATGGGAGTCAATCCCGGCGGCGCTTCGCTTGGCCGGGCTACATGGAAACCTGTAGCCCGGGCGAGGCGCGCATGCGCCGACCCCGGGGAACATCGTGCTCAGGCTGACAAAAATCAGAACTGATAGCTAGCCGTAATGCTCACGTTGCGCGGCTCACCGTAGACGATAGAACCGTCGATATTGGTATCGTAGGTTTTATCAAACAGGTTGTTGAGGTTGCCCTGCAGCGCAAAGTTTTTAGTCACCTGGTAACGGGTGAACAGGTCTACCAGCGCATAGCTTCCCTGTTCAGCGCGGAAGGTGCCAAATGGGGTAACGGTGTCTTTATAGACGCGGTTCTGCCAGTTAACGCCGCCGCCAACGGTCAACTCAGGTACGGACGGCAGGCGGTAGCTGGTGAACAGCTTCACGGTGGTGCGCGGCAGGTTAGGGTTTACCGCATTGCCTTCATTGTCTTCAGCCACATAGCGGGTGGCACCAAAGGTCATCTGCCAGTTATCGGTCAGCGCGCCGTTGAGTTCAAACTCAACGCCTTTGCTGACGGTACCGTCGGCGGTGGTATAAGCAATCTCACCATTACTGCCGGCAATCGGCACCCCGGTAGACTGCGCCAGGTTATCCTGCTCGATACGGAATACGGCAAGCGTGGTGGTCAGGCGACTGTCCATCCAGTCAGACTTCAGACCAACCTCATAGTTGTTGCCGGTAATCGGTTTCAGGTATTTGCCCGAGCTGTCTTTGTCGTTTTGCGGCTGGAAGATGGAGGTATAGCTGGCGTAAGTTGACCAGTTATCATTGATATCGAACACCAGACCCGCATACGGCGTGGTGTGATTTTGCTCCATATTGTAGGCCAGCGTATCGACGCTCCAGTTGGTGTAGCGCGCGCCAACGATCAGGTGCAGCGGGTCAGCCAGCGTGATACGCGTCGCGGCATACAGCGATTTCATGCGCGTGGTATCGTCCTGCGCCAGGCTTTGCGGGTTCCAGTTGGTCTCTGGGAAATTGGCGCTGTCGAAGTTAGCGAAGTTGCCGACAGCATCCGGGAAGACGTTAGCCCAGGAGCTGACATAGCGGTTGTTTTGTTTGCTGTAGCTGCCGCCCAGTACCAGATTATGCTGGCGGCCGAACAGGTCATAGCTGCCATCGGCGTACAGATCTAACGCGTCAACTTTTCGCTTACCGCTGTTCCAGCCCGTCCCGCCGACATATTCATAATCCTTGCCGTAGCTACCGTATGGGCCAACCAGCGTGCCGTCCGCCTTATTCACGTAGGCATCGATGTACATCATTTTACTGTCGAACTTCACCTCTGAGTGGGTGGCGTTCAGCGTTGCCTGCCAGGTATCGGCAAAGCGTTGGGTCAGCGTCATGAAGACTTTGTTGATGTCTTTATCGTTGTAGGCCCAGTCCGGTGAGGTGCTATGCGCACGGTCATAATGGTTAGTGCTGCCGTCGGTATTCCAGCGCGGCAGGCCACCCCACGTTGGGCTGTTAACGTTGATGCGCTGATATTCATAGCCTACGGAGAGGCTGGTGGTATCACCAAGATCCGCATCCAGAATACCGGAGAAGAAGGTTTTATCGTTGTTATAACGATCGAGCCAGGAGTCATTGTTTTGATAGCCAGCAACGATGCGTGCGCGAACTTTACCATCATCGGTTAGCGGGCTTTGCAGGTCGGCAACATAGCGCTGTTTGTTCCAGCTACCGTACTCAGCGGAAAGGTTGCCTTTGAATTCCTGGCTGGTGGCATGTTTACGGATCATGTTAATGGAGGCGGAAGGGTTTCCTGTCCCCGTCATCAGCCCATTTGCCCCGCGAACCACTTCTACACGTTCAAACAGAGCGGTATCGGAAAGCGCATCGCCCAGATTCCAGCGAGATTCAAAATAGGTCGGAATGCCATCGACCATATAGTTATCAATCGCAAAACCGCGGGAGAAGTAGCTGGTGCGGTCGGAGTCGGCCTGGCTGCTGGTGATACCGATGGTGTTGTTCATCACATCGCCGAGCGTCTGTAGCTGCTGATCCTGCATGCGCTGTTCGCTGACAACGCTGACCGACTGCGGGATATCGCGCTGGATCATCTGCATTTTAGTGCCAGCAGTGGTCGATTTTACGCTGTAGTCCTGCGCATCGTCAGTCGTGCCGCTGTCCGTTGAGCCATCGACGATGATGGTATCTTCGTTGCTGCTTGCCGCGATGCTGAGGCCAGGGTAGAGCGCCAGGGTGACGCCCATCGCCAGCAATGACGGCGTGAGACGTCCGTTCCGGGTGTTGGAAGAAAAAGACATGGTAAGTCCTTAATCAAACGAGTGTTGTTGTGTCCCGCAGCTCTGTGGCCGCGGTCAATGAAATATGCCACTGCGCATTTGAAAGTAAATGCAAACGAGAAATATACGCATTTTTATTCAAATGTAAACAAAAGTAAGTCGGGATATAACAGGAAATGAAACGGTTTTTCAGTAGGCAGGTTTAGAGGTGTTCTGGGAGATTGCCCGGTGGCGCTGCGCTTACCGGGCCAACATCAGCAGGGGAGTGAGCCGGGTAAGCGTCGCGCCACCCGGCAGGGGGAGACTCAGGCGATCGCGTTCTCTTCAAGCTGGCGCATAAACTGGCGCACCCACTCCATACGCGTTTTACGCTCGCTCAGGTCCTGGAAGAACTTCAGGCGCGTCGGGCCGTCGAGACGATAGTGCTGCGGCTGTTTTTGCAGCAGACCAATCAACCACGTCGGGTTCACGTGATTCTTCTCGGCAAACTCAATCACGCCGCCTTTCTCATTGCCTTCGAGCTTGCGGATCCCGAGCTTCTGCGCCTGCTGGCGTAAACGGGCGATATCCAGCAGGTTGCGCGCGGCATCGGGCAGTAGGCCGAAGCGGTCAATCAGCTCAACCTTGATTTCGTCCAACTCATTCTCGCCCTTCGCGCTAGCTACCCGCTTGTAGAACGACAGGCGGGTGTTGACGTCCGGAATAAAATCATCCGGCAGCAGCGACGGCATGCGCAGTTCGACCTCGGTTTGCTGGCTGGTCAAATCCTCCAGCGATGGCTCGCGGCCCTCTTTGAGTGCATCGACGGCGTTTTCCAGCAGCTCCATATATAGCGAGAAGCCGATGGTCTCCATGGAGCCACTTTGATCTTCGCCGAGCAGTTCACCCGCACCACGAATTTCAAGGTCGTGGGTCGCCAGCGCGAAGCCCGCGCCAAGGTCTTCCAGTGAGGCGATGGCTTCCAGACGTTTTTGCGCATCGGTGGTCATCGCTTTCGGATGCGGCGTCAGCAGCCAGGCGTAGGCCTGGTGGTGCGAACGACCGACGCGACCGCGCAGCTGGTGCAGCTGGGCCAGGCCGAAGTGGTCCGCCCGCTCGATGATAATGGTGTTGGCGGTTGGGATGTCGATACCGGTTTCGATGATGGTGGTACACACCAGCACGTTGAAACGCTGGTGGTGGAAATCGTTCATCACCCGTTCCAGCTCGCGCTCGCGCATCTGCCCGTGGCCGATGGCGATACGCGCTTCCGGCACCAGCTCCGCCAGCTTATCGGCGGCTTTCTGAATGTTTTCAACGTCGTTGAACAGGTAGTAAACCTGACCGCCGCGCAGCGTTTCACGCAGAATCGCTTCGCGCACCACCAGGCTGTCGTACTCGCGCACGAAGGTTTTCACCGCCAGACGGCGGGCCGGTGGGGTAGCAATAATCGACAGATCGCGCATGCCGCTCATCGCCATGTTCAGCGTACGCGGAATCGGTGTGGCAGTCAGGGTCAGAATATCGACGTCGGCGCGCATCGCCTTAATGCGCTCTTTATGGCGCACGCCAAAGCGGTGTTCTTCATCGACAATCAACAGGCCCAGGTCACGCAGCTTAACGTCGCTTTGCAGTAGCTTATGGGTACCGATCAGAATATCGATTTTACCCTCGGCGGCTTCGGCCAGAATTTGCGTCTGCTCTTTGGCGCTCCGGAAGCGCGACAGCATCTCAATGCGCACCGGCCAGTTGGCGAAACGGTCGCGGAAGTTGTCGTAGTGCTGCTGGGCAAGCAGGGTGGTTGGCACCAGTACCGCAACCTGCTTATGGTTTTCAACCGCGAGGAAGGCGGCACGCATGGCGACTTCGGTTTTACCAAAGCCCACGTCGCCGCACACCAGTCGGTCCATCGCCAGCGGCTGGCACATGTCGCTCAGCACCGCGTTAATCGCCTGTGCCTGATCCGGCGTGGTCTCAAACGGGAAGCTATCGCAGAACAGCTGATACTGCTCACGGTCGTGTTTGAAGGCAAAGCCCTCTTTGGCGGCGCGCTGGGCGTAGATATCCAGCAGTTCGGCCGCTACGTCGCGCACCTTCTCGGCGGCTTTCTGCCGCGCGCGCGTCCAGGCGTCGCCGCCCAGCTTATGCAGCGGCGCGTTCTCTTCCGCACCGCCCGCGTAGCGGCTGATAAGGTGCAGCGAAGAGACCGGCACGTACAGCTTGGCATCGCTGGCGTAGGTGAGCATCAGATACTCGCCGGTAATCCCGCCTGCTTCCAGCGTGGTCATCCCGGCATAGCGGCCAACGCCGTGCTCCAGGTGGACCACCGGCTGGCCAATATGCAGTTCCGCCAGGTTGCGGATAAGCGTGTCCGGGTTAATGGTGCGACGCGCATCCTGACGACGTCGCGCCACGCGCTCGCCGAGCAAGTCGCTTTCGCAGATTAACGCCAGGTTATTCTGGGTATCGATAAAACCATGCTCGGCGGCGCCAATCATCAGATAGCGGTTGTTGCCGGTGGCTTCATCCAGACGCTGAATACGTTTTGGCGCCAGCTTAATGCGCGACAGCAGTTCACCCAGTGCTTCACGACGGCCCTCGCTCTCTACCGAGAAAATCACCGGGCCGGTAAACGACTCAATAAACTTACGCAGGCTCTCCAGCGGCGACTTGTTCTGCGCCTGAACGGCAAGCTCTGGCAGCGGCTGGAAGCCGAGGTTAGTGTTGGCGGCTTTCTTCGGCAGGCTCTCGGTTTTGAGCTGTACGCGCGGCCATTTTTTCAGCTCGCTGTTTAGCTCATCCGTTTTCAGCCAGAGTTGGGCAGGCGGCAGCAGCGGACGCATCGGGTCGACGCCGCGGTTTTCAAATCGCGCCTGGGTATCGGCCTGGAAGCGGTTCGCGCTGGCGTCGATATCACCGGTATTAACCAGTAGCGTATTGGCCGGGAAGTAGCTGAATAGCGGCGGCAGCGGTTCGCTGAAGAACAGCGGCTGCCAGTATTCAATACCGGCAGGCAGCGTGCCTTTGCTGACCTGCTGATAGATATGTTCGGCGTCGCGCTTGACGTCGAACTTATCGCGCCATTGGCTGCGGAACAGTTCGATGGCGGTTTTATCGGTCGGGAATTCGTGCGCTGGCAGCAGGTTAATGGCGTCCACTTCTTCGAGCGTGCGCTGGCTGTCGACGTCGAAGACGCGCAGGCTGTCGATTTCATCGTCGAAGAAGTCGAGGCGGTATGGCTGCTCGCTGCCCATCGGATAGAGATCAAGCAGCGCGCCGCGGGTGGCGTACTCCCCGTGCTCCATCACCTGATCAACGTGGCGATAGCCTGCGCCTTCGAGCTGATTACGCAGCGCGTCGCGTGACAGGCGCTGGCCTTTTTTCATCACCAGCGCGTGGCCATGCAGGAAACTGTGTGGGCAGACGCGCTGCATCAGCGTGCTGACCGGCACAATCAGTACGCCGCGCTGCATGGTTGGCAGCTGGTATAGCGTCGACAGGCGTGAGGAGATAATGTCCTGATGCGGGGAGAAGCTGTCGTAAGGCAGCGTTTCCCAGTCGGCGAGATTCATCACCAGATTGTCGGTGAACTGGCCGATTTCGTCGTGCAAACGCAGCGCATTTTGCATATCCGGGGCAATAAGGATCACCGGGCCTGCGTGACGTTCAGCAATCTCTGCCACCAGCGTCGCGCAGGCGGCACCGGTCAGTTCGCCAAGCTGGCGCTGGTCGCCAGGTTTACTCGGTAGGTCGTAACGGGCATGTTCAGGCATAGTCGGCGCACGTTCTCCAGAAAGCCGTGTTCTCACGGTAATAATATAAATTTGCTGTACTTATTATCCGTGATGGCGGCGGGAGTGCAACCGCATAAAATGATGAATCCGGCGGATCAGAGCGTTTGTCGCTTCTGCTGGCTGAGCTTGCGGTACTGCTGCGGTGACATCCCGACGTAGCGGCTGAAGGTGCTATAGAAGCGGCTGCTGGAGCGAAAGCCCGCCGTCATCGCCACATCAAGGATGGTTTTATCGGTGTCGCTCAGCAGGGCGCGTACGTGGTTAATGCGCATGGCGGTGATGTACTGCTTTAAGGTGAGCTGCATCACGCGCTGAAAAATGCCCATCGCATAGTTAGCGTTGAGCTTGACGTGATCCGCCACGTCGTTAATGGTCAGCGCCTGATCGTAGTTATCGGCAATAAAGCCCAGCATCTGGCTGACGTAAAACTGCGCGTGGCGCGAGACGCTGTTCTTGTGGGTACGCGAGGTTTTGTTAAGCAGGATGGGCTGCCAGCCGGAGAGGCTAAAGCGTTTGAGCATCAGGCCGATCTCATCGATCGCCAACTGGCGAATCTGTTCGTTCGGGCTGTAGGCCTCCTGCTGCCAGCGCAGCACTTCAAAGGTGCTGAGCTGCTGAGTCGCCAGCGATTGCACCACCATGCCGTGGGTGACATGGTTAATCAGTTCCCGGTCCAGCGGCCAGGAGAGAAACTGGTGCATTGGCAGGCTGAAAATCGCCATCTGCCGACAGTCGCCCGGCCGCGTCAACTGATGCGGAGTACAGGCCCAGAACAGGGTGATGTGCCCCTGTTTAATCTGCACCACTTCATTGTTAATCAGATACTCCACATCGCCGTCAAACGGCACGTTGACCTCCACCTGACCGTGCCAGTGGCTGGCAGGCATGGCGTGCGGCCGACGCAGTTCAATGTCCATGCGCTGGTATTCGGAATAGAGCGACAGTGGGCTACGGGTCTGCTTTTCATCGCCGTTGCACATATGCGGATCGCGGGGCAGAAAGGTGATTGGCTCGTCGCTCATGGTGACTCCGTTTCCTGAATTATCAGAATCATGCCAGCAGGGCAGACTCAAACGCGGGTGCTATTATATCCGTTAGCTATGTTTCGGTGAGTTGTAGGTGCAAGCCTGCGGCGTCAGTGCTTACCGGAAAATGTGTATTTTGCTGAAAGCGTTAGAGGCCTCCGAATGCGAGCCATTGTGCTTAGGGCCGGGAGAGTTGGACCATGTAGAGCAAAGAGAGATAGTTCTGGCGGGTACTGGAGAAAATGTCCAGAAGGGCCATATCTTCTTTGGGGAAATATCGATATAGGCAGAGATACTGCGAATCTACGTCTAACCAGCGTTGCAGCGTTATGCCCATTTGCAGGGCACCTGGGTCTGGTGGGTAGCGCGTCGGATTGGTTTCAATCGCGTCGAGTGCCCGCTCCAGTAAGTCGGCCGTGAAAGCCTGGGCCTCTTTCAGCGGCATCCGTGTCGCTTTGTACGCTTCTATGACATCGAGCGTTTGCTCGGCAGTCCTGGTAATGTATACGATCGTCACGTTGTCCTCCTGGACCCACTGTTACTCCGCCGCTCTCCTGCGGGCAAGGGCATCGCGACCAGAACTATAATGGCCTTCCTCATAATCACGCTGGGACAACCCGACCAGTTTCAGCATGGCTGCAGTTTCCATGTGCAGCTGGCGTTCGGCCAGTTCCGCTTCACGTTCGTCGGCGGTCTGCACAAACAGCTCTGTCGTGCCATTTTTGGTGATATAGACCCCACCTCTGAATTGCTCAGGGTTGCCAAGCATTTCGCGAGCCGACTTTTGGGAAATCGTGGTTGTCATCGTTTTACACCTTATCTCATTGGCCAACGGTCTGGATGACCGTGCTGGCATACTGTCACTGTCTACATTAGCAACAGTTCGCAAGGGGTGCAATATTTGTCATAAATTTTACCCCCCCCTCTGTTTTTAATTGTCGCACTTGCCATTAGCGCAAAAGCGGCATTTAGCACCACCCTCTCTACCAAACGATTCAGGCAATCCTGCATAAAGCGTCTGACCAGTTCGGCGGTCATAAACAGATACTAGCCTGATTAGCAGGCCGGATACTCTGCTTTTTAGTCAAATTACTCCCAAAAACTCAGATCTTGTCGCGAGCGGCATCAGATCTGAGTTTTTGGGAATGCTCATCAGGGAAGACGGAGGTTTTCGGCCAGGGCGCGTGCCACGATAAAGGCGTTCACTACTGTTTCTGGAGAGTCATGATGACAGCACCAAAGATTACCTTTATCGGCGCGGGTTCGACCATTTTTGTTAAAAATATTCTGGGCGATGTTTTTCATCGCGAGGCACTTAAATCAGCGCATATCGCCCTGATGGATATCGACGAGACGCGCCTTGAAGAGTCGCACATTGTGGTGCGCAAACTGATGGATTCCGCCGGTGCGTCCGGCCATATCACCTGCCATACCGACCGTAAAGCGGCGCTGCAGGGGGCTGATTTTGTGGTGGTCGCCTTCCAGATTGGTGGCTATGAGCCATGCACCGTGACCGATTTTGAGGTCTGTAAACGCCACGGGCTGGAGCAGACCATTGCCGATACCCTCGGCCCTGGCGGCATTATGCGTGCGCTGCGCACCATCCCACACCTGTGGCAAATTTGCGACGACATGACCGAGGTCTGTCCTGACGCCACCATGCTTAACTACGTTAACCCGATGGCGATGAACACCTGGGCCATGTACGCCCGCTATCCACATATCAAACAGGTGGGGCTGTGTCACTCGGTACAGGGCACGGCGGAAGAGCTGGCGCGTGACCTGAATATCGACCCTACCACGCTGCGCTACCGCAGTGCCGGGATTAACCATATGGCGTTCTACCTGGAGCTGGAGCGTAAAACCGCCGACGGTCGCTACGTTAACCTCTATCCGGAACTGCTGGCCGCCTATGATGCGGGGCAGGCGCCGAAACCGAATATTCACGGCAATGAACGCTGCCAGAATATCGTGCGCTATGAGATGTTTAAAAAGCTGGGCTATTTCGTCACCGAGTCGTCAGAGCACTTTGCAGAATACACCCCGTGGTTTATCAAACCGGGGCGCGAGGATCTGATTGAACGCTATAAGGTGCCGCTGGATGAGTATCCAAAACGTTGCGTCGAGCAACTGGCGAACTGGCATAAAGAGCTGGAAGAGTACAAAACCGCCGACCGCATCGATATCAAACCGTCGCGCGAATACGCCAGCACCATTATGAACGCTATCTGGACCGGCGAGCCGAGCGTGATTTACGGCAACGTCCGTAACGACGGGCTTATCGATAACCTGCCGCAGGGCAGCTGCGTTGAGGTGGCGTGTCTGGTGGATGCCAACGGTATCCAGCCAACTAAAGTGGGCGCGATTCCGTCGCATCTGGCGGCCATGATGCAAACCAATATCAACGTGCAGACGCTGCTGACCGAAGCGATTCTGACCGAAAACCGCGACCGCGTTTACCACGCGGCGCTGATGGACCCGCATACCGCCGCGGTGCTGGGCATTGAAGAGATTTACGCGCTGGTGGATGACCTGATTGCCTCACACGGCGATTGGCTGCCGGCCTGGCTGCACCGTTAAGCCCAACTGCGCCGGGCGTAAGACCCGGCGCTTACCTCTCTAATAACAGAAGGCGGGCGCTGGTAACAGCGACCCGGTACCCTATGAGCATCTCTCTGACAACAAAACTCAGTTACGGATTCGGTGCGTTTGGTAAGGATTTCGCCATCGGTATCGTCTACATGTACCTGATGTACTACTACACCGACGTGGTGGGATTATCGGTAGGCCTGGTGGGCACGCTGTTTCTGGTGGCGCGCATCTGGGATGCGATTAACGATCCCATTATGGGCTGGATTGTTAACGCGACCCGCTCACGGTGGGGCAAGTTTAAACCGTGGATCCTGATGGGAACGCTGGCGAACTCGCTGGTGCTGTTTTTACTGTTCAGCGCGCATCTGTTTGAAGGCACCGCTCAGGTGGTGTTTGTCTGCGTGACCTACATATTGTGGGGCATGACCTATACCATTATGGATATTCCATTCTGGTCGCTGGTACCGACGATAACGCTGGACAAGCGCGAGCGCGAACAACTGGTACCGTATCCTCGCTTTTTTGCCAGTCTGGCTGGGTTTGTGACTGCGGGTATCACTCTACCGTTTGTGAACTATGTTGGCGGGGCGGACAGAGGGTTCGGTTTTCAGATGTTCACGCTGGTGCTGATCGCGTTCTTTATCGTCTCGACGATTGTCACGCTGCGGAACGTCCATGAGGTGTTCTCTTCGGATAGCCAGGCGTCAGCGGACAGCTCGCGTATCACCTTAAAATCAATAGTCGGGCTCATCTACAAAAACGATCAGCTCTCCTGCCTGTTAGGAATGGCGCTGGCCTATAACATCGCCTCGAACATCATCAACGGCTTTGCTATCTACTACTTCACCTATGTGATCGGCGATGCGGATCTGTTCCCGTACTATCTTTCCTACGCGGGTGGTGCAAACCTGCTGACGCTTATCTTCTTCCCTCGGCTGGTTAACGCACTCTCTCGACGGATTTTGTGGGCTGGCGCATCAATACTGCCGGTCATCAGCTGTGCGGGACTCTTTGCGATGGCCTGGGCGGGTTACCATAATGCCCCGCTCATTGTGATAGCCGGTATCTTCCTCAATGTTGGCACTGCGCTGTTCTGGGTGCTGCAGGTGATTATGGTGGCGGATACCGTGGATTACGGCGAATTTAAGCTTCATGTTCGTTGTGAGAGCATCGCCTACTCGGTGCAAACCATGGTGGTGAAAGGGGGCTCGGCCTTTGCCGCATTCTTTATCGCCGTCGTACTGGGGGTGATTGGCTATACCCCTAACGTGGCGCAGTCTGCCCAGACCATTATGGGCATGCAGTTCATTATGATCGTACTGCCTGCGCTGTTCTTTATCGTGACCCTGGTGCTCTATTTCCGCTTCTACCGTCTGAACGGCGATCAACTGCGTAAAATTCAGATTCACCTGTTGGATAAATACCGCAAAGTGCCGACGCCCACCACACAGCAAGAGGTGCCGGTAAGGCCGATTGCCGTCACTCGCGATGCGCAGGCTTAACGATGGAGTGGGCTTCCTGGATTGGCTATGTAGCCGCCTGCCTGACGACACTGTCGTTCTTACCGCAGGCCATTAAGGTGATCGCCACCCGCAACACCCAGGGGATCTCCGGCCTGATGTACATTATGTTCGTTTGCGGACTGGTGATGTGGCTGATTTACGGCGTGATGATTGAAGATACGGCGGTCAGCATGGCGAATTTGATGACGCTGGTGTTCGCCATGCCGATCTTGATTATCAAGTTCCGACGCGGGTAGGGCGTATTGCGAGGATTGCCGGATGGCGTTAGCGCCATCCGGCAGCTTTTAACTGTCGGCAATGCCAGCCCGCCAGCACAATCACCGTGGTGAGTGCGCCCAGCAGCGCGCAGAACATATCCGACTGCGTATCCCATGGGTCGCCCTGAGTGCCGAGAAAATCATCCGCGCCTTGCCCCATGGCCAGCGCCGCCCACCACTCAATCAGCTCGTAGGTCGCGCTAATCGCGAGTGCCACGCAGCAGACCAGAAACGCCAGCATCTTACGCCCACGTACAATGTGCCCACGCAGCAGAATTTCCCGCGTCGCCAGCGCCGGTACCAGCCCCTGGAAGAAATGCCCCAGTTTGTCGTACGGGTTACGGCTGAGGTCAAGCCAGGCCTGCACGTCAAAGCCAATCGGCACCTTAGCGTAAGTGTACTGACCACCCACCATCAGAATGATGGCGTGAAAGAAAATCAGCGTGTAAAGCAGCGGGGTGAGGGGATAGCGTTTCGCCGTCAACAGCAGCAGCGGCACGATGATGATCACCGGGGTGACCTCCATCAGCCAGGTCACTTTTTCAGCGGCGTTCACGCCGGTATAAATCAGGAACAGCGCCAGAAGCGCCGCACCTGCGGATAACAGCAGAGGATTTACGGTGCGGATCATCATGAATTCGCAAATAAAGGGAAAACATCACTATTGTCCGTGACGGCCAAAAATTCAATGTTTGCGTCCTTTCGTCAGCGATTGTCAGCCTTGCGCTTACGGTTCAGTCATTTACCCATCCTGCTTTCGCTTATATACTCGTGCATCTGCTTTCAGCAACCAGACGGATTACATGTACCAACCTGTCGCACTATTTATCGGCCTGCGCTACATGCGTGGGCGAGCAGCGGACCGCTTCGGTCGCTTTGTTTCCTGGCTGTCGACTATCGGCATCACGCTTGGCGTGATGGCGCTGGTCACCGTACTTTCGGTGATGAACGGTTTTGAACGCGAGCTGCAAAACAACATCCTGGGGCTGATGCCGCAGGCCATTCTGACAGCCGAACAGGGCTCCCTCAACCCGCAACAGCACCCGGAACAGAGCGCGAAGCTCCAGGGCGTGACGCGCGTCGCGCCGCTCACCACTGGTGACGTGGTGCTGCAAAGCGCACGCAGCGTTTCGGTCGGGGTGATGCTGGGGATTGACCCGGCGCAAAAAGATCCGCTCACGCCGTACCTGGTCAACGTCAAACAGACCGATCTCACCGCCGGAAAATATAACGTCATTCTTGGCGAGCAGCTTGCCGGTCAGCTTGGGGTTAACCGCGGCGATCAAATTCGCGTGATGGTGCCTTCTGCCAGCCAGTTTACGCCGATGGGCCGCCTGCCGAGCCAGCGCCTGTTTACGGTGATTGGTACCTTCGCTGCCAACAGCGAGGTCGACGGTTACCAGATGCTGGTCAATATTCAGGATGCCTCCCGCCTGATGCTCTACCCGCTGGGAAATATCACCGGCTGGCGTCTGTGGCTGGATAAACCGCTGCAGGTGGATACTCTGAGCCAGCAAACATTGCCGCAGGGCACCAAATGGCAGGACTGGCGCGAGCGTAAAGGCGAGCTGTTCCAGGCCGTGCGCATGGAAAAGAACATGATGGGGCTGCTGCTGAGCCTGATCGTCGCCGTTGCCGCGTTTAACATCATCACCTCGCTGGGGCTGATGGTCATGGAGAAGCAGGGCGAGGTCGCCATTCTGCAAACCCAGGGGCTGACGCCGCGGCAGATCCTCACCGTCTTTATGGTGCAGGGTGCCAGTGCGGGCATTATCGGCGCGCTGCTAGGCGCGGTGCTTGGCGTGCTGCTGGCCAGCCAGCTCAACAATTTAATGCCGATTATCGGTGCGTTCCTCGACGGTGCGGCGCTGCCGGTTGCCATCGAGCCGCTGCAGGTTATCGTGATTGCGCTGGTGGCGATGGCCCTGGCGCTGCTGTCGACGCTTTACCCTTCCTGGCGCGCTGCCGCCACTCAACCCGCTGAGGCTTTACGTTATGAATAAGATCCTGTTGCAATGCGACAACCTGTGCAAACGCTATCAGGAAGGCAATGTGCAAACCGACGTTCTGCACAATGTCAGCTTCAGCGTTGGCGAAGGCGAAATGATGGCGATTGTCGGCACCTCCGGTTCCGGTAAAAGCACGCTGCTGCACCTGCTCGGTGGGCTGGATACGCCAACCACCGGCGATGTGATTTTCAGCGGTCAGCCGATGAGCAAGCTCTCTTCGGCAGCGAAAGCTGAACTGCGTAACCAGAAGCTCGGTTTTATCTACCAGTTCCACCATCTGCTGCCGGACTTTACCGCGCTGGAAAACGTGTCGATGCCGCTGCTGATTGGCAAGAAGAAAACGGCTGAAATCACCACCCGTGCGCTGGAAATGCTGAAAGCGGTAGGGCTTGAGCATCGCGCGAGCCACCGTCCATCGGAGCTTTCCGGCGGCGAACGTCAGCGCGTGGCGATTGCCCGTGCGCTGGTGAATAACCCGCGCCTGGTGCTGGCCGATGAACCGACCGGCAACCTCGATGCGAAAAACGCCGACAGCATCTTCAAACTGCTGGGTGAGCTGAATCAGTCGCAGGGCACCGCCTTCCTGGTGGTGACGCACGACCTTCAACTGGCGAAACGGATGGGCCGTCAGCTCGAAATGCGCGATGGCCACCTGAGCGACCAACTGACCCTGATGGGAGCGCATTAATGGCTCCGTCCCTCTCATTACTGATTGGCCTGCGCTTTAGCCGCGGCCGTCGGCGCGGCGGCATGGTGTCGCTGATTTCCGTTATCTCTACGGTCGGTATTGCGCTGGGCGTAGCGGTGCTGATCGTTGGCCTCAGCGCGATGAACGGTTTTGAGCGTGAGCTAAACAACCGCATTCTGGCGGTGGTGCCACACGGTGAAATTGAAGCGGTTAACCAGCCGTGGAATCACTGGCAGAACGTGCTGCCAAAAGTGGAAGCGGTAAAAGGTATTGAAGCCGCGGCGCCGTACATCAACTTTACCGGCCTGGTCGAGAGCGGCAGCAACCTGCGCGCCATCCAGGTGAAAGGCGTTGATCCGGTGCAGGAGAGCAAGCTCAGCGCGCTGCCGCGTTTTATCCAGGCTGAAGCATGGGCTAATTTTAAAGCCGGTGAGCAGCAGATTATTCTCGGCAAAGGCGTGGCCGATGCGCTGAAGGTGAAGGCGGGAGACTGGGTTTCTATCATGATCCCGAACTCGAACCCGGAACATAAACTGCTGCAGCCAAAACGCGTGCGCCTGCACGTAACGGGTATTTTGCAATTGAGCGGCCAGCTCGACCACAGCTTTGCGATGATCCCTATGCAGGACGCCCAGCAGTATCTCGACATGGGTGAGAGCATCTCCGGTATCGCCATCAAGGTAAATGACGTCTTTAACGCCAACAAACTGGTGCGTGACGCAGGCGAAGTGACCAACAATTACGTCTACATCAAAAGCTGGATTGGCACCTACGGCTACATGTACCGCGACATCCAGATGATCCGCGCCATCATGTATCTGGCGATGGTGCTGGTGATTGGCGTGGCCTGCTTTAACATCGTCTCCACGCTGGTGATGGCGGTGAAAGATAAAAGCAGCGATATTGCGGTGCTGCGCACACTGGGCGCTAAAGACGGGCTGATTCGCGCCATTTTCGTGTGGTATGGTTTATTGGCTGGCCTGCTGGGCAGCGTGTGTGGCGTGGTGATTGGGGTGCTTGGCTCCCTGTACCTGACCAACATTATCAACGTAATTGAAAAACTTATTGGTCACCAGTTCTTATCTGGCGACATCTATTTTATCGACTTCCTGCCGTCTGAATTGCACTGGCTGGATGTCGTTTATGTGCTGGTCACGGCACTGTTGCTGAGTCTGCTGGCGAGCTGGTATCCCGCCCGTCGCGCCAGCCGAATCGACCCTGCGAGGGTGCTGAGTGGCCAGTAATTTGACGTCCTGACCGTGTGGCCTTGCTGCTGCGCGCGTCAGTTAGAGGAATGAACAATGATGCATTACGGATTTGACATTGGCGGCAGCAAGATTGCACTTGGCGTATTTGATTCATCGCGCCAGCTACGGTGGGAAACACGCGTTCCCACGCCGAAAGAGAGCTATGACAGCTTTCTTGACGCGGTCATCGCGCTGGTAAAAGAGGCTGATGAACGCTTTGACTGTCGGGGTACGGTGGGGATAGGCATTCCCGGCATGCCGGAAACCGAAGGCGGCCTGCTGTACGCGGCCAACGTCCCGGCGGCCAGCGGTAAACCGCTGCGGGCAGACTTAAGCCGTCTGCTCGATCGCGACGTCCGTCTGGATAACGACGCTAACTGCTTCGCGATTTCTGAAGCCTGGGACGACGAGTTCACCCAGTATCCGCTGGTGATGGGGCTGATTCTCGGCACCGGCGTTGGCGGCGGTATCGTGCTGAACGGTAAATCGATTACCGGTCATAGCTATATTACCGGCGAGTTTGGCCATATCCGCCTGCCGGTGGATGCGCTGGAGGTGGTGGGGCGTGATTTTCCGCTTACCCGCTGCGGCTGCGGCCAGTCCGGCTGCATTGAAAACTATTTATCCGGTCGGGGTTTTGCGTGGTTGTACGCGCATTTTTATCAGCAGCCGCTGACCTCACCGGAGATTGTTGCCCTCTGGCAGCAAGGAGATCACAACGCGCGTGAGCACGTTGAACGCTATCTGGATCTGCTTGCGGTGTGCCTTGGCAACATCCTGACTATCGTCGACCCGGACCTGGTGGTGCTCGGCGGTGGGTTATCTAATTTTACAGCGATCGCCGATGGACTAGCGCACCGCTTACCGCGTCATTTACTGCCTGTAGCCCGTACGCCGCGCATTGAGCGCGCCCGTCACGGTGACGCAGGGGGAATGCGTGGCGCGGCGTTCCTTCATCTGACCAACTAACATGGAGTAGATATGCAGTCGCGCCGCTTACATCGATTGAGCCGTTTTCGTCGGAATAAACGTCAGCTGCGCCAGCGTCTGCGCCAGCGCATTTTCTTTACGGACAGGGTGATACCAGAAGAGATGGATAAACCAAGAGTGGTCGTACTGACGGGCGCAGGCATTTCGGCGGAGTCGGGCATTCGAACCTTCCGCGCGGCGGACGGGCTGTGGGAAGAGCATCGGGTTGAGGACGTGGCGACGCCGGAAGGCTATCACCGCGACCCTGAGCTGGTGCAGCGCTTCTATAACGAACGTCGCCGTCAGCTACAGCAGGCAGAAATTGCGCCGAACCCGGCACATCTGGCGCTGGCAAGGCTGGAGGAGGCGCTGGGCGAGAACGTGCTGGTGGTGACGCAGAATATCGACAATCTGCACGAACGCGCGGGCAACAAAAACGTGCTGCACATGCACGGTGAACTGCTGAAGGTGCGCTGCACCCAAAGCGGCCAGGTGTTTGACTGGCCGGGCGATCTGACTGTTGACGATCGCTGCCACTGCTGCCAGTTCCCGGCACCGCTGCGCCCGCATATCGTTTGGTTTGGCGAAATGCCGTTTGAGATGGACCATATCTATATGGCGCTGGCGAGGGCGGATATCTTTATCGCCATCGGCACATCGGGCCACGTCTACCCGGCGGCGGGTTTTGTTCACGAAGCGAAGCTGCACGGTGCGCACACCGTCGAGCTGAACCTTGAGCCAAGCCAGGTCGGCAGCGAGTTTGAAGAGAAGCACTATGGTCTGGCAAGCGAAGTGGTGCCAGCGTTCGTGGCGAAGTTGCTGAAAGAAATGTGATACACCCGGACAAGGATAGTCTGGAACGATATTTTTGTGTGCTACGACTCCCGAAATAGGGAGTCGTTATTATTGTAACCAGTTGAGTTATATAAACTTATTGAATTGTTTTAGTTATAACTAGCAACTATTTCTACACTTGCATCGGCTCTTCCCGGCTCTACATTTTCAGAATTACGAATATAACGGGCTGACATTTTTACTTCTTGTGAAGTGGTTGCCCCGGCGTGCCCAAAATTGTTTGTAGATATTATCTGCGGTTGACCATAGATTACGGGGACTGATGGGTCTGCTGTTGTTGGTAATGTCGCTGAATCGCCCCAGGCGAGTTGAATATCGTAACCACTGGAACCATTTTTGTTAACTTCCATAATCCCACGATTATTATCAACGATGCTATTGTATGGATACACCGTAACGATAATTCCGGTGTTGTCATTATTCGTTGAGCGAGAGGTGACCGTATTCTCCGTGGTCCCTGACATGGTTGCTGTTCTGCCATATCCCCAAGCTTCAGGGCAATTAATCGTGAAGTTTGCATTCACCCATGGCGTGGTGTTTTTAGCCGGTGAATGATGGTGTGTTCCCATTTCAATATTTTTATCATCGAGTGAGCACGTCCCTGGAACAAGAGATATTTTCCCCGAAATGGCTATTGAATTCATCGTAACGCTGCCTGCTAATGCATTTGATTGATCTTCAGCCGGGATATTAGAAATTTTATCGGAAGGGTAGTTTCTCGGGCGTACAACTTCAATAAAAGTAAAACCATCGAAATTAAGACTACCATCACTGTCTGCTGTTCCATTGATCCCCGGTATCTTCCATAATCTGATCTGGATTAACGCATAGGGATGTAAGCCCACGCTAGTGCCGGTATAGTTGTCTATATTTATAGTTGGGTTATCTGCCGTCCCTATAGATAATGAAGTTGCAAATGAGTAAAAGGAGATGCCAATACCACTAACGTTAGTCGGGTATATCCATTCATTATTAGAAAATATAGGGTCACCATATGATGTAATCATATATCGATAGGTATCATAGCTGATCGGTGTTGATGACGTACAAGTTCCTCTCGCTGTCGGCGTTCGATATGAGCTCCAGGTGTATAATATTCGATATGTACCCATATTCCCGGATAATCCGGCGGTTATTCGATCGCTGGAGATCGTGGGTACAGTAAAGCTGGTGGTGTTTTTAGTCGTTATGGTACAGGAACCACTGGCTGCCATTAGTGTAGTACTAAATAGCATTATTAAAGAAAACGTTGCGAGAGTGATTGTTTTTCGCATGCATATCGTCCTTGATGTTACACATCCTCAAAATGTTATCTGAGTAGAGGCCCTGCTAATCTTGTTATATACACCTAACAAATTTATAGGTGAACGATTCTATAAATTAGCGTTGCTTAATGATGTGAGTTGATGAATGCGGATGTTACCGTGGAAGAAAGTTAACTTGAAATGAGCATACAGTCAATAAGAAAATATTATTTTTATATTTTCTTTGACCCGCCATCATTGATGGTGGTGTTGTTTTCGTGATAAATATATATTTGCGATATGAATGTGGCATTCAAATAATGTAAGGAATATAACGCAAGGCAAACAAATTTACACAATGAATTGTTTTTGTTTAATCAATTTTATTGAAGTTTCATATAATGACTCGTTTATTTATTTTTATTATCTATCAATGATGATGCGCGAGACAGATAATAAAATATTATCTATTATTTTTATATACTCTTAGAGTATATAAAATTTACCGCTTAGATCGAGTGTTTTGAATTCAGGCGAGATGGTAACAGCCAGTCCCCCGCGTCGAAGCATTTCTTCTCGTTACCATCGAATAAACCGTAGACCAGCTACCATCCGACAAACCGCACCGGAGCGCCTGATGGCGCTGCGCTTATCAGGCCTACGAGCTGGTGTAGCCCGGCGGCGCGGTGCCTGCCGGGCTAGTGGGGCGATAAATTAACGTCCCGCTTTCAGCTTCTGGTAATACTCTTCATACAGCGTGCTGGCGCTACCGACATCGTTCTGCCATTCGCCTTTGTTGATGGTCTCGGCATCCGGGTAGAGCGATTTGTCGTTGGCGACTTCCGGGCTCAGCAGCTTGCGCGCCGCCAGGTTTGGCGTTGGGTAGCCGATGGTTTCCGCCACCTCTTTTGCCACGTCCGGGCGCAGCAGGAAGTTAATCAGCTTCAGCGCGCCTTCTTTGTTTTTGGCATTGGCCGGAATAGAGAGGCTATCCATCCAGAAGATACCGCCTTCTTTCGGCCACACCACTTCCAGTGGCGTACCGGCTTGACGGGCAACGAACGCGGAGCCGTTCCATACCATCCCCAGATTCACTTCGCCTTCCATATACGGGTTAGCCGGGTTGTCGGAGTTGAACGCCGCCACGTTTGGCATCAGCTTTTTCAGCTCGTTGTAGGCCGCTTCAATCTCTTTCGGATCGGTGGTGTTACCGGAATAGCCGAGCTTGCGCAGCGCCACCTGGAACACTTCACGGGCATCGTCGGTCAGCAGCAGGCTGCCTTTATATTCCGGCTTCCACAGGTCGGCCCAACTGGTGACGGTTTTCGGGTCAATGGCATCGCTGTTGATACCAATCGCCGTTGCGCCCCAGATGTAGGGGATCGAGTAGTCGTTGTTCGGATCGAACGGCTTGTTGAGCATCTCCGGGTCGAGGTTCTTAAAGTTGCTCAACTGACTTTTATCGATCTTCTGGATCATGCCCTCTTTGCGCATTTTGTCGACAAAGTAGGTCGACGGCACCACCAGATCGTAGGCGCCGTCTTTGTAGGTCTTAAGCTTGGCGTACATGGTTTCGTTCGACTCGTAGGTCGAATAGATAACCTTGATGCCGGTCTCTTTGGTGAACTGTTCCAGAAGGCCTGGCGGCACGTACTCCGTCCAGTTATAGAAATAGAGCGTTTTGCTATCGTCCGCGTGGGCCGCACTCATGCCGAGCGCTAAAGCACCTGCCGCGAGCAGGTGGCGTGACCATTTTTTCATTTTACGTCCCCTGAGTTTAGTGCCTGACCTTCAGGCTCTTGGTTTTATCTCGTGCAATCAGCTGGCTGGCAATCACCATCACCAGCGACAGAACCAGCAAAATCGTTGCCAGCGCGTTCACTTCCGGTGAAACGCCCACTTTCACCATCGAGTAGATCTTCAGCGGCAGAATTTCATAGCTTGGCCCGGTCACGAACGACGAGACCACCACGTCATCCATCGACAGGGTAAAGCTTAACAGCCAGCCTGCGGCTACTGCCGGCAGCGCCAGCGGTAGAATAATTTTGCGCAGAATGGTCAGTTCGCTGGCGCCCAGATCTTTCGCCGCTTCCAGCATGCGCACGTCAAAGCCTTTCAGCCGTGAGTAAACGGTGACCACCACGAAAGGCAGGCAGAAGGTGATATGCGAGAACAGCAGCGACCAGAAGCCCAGCTGAATACCGAGCAGCATAAACAGCACCAGTAGGGAAATCGCCATCACGATATCTGGCGACATCATCACCACGAACAGCATGCCGCTGACGAACGGTTTGCCGCGAAAGCGATAGCGGTACAGCGCCACGGCGGTCAGCGAGCCAATCAGCGTCGCGGCGGTGGCGGAGAAAATCGCCATCGTCAGCGAGTGCTGGGCCGCCTGTAGCAGGCTGTCGTTGTTCATCAGCAGGCTGTACCATTTGGTGGTGAAACCCTGCCAGTTGATCCCGAAGCGTGAACTGTTAAACGAGTTGACGATCAAAATGATTATCGGGATGTAGAGATAGGCATAAATGGCGGACATAAAGCCGCCGCGCAGCAGTCGACCGATCATTCCAGCTCCACCTTCTTATTTAGCAGGCGCGAAGCGCGCCAGTACACCAGCAGCATCAGCCCCATTACCACGGTCAGCGTAATGCTGGTGGCCGCGCCAAACGGCCAGTCGCGGATGTTGAGGAACTGGCTCTTGATGACGTTACCAATCAGCAGGTTTTTCGCGCCGCCCATCAGGTCAGAGACGTAGAACAGCCCCATCGCTGGCAGCATCACCAGCAGACAGCCGGCGATAATCCCCGGCATGGTCAGAGGAATGATGATGCGGATAAAGGTTTGCAGCTTGCTGGCGCCGAGGTCTTTCGCCGCTTCCAGCAGCGGTTTATCGAGCTTTTCAATGCTGGAGTAGAGCGGCATTACCATAAACGGCAGCAGAATATAGACGAGGCCGATAATCACCGCGCTGGGGGTGAACATGATGCGGATAGGGGTATCAATAATGCCCAGCCACAGCAGGAATTCGTTGAGATAGCCCTTAGTGCTGAGGAAAATTTTCAGCCCGTAGATGCGAATCAGCGAGTTGGTCCAGAAGGGCACAATCAGCAAGAACAGCAGCAGCGGACGCACGTTATGCGGCAGGCGCGCCAGAAACCAGGCGAAGGGATAGCCCAGCACCAGGCACGCCAGCGTAGCGATAAACGCCATATTCAGCGAGTGCAGCAGCACCTCGGCGTATAGCGGGTCAAGCAGCCGGGCGTAGTTGTCCAGGGTAAAGACCATCTGGACGAAGTTGGCATCATCACGCGTCAGGAAGCTGGTGATGATGATCATCAGGTTGGGCAGGAACACAAACAGCACAAGCCAACCGACGATGGTGGCAATCACCACATTCTGGAACTTACTTGTGCTCTTCATCAGCCAGTACAACCTCCCAGCTTTCTACCCAATTAATCGCCATTTTCTGATCTAACGAGTGGTCAAAGTCAGGGTCGTCTTCGTTGAAGAATTCGCTGACCATCACCATCTTACCGTTCTCAAGCTCCACCACCGACTCCAGCGTCATGCCTTTATAGTTACGCTCGCGCACGTAGCCAATCAGGCCGTCGACGTCGGTGCCGTCGTGAATTTCATCGACGCGCAGATCTTCCGGGCGCAGCAGAACGTTGAGCTTCTGCCCTGGGGTGACCGGGAATTTGACGTCAATATTGCACTCGCGGCCTTCGACGCTGGCGCGAACGCGCAGCTCGTCGAGACGTTCAATGACGGTGGCGTTGAAGATGTTGATTTCGCCGATAAAGCTCGCCACAAACAGATTCTTCGGCTCTTCGTAGATTTCGCGCGGCGTGCCGTCCTGCTCAATTTTGCCGTCGCGCATCACCACGATACGGTCGGACATGGTCAGGGCTTCTTCCTGATCGTGAGTGACGAACACGAAGGTGATCCCGAGCTTGCGCTGCAGCGCTTTCAGTTCGTTCTGCATCTGCTTACGCAGCTTGTAGTCGAGCGCGGAGAGGGATTCATCGAGCAGCAGCAGGCTCGGCTTGTTGACCACGGCGCGGGCAATGGCGACGCGCTGTTGCTGCCCGCCGGAGAGCTGGTGCGGTTTACGCTGGGCAAACTCTTCAAGCTGCACCATACGCAGCGCATCGTGAACCCGCGGGGCGATGTCGTTTGCCGGGGTTTTCTGCATCCGCAGGCCGAAGGCGACGTTATCGAAAACGGTCATATGCGGGAAGAGCGCGTAGCTCTGGAACACGGTATTGACGTGGCGGTTTTCGGCGGGCACGTCGGTGATGTCCTGGTTTTCCAGATGGATGGTCCCGGCATCGACGTTTTCCAGCCCAGCGATAAGGCGAAGAACGGTTGTTTTACCGCAGCCAGAGGGGCCAAGCAGCGTGAGGAACTCGCCGTTATTGATGGTCAGGTTCAGATCGGAGATGACCGTTTTCCCATCGAAATCTTTGCGAATTCCCGCCAGTTGCACCAGCGGTGAAAGCGAACGCGATTTTGTATTCAATTTCTTACTCTGTCCCATGTCAACACACCGGATGGCTTACCGATGCGGGGTTTGTGGTTATCCACCTTTAGACGTTTAGAGGTCTGAGATTTATTAATAAGGGCTGGCATTCTACGGCAAACGATACCCAATCGCCAATCCTTGTCTAAGCTACCTTAGGTATATCTGATGATTAGCGACGAATTGATGAAAAAAATGGCCTTTGCCGGGCTAAAAGTGACCTGACGCAATATTTGTGTTTTCCTGCTTATTGATAATGTTGTCACAAAAAGTGAGGGTGGCTACATGGATAAATTGCTTGAGCGTTTTTTGCAGTACGTTTCACTGGACACACAGTCGAAGCCCGGCGTGCGTCAGGTGCCGAGTACCGAAGGGCAGTGGAAACTATTACATCTGCTCAAAGAGCAATTGGAAACAATGGGGCTGGTTAACGTCACGCTGAGCGAGAAGGGAACGGTGATGGGCACCCTCCCGGCGAACGTCAGCGGCGATATTCCGGCGATCGGTTTTATCTCCCATGTTGATACCGCTCCGGATTTCAGCGGCAAAAACGTCAATCCGCAAATTGTTGAAAACTATCGCGGCGGTGATATTGCGCTGGGGATCGGTGATGAAGTGCTGTCGCCGGTGATGTTCCCAGTGCTGCATCAACTGCTGGGGCAAACGCTTATCACCACCGACGGCAAAACGCTACTGGGTGCCGATGATAAAGCCGGTATTGCCGAAATCATGACCGCGCTGGCGGTGCTGAAAGAGAAAAACATCCCGCACGGCGATATTCGCGTGGCGTTTACCCCGGACGAAGAGGTCGGCAAAGGGGCGAAGCACTTTGATGTCGACGCCTTTAACGCCCAGTGGGCCTATACCGTAGACGGCGGTGGCGTGGGCGAGCTGGAGTTTGAGAACTTCAACGCCGCTTCTATCACCATCAAGATTGTTGGCAACAACGTGCATCCGGGTACCGCGAAAGGGGTGATGGTCAACGCGCTGTCGCTGGCGGCCCGCATTCACGCGGAAGTACCGGCCGACGAAAGCCCGGAAACCACCGAAGGCTACGAAGGTTTCTACCATCTCACCAGCATCAAAGGCTCGGTGGATCGTGCTGAGATGCACTACATCGTGCGCGATTTCGACCGCAAGCAGTTTGAAGCACGCAAACGCAAGATGATGGAGATCGCCAAGAAGGTGGGGAAAGGTCTACACCCGGATTGCTATATTGAGCTGATTATTGAAGACAGCTATTACAATATGCGCGAAAAGGTGGTCGATCATCCTCATATTCTGGATATTGCCCAGCAGGCGATGCGCGATTGCGATATCGAGCCGGATCTCAAACCGATTCGCGGCGGCACCGACGGTGCGCAGCTGTCGTTTATGGGACTCCCGTGTCCGAACCTCTTTACCGGCGGCTATAACTACCACGGCAAGCACGAGTTTGTGACCCTGGAAGGGATGGAGAAGGCGGTGCAGGTGATTGTGCGCATTGCGGAGCTGACGGCGAAACGCGGTTAATCAGTAAAGAAAACCCGGGGTCGCATTCGCTCGCCCGGGCTACATATTGCACAATTGTAGCCCGGCCAAGCGCAGCGCCGCCGGGTTTATCGCGCATTACTCAGCAAAAAACCAATACCCGCTGTTCACCAGCGCGGCCAGCATCGCCAGGAAGGATGGGTCGTCCAGCGCCTCACCAAAATGCTGGCTCTCCAGCATAATACTGCCCGCCATCGCGTCCAGCGCCTGCTGATGCGGTGAATCCACTTTCTCGCCGTTAACAAAGAAATCATCGCCGATACGAATCACCCGCAGGCCGCCCAGGCGTTGCAGCATATCGCCCTGTTGCAGCGCATCGTAAATTTCGTCCGGCTGATACGGCGGCTCCGGCGGCGCGATATCCAGCTCATGGCGCGACTGGCTGATAAACTCGCCCAGCCACTGCTGGAAATGCTCCGGCTGCTGGATCAACCCTAGCATCATGTCGCGCAGGCGATCCACTTCCTGCGGCAGCAGATCCGCCGGGTGATCGCGTGACGGTACGTCCGGGTCGCTGTAGTGCTGGTTGCCGAGGTCGCGCTGCAGAATATAGTCGGCAAAGCCGCTAATCAGCTCGCGGCTGTTCGGCGAACGGAAGCCTACGGAATAGTTGAGTGAATTTTCCAGCGCGTAGCCTTCGTGCGGGAATCCTGGTGGAATATAGAGGATATCGCCGGGCTCCATCTCTTCATCAATGATCGCCTCGAACGCCTGCACCTGCAGCAGATCCGGATGTGGGCAGTGCTGCTTGAGCGCGGTTTTCTCGCCCACGCGCCAGCGACGACGGCCGGTACCCTGAATGATAAAGACGTCATACTGATCGACGTGCGGGCCCACGCCGCCGCCCGGCACCGAGAAGGAGATCATCAGATCGTCAATGCGCCAGTCGGGAAGGGCGCGGAACGGGCGCATCAGCGCGCTGGAGGGTTCGTGCCAGTGATCAACGGCCTGAACCAGCAGCGACCAGTTGCTTTCACCGAGGTGATCGTAGCTTTCGAAAGGACCGTGGCTGACCTGCCAGTTGCCATCAAGGTGGCTCACCAGTCGGCTATCCACTTCATTTTCCATCGCCAGACCAGCCAGTTCATCCGGTGAAATAGGGTCAATAAAGTTGGCGAAGCCGCGTTTCAGCACCACCGGGCGTTTTTGCCAGTAGCGCGCCATAAAATCGGGCCAATTTAACGTTAAGTGGTATTCCATATTGATATTTCCGCAGCAGATGTATGTCCGGATTATACATCCACAATCGACTTTTTACGAAAAGATAACACTTCAAAAACACCCCGAAAAAACAAAGCGTTATATTTCAAGCTCTAGCCGCCACCCGCACGAAACAGCACACAAAACCTCCTAAATTCTCTATTTTATGTGTAATAGCACCCCATCCAGCACCCCAGAGATTTAAGAGAATGGCCTTTTATACGATAGAGAAGAGACTCACCGCCGCAGGCGTGGCCCGGTACAGATGCACTGTTGGCGTGAAAGAGGCGGGGCTTTATAAGCACCGAGAGAACCGCACGTTCCCTAAACAGGCAATGGCGAAAGCGTGGGGTGCTCAGCGCGTCGCAGAACTGGAATCCAACGGCATACCAGAGCAGGGCGAAGGAATCACCCTGGGTGCGCTTATACGCCGCTATCTTGCGGATAAGGGCATAAGAAAGGGCCGGGATAAAGTAGACCGAATGAAGCGCATGGAAGTATCAGCGCTGGCTCTCAAGCGCCTGGATGAGATAACCATGACAGATTACGTGGAGTTCGGCAGATCGCGCCGGGAAGAGATTTCCGGCTCGACACTGCTGGCTGACTTCTCCTACCTGAAAACAGTGCTGGATGCCGCCGAACCCTTCTTCTCCATCAAGATAAACACAAGTGAGTTTGAGGCCGCTAGAAAATATATGGCGAAGATGGGCATAACTCACCCGTCAAATAAGCGAAACCAGAGGATTGATAGAGAAAACTTTGATGCGATTTTGGATGTGCTAAAGAAAAAACAGGGCCATTCCAGAACCAGAGTGCATTATGCAGATATATTTGAGTTTGCTATTTACTCGTGTATGCGCGTCGGTGAAATCTGCTCAATATTGTGGAGTGATGTCGATGAGTCAACGCGTTCTGTCATTGTCAGGGACAGAAAAGACCCAAGAAAAAAGCAAGGTAATCATATGGTTGTCCCATTGCTTGGTCGGGCGTGGGATATATTGCAGGAACAGCCAAAAATAGACGAAAGAATATTCCCTTGTCGGTCTAAAACAATATCTAAAATATTCCTGGATGTTAAAGCGTCATTAGGCATTGAGGGAATAAGGTTCCATGACACAAGGCGAGAGGGCGCAAGTAGATTATTTGAAATGGGGTTCAGTGTCGAAGAGGTTGCCCAGGTAACGGGGCATAAAAACATTCAGACCCTTTGGACTGTTTACCGCGAGATGTACCCGAAAACTCTGCACGATCGCTTTGCCGAACTCCAGAGGCGCAACAACCCGGAATAAAATTACCGTCTTGCGATCCACTAAAAATTCATGCTTCCCTAAAAAAGAGCCGGGGTTCCGGCTTGCTGTCTCGGTAACTATTCCGGGATAGAGCGCAGTCAGATTCGTTGAGGCTTCGGCTTGGTGCTTGAGGCTGCGTAAGGGAAGAACCCGACAAGACCCCCAAAAGTATCGCCGAGGGTTTGCGTAAGAGTTCCGGGAATGCTGTTCAACGTTGATGAGTGACAGTGAGCTGAGAGTTAGCGCCACATAGAGCGGTAATCACTTCAACGATGCAACCCGGATGGTGAGAGCGTTAGGCGGCCTGAAAAGTTAGCAGGTTAGGGAATCTCACAGGGAGAACGAAAGGCTAAACCGGGTCTCCCCGCGAGTGAAGGGCATCAGCGTGAGCTGGTGTTTTTTTTGCTCCCGCACAGAACAGCCCACTATTGGTGTGTGTGATCACCAAGAGTCACTTGCGTGAAGGGGGTGCGGGGGAAGAGTATTTTTTTTCATGAGGCAACTCTAGGGGCACGATGCCCGCTGCTGGTGGGAACCGGCAATGAGTAGTAAAGCGTCCAGATTCCGCAAGCAGGCCCGAAACAAGCGCGCCGTTGCGTTATCGCTCAATCAAAAGCAAATCGACAAGCAGAACGCTATTCACGATCGCCGTGAAATGCTGCTTGAATCCGAGGTTCCCGCGCTCCTGACGGAAATGCGTGAAGCCGGGTTTGCGCCTCCAAAGGGTCTACCGACTCAAAAGCAATTCCTCCGTTATGCCGCGTTCCGCAAGGCTCGCGCCATGTCTCGTGCTGCTGCTCTGGCGGAAGATGAGCTGGCAGTGGCCCAGGCTGAGGGTGGTTTGTTGTCTCGCGTATATGAGCGACTCGACAAGCCTGGCCTGAAAGATACCGCGTTCGCCAACCTGATCACCGCCGCTCAGCGTTCTATCGTTGCAGCCTCGGCGCGTCTCGATGTTGATGAGGTCGCCGCAGAGCTGGAACTGCCAGAGGCTGACCGTATCAATGGCCTCCTGAAGCGTCTGGGGGGTGTCGCGTGAATTTCACCACTCCTGAATACCGTCAGAACCTGCTCGCCGCTGCGCGCGCGCTCTCTAATTCCACAATGGAGGACATCCGCAACAATCTCGATGTGATCGAGGCTGCCGTGACTGTCAAAGAACAGTGGAAGGTTGACGGCTTTATCCCCTATGAGTACCAACTGAAGTGGTTCGACTCCGGTATGAATCACCGCTTGCGCTATCTGTCAGCCGCCAACCGTATCGGCAAGACATTCAGCGCCGCCGCCGAGTTCAGCTATCACGCAACCGGGCTTTACCCAGATTGGTGGAACGGCTACCGCGTCACCAATGAGCTAATTACCACTGCTCGCGTATTGTGGGCTATCGGTGTGTCCGCTGACTCCACGCGTACCACGCTGCAAAAGGAATTGCTCGGCACTGACGATGCACGCCAGCGCCACCTGATTGGTACTGGCTCCATCCCTCGCGAGCGCATCAACATGGATTCCCTGGTGTGTGATGGCCAGGCGGTGAAGTCGTTCCGCGTTTACCACGTCTCTGGTGAGGAGTCGACCTGCCGTCTGTACTCCGCAATGCAGGATGAGAAAGTTTTCATGGGCCAAGCGGTGGTATTCGTCTGGATCGACGAGCAATCACCGAAAGAGGATCTGCTTGTCGCTCAGTCGCAGACGCGAACCATGACAACCAAGGGCGTAGTGGTGGTCACTGCAACGCCTGAGCATGGAGAAACCGACCTATACACCCGCTGTCGCGACGACCTTTCCGGGGAGATTCACTTCCAGAAAGCGAGCTGGGACGATGCGCCGCACTTCACCGAGAAGGACATTGAAGAGCAACTGGCCCTCACGCCGTACTACCAGCGCGACATGCGTCGCCACGGTGAGCCGGTTCTTGGTGTTGGCAAAATCTACCCATTTAGCCCGGATGCGATCACCTGCGCGCCGTTCGACATCCCGCCAACCTGGCTGGTTATGGCTGCGCTTGACTTCGGTTACACCGGAGAGAGTGACCCGTCCGTGATTGTGTTCGTTGCCTACGATCGCGACACCGGGCGTCGCTACATCTTCAGCGAGTGGTACAACCAAAGCTCTGTTGCGCCACGCATCACCGAGCGTGAGATTTACCCGAACGCTCACATGCCTGATTACATGGCCTGCAAAATTACCGGAAACAAGCCGAGTGATTGGGATGTCGCCGTGTCTCATGCGCCTGCTGAGTTGCGGGAGTTCTCCGGGCTTGGGCTTCCGTCCATCCCGGTAGTGGCCCCGAACGATGGCGACGGCATTCAGTCCGGTACGCAAATCACCCGCTCCGAAATCATGCGCCGCCAAGGGGCGAAGATGACACCGCGCGTTTGGAAGCTGCACGAGAGTCAAATACCGATGGAAACCAACCGTAACAGCAAGGTTGGCTCTATCGCGCTGCTGGCGCAGTGGTTCCAGGATGGCGAGCTGTTCATCTTCCGCAATTGCCGCGAAACCCTCCGTGAGCTGGGCTTGTACCAGTGGACGAAAGAGGGCAAGCGCACGATCCCCTCACCGAAAAACGACCACTTCATGGATGCAATTCGATATGGGGCAACCCGCGTTGAGTTTGACGGCATTCCAATGATGCAGGCCCGCCGCGCCGTTCCGGTGCCGGTAATCAATAACAACCCATACACCAGGGACACGGCGAGTTATGCCAGACCTGGCAAAAAATCAGGAGCATTCAAGCTGTGAATAAAACTGAGTTGCTCAATGTAGTAATGGAGCAGATGAACGCCGCCAAGCGGATTCATGACGCGCTCTCCGCGCGCTATACGCTCTCTTATGAGACGTATCGCGGCGAGTACCCACCAAAGGCATCACCAGGCGATATCTCTGCGTCTCGCGTGATGTGGCAGAGCTTCGAGAGCGTTTATCCGTCGCTGGTGGAGCTGTTCACCAACTCGCAGCGTTCCCCGGCATCGTTTGATAGTGATCGCATGACAAACGGCAAGCTGGCAACGGCAATCTCCCGCGCCGTGCACACCGCAACGCTGAAAATTGATGGCTACTATCGCCTGATGATGGAAGCGCTAAAGGAAATCCTCATCACGGGGAACCAGGCAGCGCGCGTTGGGTACACGGAAAAGAGCTACGAGAGCGAGAAAGCCAACTTCACTGACGCGCCACTTGAGGCGATCGTGATGCAGGCCGAAGCGTTGATGAAAGCTGGCTACAACATTCAGCACGAGCTGGACGTTGATGAGAACAATCGCACCGCCACGGGCTGGATTCAGGGTGTCCGCAAGATTAAATACCCGGTCATTAATTTGGTGGACTACCAGCATTTCTATCTTCACCCGCGCGCAATCGACGTTGAGAGTTCGCCGTACGCGGCATACTCCGAGGACTTGACCATCGCCGAGGCAGTGGAACAGGGGCTCCCGGAGAGCAAGCTTGTGAACGGCGCTAAAGATGATCTCAATCGACCTACAGGGGAGAGCAAACAGCTAATCGTTGTGGATGATATGGACGGCGATATTGATGCGCCTGACGGTGATTACAACGACTACAACCGCACTATCACTGTTTACCACCACTACTGGCGCGGCTGCTATAAGGGCAAAAAGCCAAAGCTGTGGCACGTGATCACCACCGATACCGAAATGCTAAGTGTTGAGGAAGTCGACTGGTGTCCGCTTGTCTGGGGTGGGATGAGCGTCGTTTCTGGCTCAGGCTACAGCGAGTCACTGTTTGATATGACAGTTAACGAGCAGGTAAATAAAACCCGCGCTATGCGAGCTATTCAGCGTAGTGCTGATGGTGCCGCGTACGGCGAATACGTCTATATCGACAACCTGCTAACTCAAGACGGCAAAGCTACGCTGATGGATGAGCGCGGCCCCGGCGCAGCATATGAGGCAAACGGCCCTGGCGCAATCCAGAAGCTGGGCGGTACTGACGTTCCCCAAGCTATGCAGTTGCTTAACGAAGAAATTAACGCCGATGTTGAGTCTGTCATTCAGGGGAGTGCAGGTCAGGCCCAGGCGCTGGAAGAAAACAGCAACGCCAGCGGAACGGCAATCCAGCTTACCCAGGATAAGCAGGAACTGAACGAAAACCAGATCGCCAGCACCGTCGCCGAGACGTTCATCAAACCAATCTACAAGCTGATGCTCCTGGTGCTCCAGGAAATGGGCGAGACAATGGAGCTGGACGGCGTTGATATTCCGTTCAAGGTCATTCGCTCCGACCTGGGCATGTCAATCAGCATTGAATCCCCGTACGACCGCACCCGCGCCGCCGCCAATGTTAAATCGGCATATGAAACAGCGGCTCAGCTCGGCACGCTGCCGAAAAACATCCAGCCCCAGAACGCATACAACATCTACGCCGACTATTACCGGGCAATTACCGGGCAGGAGGACGTTAGCCGCTACATCACGCCACCGGAGGATATGCCGAAGCCGTCGCCGCTTGAGCAGGCGATCACCAAATTCATCACCGTCAACAAACTGCGCTCCGAAATTGCTGCTACTGGCCTGGCTGAGGCCAAGGTCAAGGATATGCAGGCCGACACAATGAAAAAGCTCAACGATGGCCTGTATGACATCGCCAAGATTGACCAAATCAAGGCGCAAACCCGAATCAGCATGGTTCAGACCATGTTAGACGCGCAGAAGCTGGCCCAGGATGGCGCGAACGCCGTCACCAAGAATGCCCAGAACCAAGAAACCATCGACCAACAATAAGAGATCACCATGGAAAACCAGAATGAACAGAACACCCAAACCAAACCGCAAACGCCTGCCGTGGGAGGAGTCGGACGGTCAGCTCTTGCATCGGCTGTTCTCGGGGCTCTCGGTCGCGAGCCAGCAGAAAAAGACAACAAAGGCCCAGAAGCGAGCGCAGGAACACCACCTGACAGCGCAGCGGTCGACATTCTCGCCGGAACCGACGACAGCACCACGCTGGAGGGAGGCGCTAAACCAGGCGAAGGCGAACCTGAAGTAGTAGACGTTTGGGAGTTTAACGGCGTTGAGTACACCGCCGACCAGGTAGAGGAGTCGCTCCGCGAGCGTGAGAGCTATCAGCGCTATAACCAGAGTGTTCAGCCATTGGTTGATGCTATCAACCAATCAGAGGCCGCTACAGCGCGTTACAAGGCTATGGCGCAGACCGAAACGGAAAAGCAAATTGAGTATCTGGAAGCACAGATTGCATCTGGTCGCCTTGCTCCGCATGACAAGGCCATGGCTTACGACCAGCTCCGGGAGGCAAAGAAGCGCCAAGAAATCCTGGTTGAGGCCGCAGAGAAAAGCGCCGAATACCAGCGCAACAGCATGGACAAGATTCGCCGCCAGCGCGCAAGCCAGACCGTGAACACCCTGACACGCCAGAAATGGAGTGCTGACGAAATTCGCGCCGTCGCCGCAGGCCTCGAAAAGGTTGTGGGCGACAAAATTGGTGACGTTATCTCACCTGAATTGATGCAGGTGTTTCGCGACGCTGATGAACTGCGCCGCCTGCGCTCCGATAACGCAAAGCGCCTGGGTAAAAAGGCTAACGAAACCGCCAGCGCGCTAAAAACGCCTAAGCAGCCACTGACAAAGCCAGCACCAAAGGCCCAGGGCTCTAAATCGTTCGGCGCGAAAGTATGGGGGGATAAGTACAAATAATGGGTCTATTCGGAGGGGGATCATCATCCTCATCATCAACCAGCAATACCACATCCTGGCTGGCTCAGTACGTTGAGCCAATCGTGACGAATTACATCAATGATTACAGCGGCATTAACTACGAAAACAGCGTAGTGGCAGGCATTACCCCGGCTGAGCAGGCGGCGTTAGACCGCGCTGGAAGTGGTGACGCCATCACTGCCGGGACAAGTCTTGCAAAGGGTGGCCTGAGCCTGATTGATGAGGCCATTACCAACATTCAGGGCCTGCTGGAGGGTAACGGCAAAACGCAGTTCATGAGCGGCGTTACTGGGCTGTACAACAAAGCTGGTGATTTCATGGATAGCCAGGACAGCGCCATTCAAGACCAGGTATACAGCGAGATGGGTAGCGAGTTTGGCAGCGAAGCGCAGAGCAATATGGCCTCAACTTCGGTTGCTGGCAGTAGCGCTGCTGATAGCGCACGCAACTCCGTTCTGTCCAGTGGTGCAAACAGCATGGTTGAGCAGGAATCAGACCTCGCCATGCAGATTCTGAAGGGCTCAGTAGGTCTCACAACTGGCGCTATGTCTGGTGAGGTTGGCTTGCTTGACCAGTTGATGAGCGCTGGTGGTTCGATCGCGAAAGCTGGTGGAACGATGGCGGCGAACGGCGAGAAGAACCAGATGAACGCCGGGGTGTTTGAGCAGTGGTTTAACCAGAAAGTGGATGATAACAACCGCCGCAACGACATGATTAACAACAATATGTCAGCGATTAACTTCGCACTGCTGATGGATGAGGTGCTGCCGACTGCCGGCATCGACACCACGACCACCACGAACAGCAAGGTAAAGTCTAGCGGAGGCACTGGCAGCAGTCTCCACTCGGAAATTATGGGCGCTGCCGCAATGTCTGCACTGATGTTTATCTAGGGGGTACCGTGAGCATTTTAGATTCAGCAGAAGCGTTTTTAGGGGTGGGGGATAGCGTGGGCCAGGTGGCCCATTCGGCCTCTGAGGTTAATTCGGCGCTAGGTAGTATTGCCGATGGAACGTCATTAGACACAGCGATTAATCAGGGTATGGAGGGGCACCGTGCAGGTGATGCCATGCCCGGTTCAAGCCTGCTGCCTGAATGGGCAACAAAAGCCCTGGGGCCAATCATGCAAGGGGTTATGGGGGCGGCATTGGCTCCAAAGCGAAACCCGGTTGCGCCGCTTGGCGGTTCTGGGCATGGCGTGAGCGCCAATACCAGTGGCTACACCAGCTTGCTGAATGACGCTACCAAGCTCGGCAACAATGACCCATTACAGGGTCTTACCAGCTTCAAAAACCTGCTCTGAGGTGAGTGTGAATATCAATAAACAGTTTGATGCGATGTTTAAACAGGTTGAAGAGGTGGCGAGCGCAATGCTCGCCAATTACCAGCCGCAATCGGTGCAGGCTGATGAGCCTGCAAAAGTGAGATGGGCCATGCAGGAGGGATTCACGCCTGAATATGATCCGAACGCCGACCAGGTTGATTGGGTTAAAAAACCAGAACCGGCATACAACGTGCCGGACATCATGAAGGTTCGCGGGTCGATGTCTCCGGAGACGTTCGCCGAATCATTCCCTGAGTACCAGGTGAAAACGCAGCACCTTAACGAGCTGTTGCAGGACATCTACCAAAACGTACTGGACGGGAAAATTACTCAGCAGCGCGGGGAGGAGCTTGCCTATCAGCTGATGGCAGACACCTACGACGAAGCCCTCAAGCAAGGCAAGCCGCAGGGAGCAGGCGTTAAGTCATCCAGTGAACAGCAGACCGCAAGCAAGGTCATGAAAGGTCAACGACTCGTAGGTACGAAATAATGACAGCTACAACCCAACTACAGCAGCAGCGACAGGTAAACCAGGTGCAAACCAATCTGGACGCAGGTCAGGGGTACTCAGTTACACCGAACCAGGGCAGTGTTGTACCGAACGTTATGCAAACGCAGAGCATTCTCGAGGCCATGCTGGCCCAAAAGAACTCAATGCCGAACATCACGCCGCCGAGTGATTCAGAAATTCGCCGCACATCGTGGATCGCGTCCGGCGTGATGGGGTTGCTGGGGGCCATCGTCACCGGGAACGCCGCAAGCGGTATCGCCGTTGGCATGTCAGCAGCCCTGGCGCTTCATGACCACGGCAACGACCTGCGTCAGCGCAGCGAATACCTAAACGAATTGCATCAAAAGGGTTTTAGCGGCCCTGCAATTCTGAAGTGGTACGAAACGGGCGATAACTCAGAACTGGACAAGGAAAGCCAGCAAATGGAAGCGATGGCGCGCGATGAGTCCAGCCTGCAAATGCAGGGTCTGAAAATGGATCAGCAGAACGACCAGTTTAACGCGCGCATGGATAGCCAGGATAAGCAGTTTGACCTGCAAAACCGCAGGCTTGACCAGATGGCGCAGCATGAGAGTGTTATGGAAAACATCGCGCTACAGAACGCCGCTAGCGCCCGCATGGCGGCAATTGCAAAAATGGGAGCGCAAGCGGGGCAGCAGATGTCGGCGCCTGGGGCTGGTGGCGGTACGCCGGGGGGGCAGCTCGCCAGCTTCGACCCGAATAAGGTTGATGTGCCGTCGCAGATCACCGACCCGCAAGAGCGTGCGGCATACATCGCCGCCGCAGGTCAGGCCTACCATGGACAGATGCTGAAAGATGCGATAGGCCAGGCAACGGCCGCCAAGAACCTCCGCACATCGGAGTCACAGCAAACGGCGATGTATGACAAAATTTTAGAGGCGGCACAGAAGGTGGCGCATACACCGGACAACAAAGCAGGCGATGAGCAGCTTCTGATGCAGTTCCAGGTGGGTGAGTCGCCGAACGTATCGCCGCGAACCACGCAGATCAAGCCCTTAATGGAGTCACTTACCACGGGCCGAGTGGATGCCGCTGAAAACTACCTGAACAGAAAAACAGGCGGCGGCTTAACGGATTCTGAACGCCAGCAGGCGCGAGACCTGACCCGCAGCAATGCCCAGGCGCAGGCAGAGTCACACATGGCGCACGTGCAAAACGTTGTTACCACAAACGGCTTTGATCTGTCTAACCCGCAGGTTATGCGCGACCTGGTTGCGGCATTCCACGTATCGCCTGACACAATCACTGGCCTTGCAAACGGGACGCTAACTCCAGAAGCGGCAGCAACCGCCGCCATTGACAAGGTCGCACCGAAAACAACTAGCTTCAGTGATGTGCCGGAGCATAACGCCAAAGCAACGTCGGGGGCCTGGTAATGACTCACAGTGTTATTTTGCCGAACGGCTTCACAATGACGGGTGTCCCTGATGATGCCACCCAGGCGCAAATCGCAGCCCACGCAGTGCAAAAGGGGTATGCCGTCGCTAATGATTTTGCTGATTACCCGGAGGCGTACAAAGCTGCTGGTGGAGATGCAAAAGCAATGGACGCTATCCAGCAAATGGAGAACTTCAATCCGTCGACTGTCGTTAAGGTGGCAAAGGAGAACCCACAGGCGATGGCGGCTGGCGTGGGGCTGGCTCTCGCACCAGTTACCGCGGGTCTATCGCTACCTACCGCGTACGCCATTGACTCCGGTTCTCAGCTGGCTCTTGATTCAGCTGCTCATGCAGTTGAGACGGGCGGGAAAGATGCGTTTCCTGAGCACCCTTTCCAGGATGTTATTTTACCGATTCCGGGTGTTGCGAGTCTTATCGCGAAGCCTGTTTCAGCAGTGGCTGGAAAGATAGTTGCGCCAGTGCTTGAGCGCTTCACGCCGTCAGCGGTTCAGTATCTGAAGGGGCGTTTAGGGCACGTTGATTTACCGGAAGATGTGGCAAATGCGGAGAAGTACACCGACGAAGCGCCAATAAGCGCAGCAGGGAGCGAGCAGGAAGCAGAAAAGGCTGTTAAGGCCGCAAAGGTTAATACTGATCGCATTGACGCCATGACAGCGCAGCAAGCGCAATGGATGGACACCTACAATCAAAAAATAGCACGGCGGCTGGTGGGCGTGGAGGCTGAGAGCTACATCCTGAACGTGATAAGGCCGGAGGAAACCGGGCGCGTGGGTGAGTCGGCAGAAAAGGCGCTTCAAACGTTCCGGTCGTTCACGGAGGACTACGAGAACCATCATTTGCCGTTCCCCGGGGAGGAAAGGCCAGAACTATCGGGCTATGGGCAGTTTGAACAGGTGATGAGAGCGGAGCATGAGCCGACGAACGCGATCATCAATCGCATTGATGCGGGTGAAGAGGTTCCGGCGCAGCAGTTGTATGACTCCATTGCATCTTACATCAACGGCACTAAATTCGACCTGGAACAATTCTTAACGACCGCGCCACACGTCAACATTAAGCGCTTGCTGACAGCGGTGAAAGAAGCCCCAGGCATTACCGAATGGCTGGATGCAAAAGGGATTATGAACCCTGAAACTCGCAGCTATGTATCGGCAAAACAGGCGGCAGCGCACCGGGCGGGAATTTCGGACGCTTATTCCGCATCAATGGAGCGTTTAAACAATGAGTTAACCAAGGAACGCGGCATTACATCGGCTGAATACCAGGAAGCGCGCGCAGCTGGGGAGAGGAGTAGGCAAACCGCTCTTGAGCATAAAATTAAGCTGTTGAACAACATGCAAAAAAACGTCAAATCAATCATGAATGACGCGGCTGGCATCAAGGGCGAGGCTACCTGGAAAGATATCTCAGAGGATGAGCGCGCCGTGTATTGGGCAATGACGCACACTCATGACGCGGCGCAACGCGGAGCCAAGGCAATGCGCATGTATGAGCAAATGGAAGCCGTTCGCGCTGCACTACCAGGCGTGAGAGCCTCAACAGCCATGGATAGGGTAACTGATAACGCTGCGAGCACCGTAATGGCGGGATTTATGATGGGTGGCGTACCTGGCGCAATAGCTGCACCTATCGTGAAAGCGGCGGGTGAAAGGGCTAAAGGGGCCGTTGTTCGCCGTGTAGTAAATCGTGCGGAGCGAGCTGAGTTAATTGCAGCCGCAAATAAAAGCAATTGACAGTTGTAATTTGTTCGTGATCAAATCGCGGCGTTCTAACACGTAATTCCTTTCAATGAGCATTGCTCAATGGGCATGAAGCCCGCAAAGGAGGCCTATATGAATGGCAGCCTTAACCCTCTGGTCTTATGACCACGTTGGCGTAAAAAGCGAAGTAGCTAACGACATTGCCATGCTGGACCCTGAGCAGACCATGTTCTGGTCTACCATCGGCAAAAAGAAAGTCGATAACCAGCATCACAGATGGCAGATCGACAGCCTGAAAGCCCCTGGTTCAAATGCCTACCCTGAAAACGTTCAGTGGGCAGATGTACCGAAGTCTTACGGCAAAACCACCATGCTGGAAAACTACACCCAGAAGCTCATTCTTGGCCTGGCAGTAACCAGCGAAGCTCAGCGACAGTCGTACTATGCCGGAACCGGTCAGCTTGATCGCCAATCCAAAAAGCGCGCCACTGAACTGAAAGCCGATTTTGAATGGGCAATGTTCAACAATGGCCCCGCAGTCGCCCCGGCTGATGGTTCTGACGGCAACCCGGTGGCAGCGACTGCGGCGGGTATCAAATACCTGATTTCCAGTACCGATGGCGGCACCACCATTTCTGGCGATCCGCTTAAAGGTATCCAAACCTATATCGTTTCGGAATCAGCCACACCTACCGAAGATGACATTAAAGACGCTCTCAAGCGCCTGAAAACCGTAGGCGCAAAGCCAAAGATTCTCATGGCATCCATGGATATGTCGGACACCATTTCCGGTATGCAGGAGAAAACCGGGGAGAACGGAAATCGCGTTCGTGTATTCGAAAATTCCACGGAAGTGAGCTGGGAAGTCAGCACCCTGACCGATGCCTTTGGGCAAACGGTAATGGTGATGTTCAACCCAATGATGCCTAACGGCACCGTTCTCATCTACAACCCGGAAGATTGGCAAGAGGCTGTATTTGGCGAGCCTCGTGTCAAAGACCTGCCAGAACTGGGCGATGCCGATGAAGTGGCGTTCCTGCTGGAATCTGGTTGGGAACACGCCAACCCATGGCGCTCCGCATGGATTGAGGGAAAGCCAGCGTCGTAATGACTGGCGCAACCGTTGCAGTTAGCCCGACAACCGCCACCCATAGCGCCGCTTATACCGGGCAAGCTACGGTGACGGTCGCTCCGAGCAACGCAACGGGCATTACGACGACGTACGCGCTAAGCGGTGCGGGTGCAGCAGGGTTATCAGTTAGCACTACCGGGGCAATCACTGGAACCCCAACAACGGCAGGAACCGCAACACTCACGGCAACCGTGAAGGACGATAGCGGAACCACTAAAACGGCAACCGCAACGATCACGGTGGCGTAATGAGCATCAAAAGCATTGAGGTAATGACCATCGCGCAAATCTGTTTTGTTGCGGTGTCCAGCCAGCGTGAGGCGCTGGGTGAAGAGGTAGAGGGCGGAACGTGACCAAAGTGCTAACCGGGCAAGCAACGCCAGATACGCCGGACGGGCGAATGATTGCGCGAATCTGTCACCAGTTCGCCGATCCAAAGAAAACCCTCAAATACGCATAAGGAATAGAACGATGAAAAACGAAAATGTAGCAGTAGCAGGTTGTGGGCATCGGTACAGCATGGGTTTTGGCGGCATGCTGGCAATGCTGCGTGATGGTAAGTGCGCGGCGCGCAGCGGCTGGAACGGCAAGGGCATGCATCTGCAACTGGTTAAGCCGCCGCAGAGCGCAGCACCTCATGAGCCAATGTACCAGGTTGATGGCGTTAACGATCGCTTGCTGCCGTGGATTGGCATGCGCACTGCTGACGGTGGTTTTGTTCCGTGGCTGGCGAGCCAGACCGATATGCTGGCGGAAGATTGGGTAGTTGTTGAATAACAGCGATAAATAACTAAAGGGCGGCGCTTGCCGCCTTTTTTACAGGTGAATTATGAGCACTACCTATAACGACCTCGTAAGCAATATCAAAACCTGGTGCGGACGCACCGACAGCCAGACTATCAACGCCATCCCTCAATTCATCGCCGCAGCGCAAACTGCGCTGGATAATGGCTTGCGTATCGGTTCCATGATTGTCACTACTGACTACGCAGCTGACGCGCTGAGCGTTGACGTGTCCGACTATCTGGAAATCAGCAGCGTGACTATCGCCGGGCTGGTGGGCACATCCACAACATACGGCGATATCACCGGATTGCGCGCCGTCATTAACCAACGCCCGGAAATCTCCGGCTATGACTTCCACTACGCCATGAACGGCAACGCTATTGAGCTGGTTAAGCCAGGTGCCGTGGAGGTGACTGGTTATCAAAAACCTACCCGGATCACCAGCGCAAACCAGACGAACGCCTACACCGATGGCGCAGAGAATGCGCTGTTATGGCTATCGCTCTACTACTGCGGGATGTTCTCAAAGGACGATGCCGCAGCAAGCTGGCAACAGATGGCGGAAGCCGAAATCAACAACCTCAACAACTCCCGCCAGCAGCTCGCCAAGACGGGTACAGCAAAGAGAAAGCGCCATGGATACTTCTAAACCGCACCCGGTGCTTTACGCGCTGGCGTTTATCGGGTTCTCCGGCGTATGCACTATCGCGGCATTCTGCGCGCGCGTCGGCGCCGCTCAGGAGCAGTTAACGCAGGTTGTGGGAACCCAGGCAAAAGAGGGTGAAACCCTCGCAACGCTCGTTAAATACGAGGCAGTGGATCAATACAAAATCGACACGCTAGAAAAGCAGGTCGATAAAATGGAGGCTAAATAATGCCAGTAGAAGCAGGCGGGTATATTTCAGATTTGCAGGAAGATTGGCCTCTTGGCACAGACCCGGAGAGCGACGGAGACGACCATATTCGTGTTGTTAAGAAATCGGTAAAGGCAACATTCCCAAACGCCAACGGCCCCATCACCGGCACGCCGGATGAGTTCAATAACCTAACTGCTGGGATGGCGTTAACTCAGGCTGACGCAACAACAACATCACCAGCGGCGTGGCACCTTCAGGACGGCGCAGGAAATCAGGCTTGCGGAATATCGTTAACACCGACAATGGAGCAGACAAAAGCCAACGCGGCGTTGATGATGAATTTTCAGGCGCTGGTAAACATCTTCTATCCGGTAGGGGCTGTTTACATGAGCGCCACCGATACGCGAAACCCGGCTGATTACCTGGGATTCGGTACATGGTCGGAAGTGGTCGGATTGGTAGCGGGTGTTGGCGCTGCAGTAGATAAAAATGGCATGTCTGGTGAATTCTCGCTGGGGGCGCAGTCGGGAAGCTGGCGCGTAGGAAACGACCAGATTATCGCGCAATCAATTACCCCAACGGGAACGGTGGATAGTGGGGGTGGACATGAACACGGAAACGGGGTGCGAGGGGAAAACGCAGACCCGTTTCTACATACTTCATATGGTTCAGGAGGTAGCGGTAAGTGCATGTCGGACACATCAAGCTCATACAGCGGAACGGAGTACAAAACAACAAATGACGGCACACATGGTCACGGTGTCACTGGGGTTAGAGTTGCTATTGGTACAGGGAGCGCTACGGATGGCGGCGTGTTTGTTAACCCTTACTACGGCATGTATATCTGGGTACGCACAGCATGACAAAACCATCAATTCAACAACTGGGGTCTGTTGGCATAATGATGGACGGCGACCCGACAATGTTGCCCGACCAGGCTTTCACGGACGCGCTCAACGTTCGCTTCAACGGGCGCGAAATTGAGCAGGGGTTAGGGAATGCGCCGGAATCGTACTATACGGAAACGGCGGAGGGCGATAGTTGGGATGGCGTCATTTACCTGATGCAACCCATCTTGTTTGACGGGTTCAGCAACGGCGCGCGACTGCTGTTTATGCTGCAGATCGCTAAATCGGACGGCGACAGCATTCTCTCGGTGTGCTCTCAAAATATGGCAGCACCGGAAATGATTGGCTATTACACGGCGTTTGCCGGTTGGCCCACTGCCGACCCGTGGAGCGCATATAAAGCCGTCATTAACAACTGCGTGTTGTTCGGTATGACGGCGCAGCCCCCGGTAGGGAAGCAGTACGATTGGACGGACTTTGACACCCTTCCTGGTTGGGGTGAGCAGACAGACGGAACGCAGACAACTGAAGTGCGCCGGTGGACGTGCAAAAACGTTATTTCATTCGATAACCGTTTGATCGCGCTAAACACTGTTGAAGAGTCTGCTGGTGGTGCGGACGTTCCTTACCCAGCCCGCCTTCGTTGGTCAGGATTCGCACAAGAGGACGCCTTCCCGATTAACTGGGATGACACCGCAGCGAACAGAACATCGGAGGATTTCGCGGCGGCAGTGATTGATGGCTACGCGGGGTGGCAAGACCTGTCCAGCGCCACGCAGGTTATCGACGGCTGCGAGAATGGCGGCACACTCTACGTTTACACCGAGCGTGAGACGTTTAGCCTCACGCCGTCCGGCAATGACCAATCACCGTTTATCACAAAGCTCGTTTACTCCGACCTAGGCTGTCTCGACATTGGTTGTTGCGTCAACGCCAAAGGCTATAACTATGTGTTTACCGGGTCGGACGTTGTTCGCCACGATGCCGTAAGTTGGAAATCCATCGCGGATAACGTGTGCCGCGAATGGCTATCAAGTCTTGTTGCGAGCGCGGAGCCGGGAATGGTGCGGATGCTTAACTACCCGGAGCTAAACGAAATATGGGTGATGTGTCGCGGAACCGACCAGGCTGACGGGGATTACGCAAAGACTCAGGCGCTAACGTATAACTACGTTAACGGCACGTGGTCAAAGCGAACGCTGCCATACATCTACGACGCAGTGTTTGCACCGTTGCCGCCTACATCTGACATGATTCCTGTTGAGTGGGATGAAAACGATACGGAATGGGATAGCGAAACTGCCATATGGAATGCTGGCGCCGAAAAAATCAGCCAGGGCACGATGATTGGCAGTTGCGCTGCTGGTGGCATCTACTACCTGAATAGCGGCTACACAGAGAATCGCCATAACTACAGTAACGGCGCATGGGCCATGCAGCAGCAAAGCCTGCAATGCTACGTTGAGCGCCGGGGGCTTGAGTTCAATACGGGCTATCGCAGCATGATCTGCGAGACGTATCTGAACGGTAAAGGCACCGACCCGCTAACCGTCATGATGGGCCGAGCCGATAACCCAGATGGTGGCTACACGTGGGACACGCAGAGCATCGCAACGCTATACTCTCAGCGCCGCCAGACATGGAGAACGGAAGGTGAAACCCACGGCTATCGCCTTGAAATCAGCGGTCAGGGAGCAATCCCGGTGGGCATCACGTTCAAAACAGCTAATACCGGGAGAGCCTACTAATGACCCCCGCAGAATCAAAGGCGCGCGCAAAGCTGAACGCACTGGAGCGAAGCAAGCAGGCCACCCGGCAAACCAGCCCCAGCTCAACCAGCAATAGCCAGGTAACAGAAGCCCCACCGCAGCTGTATCAGGTGGCACAAATCAACGTGCCGGAAGATATGCACGGCATGACTAAGTTGGTTCAGGCGGAGCTGTTAAAGATTGCTCAAAGCCAATCAATCGTTCTCTCACTCTGGAAAAAATCAAAGGCAAGCAACGTGGTATCACTCGTACTGACAGTAAACGGACAGTCACCAGATGACGAGGGTAATGTTACCGTCGACACCGGGGTGATGAAGGTAAATGACAAATCGCCAGACGCTAGCGGAAACGCAACCATCGACACTGGCGTTATGACGGTCAACGGCTCCAGCCCGGACGCTGACGGGAATATCGTTGTGCAGACTGAAGGAGTGTCAACCGTGAACGGCACCGCCCCAGATACTGACGGCAACGTGGAGCTAACCAACTTCCCGAGCGCGGTGACAATGGACGATACGCTGACGGTGGCGGGGGAAATTACCACCGGGGGGAGGGTGGTGGATAATGGGGCGAGCTATGGTGTCGGCTCTGGGGTGATGGTATCAAACGATGCGACAACAAAGACGGCAGCGGAAATCATGCAGGACTTGCGCACCAACTACGGGGCAGGATTTTATCGCTACGGTTGCAAAGCGTCCGACATCACCGAGTGGGAAGCAGACTCGTGCGGGTTCTTCAGTATAGGAGGAGACACGAGCGCGTTTCTGCATATCAACTACGGGAACGGGCGCGTAGTAGCGTTATCAGGGAGCAAGTCAAAGATTGACGCAGGGACAGCGAACATCAACACGCTATACGGAACGGCAAATCCACCAACTGCAGCGGAGGTTGAAGGTTTGGAGGAAATGTTGGCTGCAAGGGATGCAGGAATCAAGGCGCAGATTTACGCAGAGCTACTCGCACTAAACCCCGGCATTATTATCCCCCAAACCGAATAGCACCATCACACCAAACCCAACACCCAAACCCGCGCATGATGTGCGGGTTTTTTATTGGCTAGGAAAAATCTTGTGAAATTTAAAAAAATGATTATGTGTTTGGGGATGTTGTTGGTTGCAGCTTCGGCGATGGCTTGTCCAAAGGGTGAGCATCCACACGGCGGGACTGGATCGCACCACAAAGGAGGGTACTGCTCTTATGATGAGTAAGCGGCTTGTGCTGGCGGCATTCGCTCTTGTTGCCCTTTCTGGCTGCGCGGGGAAAGCAAGGCATGCGCAGTGCCAGGAATTGAAATCCGAAGCGGCGGGATCACAATTTGGGGCCGCGATGGCTGGTACGTATATGGCGCGAGCCGATGCGGATATGGACACGGCGCGCTATGAGCGGTGTGAGGAGTCTTTTGATTTACTCCAATATCAGGCGCAGTTACAGCAGCAGGCCCAGGAGCAAGCGAACAAACAAGCGAATGAACAGGCGCAAGAAAAAGCACAGGAGCGGCATGAGCTATTGGTGGAGCGAGCAAAAAGCCCAGAGATGCAAAAAGTGTTAAGGGCTGCGACATTGAAAGATTTGGTTGAGTGTGAAAAGTCCGTCACGAACGAAAGTGATAAGCACGCCGATGATGTAAAAGCGATGTCGGCATATTTGTGCGAAAAGGAAGTTGATAGAAGAGTGGACACCGGAAAGCTTAGCCGCAGTACGGTAAACAAAATGCTAAATCAGAGCTAGCAAAAATAGCAAATCAGCGCAATCCCCTTCGGGGGATTTTTTGTTTTTGTGGTGGTTAAGTAAGGGTGTACCGATTATAAACCATCATTTACCGTGTTGGTTTAGGCATGGAAATAACTTAAAGTTAACTGGTTTAGGGATTTGACTCAAAGTTAACTAAAGAGGGTTAAAAATTGGCTTCAGTGGTTTTTGGGTACCTAAGAGCCTCGACAAACGAACAGGATGCCGAGCGAGCTAAAAACGATCTGGTTAAATTCGCCTCAGAGCATGGGCTGCGTTCACCCATCTGGCACGTTGAAAATGAAAGCGGCGCGAAACTGGAAAGGCCGGAGCTGTTCAGAATTTTGGAATCAGCTCAGGTGGGTGATGTTTTGCTTATTGAGCAAGTCGATCGCCTTTCGCGCCTGAATGCCACGGATTGGATAAAGCTTCGAACCGCAATCACGGAAAAGGGTATTCGCGTTGTTGCCCTGGACTTGCCAACGTCGCACATGTTAGCGGCGGCGGGTGATGAGTTCACCGGGCGTATGCTGGACGCAATAAACGGTATGATGCTGGACATGCTGGCAGCTATTGCCAGAAAGGATTATGAGGATCGCCGCCGCCGACAAAAGCAGGGTATCGCAAAGGCCCAGGCGGAAGGGAAGTACAAGGGGCGTGGTGCTGACCTGGATAAGCAAGCAGCTATCATTGCGCTGCTTAAGGCTGGGAGCAGTTACAGCCAGATAGAGAAAGCTATGGGGGTTAGCCGCCCAACGATAGCGAAAGCGGCTAAAGTTGCAAAAAGTGCTGAAATCATAAATTAAGTGAAAATCACTTAAATACGGCTTGTGCAATTAAGTGAAATTCACTTAATATAATCACATCGGAACAACGAAGGGTTTATGAAACTTACTGAATACATTGAAAAATACTATGACGGCAATAAATCAGCATTTGCGCGGGCAAACGGCGTGCTGCCACAGCAGGTGAATAACTGGATTAACGGTGATTACGTGGTTGTTAACAATGTGCTGTGTAGTCCGCGCCGCGACCTTGTGCCAGTAGAACTCAAAAAATAACAGCGTAGTCGGAGCTTTTCCTATAGCCCACTTCGCGTGGGCTTTTTATTGCCCAAAATCAGCCAAAGGAGCAGTAAATGGAAAAATTAATTCAGCAGGTAAACCAGGCTCGTGAGCGCATCCTCGCGCAACTGGCGAGCGAATACTTAAACCGCAACAGCCATGTATCTGATGCTCAGATTGCCCGCTTCAAAGGTGCAATGCATCGCCAGCTATTAAACACGGGCCGCGCCTGTTTCTCAGTTCTGGAAGCCGGGTGCGAAGTGGAGGAGACAAACCGCCTGTTTGCTGATGATCTCGCCTGGTTGGAATCATGAAAAAGGCAGAGCGCGAGCACGTCAACAAAGTGGCGGAGCTGGGGTGTGTGGCCTGCTATGTGCAGGCTGGGGTGTGGGGAACGCCGGGAGAGATTCATCACATTAGAGAGGGCCAAGGCATGGCGCAGCGCGCCGGGTGGAAACAGGTTATTTGTTTGTGTACGAACCATCATAGAAATAGTGGAAATGGGAAACTAGCAATTCACGCTGGCAAACTATCGTTCACAAATGCATACGGGACTGAAAGCGAGTTACTTGACCTAACTCTCAATAGCATCTGATTAAATAAAAAACAGCCATATTTCATTAGAAATAAAAATGGTGTTTTGACATACCCCTACCCCTGTCAAAAAGGCAGAGGATGTAAGAGCGATGTTAAGAAACACCTTAAGCAAGATTATTAGCGAGATGTCCGACTCAGATTTATTGGAGTCAGTTGAATGGTGTCTGTCGTCTGGAAATAACAGCCCATCCGGGCGTAAGTATTTAAATAAAGTGCTGTCGCATAATAAGCCGATTATTGACGCGGCATTAAATGAACTGAGGGTTAGAAATGAAAAGCTTAGTAGCGGAATTAAAGAAATGGTTTTCGGTGCGCAATGAGTTGGCAAAGGCCAATTCATGTATCAAGTACCTGCGTGGCGAACTGAAGGTTCAGCAGGATATTGCAAAACAGGCGGTGCGCGAGTCTATGGGTAAGGATGTTGAAATCATGGCTATGGCAAGCGAGCTGGGCGCGGCGCATGAGCGGGTGGCAAGCGGGAAGGAACGTTACTTTCTGAAGGTGTGTAGGGATATCTATTCAAACGGAAAGATGATTTCAGAACTGCGCTTTCGCGGGATGGTTGGCGCGATGATGGGCGAAAGGATGCCAAATACCCCAGGTTGGGGAATGAGTGTTGATAATGGCTACAAGCATCCACGGGAATTTAATAAATAAAGGAACAAGGGAGCGAAATATTAAGGAATCATTATCCATTGGTTTTACATCGAAATTAAGGCGGAACGATAAAAGCAGGACTGCGCATAAAAATGCGGCGCGGGAACGCTCACGGTTAATTGCCGAAGGTAAATATAACGAGTTAGAGGAGGTAAGAATATGCGAAAAATATTCCTTGCATCAATTCTGTTAATTAGCGGGTGTGCTGTCGTTAAAAGCGAGCCGAACCTGAACGAGACTGTAGCGCTTGGCGGTGCATGTGCAGTCAACGTCCAGGCCGACTCTTATCAGGTCGCTTGTTCAGACGCTGACCCGGCAAAGGTAGTCAAAGCCGTTCAGTCTATCAACACAAAAATTAAGGGGAATGGTAAGTGAAAATTGTTGCAGGTCGTTCGTTATGCGACATCCGCTCCCAGGTGATCGCCGTAGCCATCAAAGAGGGTAAGAGCCCGGATTGTGTTGATGAGTGGGACAAGTGGTTTAAGTCTCAGGGTTGTGATTATCGCTCGCTGGCAGGCGATGACAAAGCTAAGCGCTGTACCGGGTGCCAGAAAGGTGCTCAGTGTGAAGGCAAGCAGAATGTTTAAAGTGGTTGCGGGGCTTGGTTCCCCGCGCTACGGACAAAAAGCCGTAGCACTGCTAAACGAGCGCATCGCCAAATTCGGCAGCTTGCGCGCTTATCACGAGCATCTAGCAAAGGGCCGCGAGAATGATAAAAGACGACATTCTTGATTACCTGAAGTCACACGAGCTGGTCACGATTAAAGACATGATCGCGATGTATGGCCACGAAAGAAAATCGGTTGAGTCTGCTGCGAAATACGCAACGGTCAAGGGGCTGATTCACCGGGTGGCACCTGGCACTTTCGCCATCGGAAACGGCACCGGAGCGCCACCAAGCGGCGTACCAACCATTTTCGACCAATGCCGCCAGAACTGGAGTGGCTATAACATCCATAAAATTTTCGGTGCCACATCTCGCAGCGTGGCAGAGCAGGTGGCGGTTGAAAACGCCCGACTGCCTTTCGAACCTTTTTAACGGAGCGCCCCACAAGGGGCGTAAACAAAATGACATTCACTAAAGAGCAGTTAATAGAGCAGGCGAAAGGTTGCCAGATGCTGGCGCAGTGCGCCGTTGACGCTCGGCCTGATGATGTGGCAGCGGCTAAAAATCTGGCTCTGGTTGAAATAGCCCTGGCAGCGCTGACCGCCGTGCCGATTTATCAGTTAATAAACGATGATTGGTATGACGCAGACAAGGAAACCTATGACGCGGTTGTTGCGGCGGGAGGGACGGGGCGTGTTGTCTACGTTACGCCGCAGCCATGCCCGCGCTGCGGTGTAGCGTCAACGCGCCCGAACGGCGAGCACTATTGCCACGTCAAAACCGGGGAGACCGATTAAATGACCAACAATAAACGCCGCGTTGTCACTCTGAAGCTTACGTACACGCAAGCTGTTCAGTTACTCCACACGCTAAATTCGCTTGATAATGAAGACAATGAGGAGGTTAGTTCGATCTTGCAGGAAGTGTCCAGAAAGCTACAGGAGGCCCTATGACTACCAATAACCAGTTAACAAACAAGCGCACTGTCGGCGCACGTATTGCGGCCCTCCTGGTTGCTGATTCAGTCCCGCTGACTGACGCGTGGAAAGCGCTGATTGACGACGCAGAGCTTCAGGAACACCGGAAAGCGGCTGATAGTGCAAAGCAAGATTGCGCAGCCGCTATAGAGGCACTATCACCACGGGCCGGAGGGCAATAAGTGAATACGACGTTCTTTTATCTGCTGGCGGAGTTCGAAACACTAACCCCGACCCTTGAGCAGATCTCTAAGAAGTACCTCGGTATTGAGCCTACAACGGCGAACTACCGGGCCAACATAGGAAAGCTGCCTTTACCAACGTTTCGAACCGTAGAGACGCAGAAAGCGCCACGCCTGGTACACATTGAAGATCTCGCGGAGATGATAGACAAGGGCCGCGCCGCTGGTAAGAAGGCATTCGAGCACTTCAACGCATAGTCCCCCAAGCCCTCACAAAGAGGGCTTTTTAACGCCTATTCGGCACCCCATAGGCACCACGCATAAATATATATTATTGATTTATATAAATTTGCGTCGGGTTATACATCGTATTCACAAAACTACCCTGCTACGGAAACATTATTTACCCTTCGTGACTGTCCAGACCCTGATGGCCGAAAAGGACCTCCATTTTCGCGCCGCCGAGCAGGCTTTCGTGGGCGATAATCTGACCGTCATACTGGTCAACAATATCGCGAGCTACCGACAGGCCAACCCCTTGCCCTGGACGTAGCGTATCCGCACGCTGGCCGCGGTCAAACACGATGTCGCGCTTGCTTTGCGGAATGCCTGGACCGTCATCTTCGACAAAGATATGCAGATAGTCGTCGCTCTGACGGGCGGAAACCTCGACGAACTCAAGGCAGTACTTGCAGGCGTTGTCCAGCAGGTTGCCCATCACTTCCATAAAGTCGTTTTTCTCACCGACGAAGGAGATCTCCGGCGAAATATCCAGGGTGATGTTGACCCCTTTACGCTGATAGACCTTATTGAGCGCCGACGTCAGGCTGTCCAGCAGCGGGGCGACCGGGTGAAGCTCGCGGCTGAGCAGAGTGCTATCGCTGCGCATACTGGCGCGATGCAGGTAGTAGCCAATCTGCTGCGAGATGCGGCTTATCTGCTCCAGCATCACCGGCTCGGCTTCGTTGACGGTGATCTTTTCACTGCGCAGCGAACGCAGCGAGCTTTGCAGTACCGCCAGCGGGGTTTTCAGGCTGTGGGTCAGGTCGGTGAGCGTGGTGCGGTACTTATCGTAGCGGTCGCGCTCGCTTTTCAGCAGCCGGTTCAGGTTGCGCACCAGGCTTGTCAGCTCGCGGGTGGTGTCGGGGTTGAGATGCTCGCGGTGATGTTCCTCAAGCTCACGTACCTCGCGGGTGAGGTCGGCGATGGGGCGTAGGCTCCAGTGGGCAGCAATCCATAGCAGCGGGATAACCAGCAGCAGGTTGGCGGCGAGCACGTAGGAGAACCAGCTCCAGACCATATAGGAACGCTTAAGCTCAATCGGAATGGTATCGACCACCACGATAGTCAACGCGGGCATCAGGCTGGTGGCCGGATAGCTGTTGACGGCCACCGAGTGGGTCATCTCCGAATCATCGCCCTCCTGGCGCATTTCGGTCAGCTCTTTTTGCATCTCATGATCGTCGCGCAGCAGGGTACTGCTCGCGGTAGCATCGGCTTCTACCTCATAGAAACCGTTGCCTTTTAACCAGTCGGGTTGAATGCTCTTCACCAGCCACGGCAGATCTTTTTGCTGCCACAGTAGTTTTCCCTGATCGTTATAGATCAGCGCGACCGTGGGACCCTGCATATTGAGATTTTCGGGAATATCAACGTGCAGCGCATTGTCTTCCCATTTAGAGAGGGTATAGAACAGGTTGCTCTCACCGCGCAGCAGACGGAAGGTGGTTTTATCGAAGCTGACGCTGTAGCCCACCAGCGCCACCATGCCGTAGGCCAGCGACAGCACGATAACCACCGCGGCCGTCGCCAGCAGGAAACGCATCCGCAGCGACAGCGGCAAGAAATGCCGACGTAAATTTTTCATTCGCGCAGTTCGAACAGATAACCCTGACCGCGCACGGTGATAATCACGTCCTGGGGATATTGAGCCTGAATTTTCTTACGCAGGCGACCCATCAGGACATCGATGGTGTGGCTCTCGCGCAGCTCCGCATCGGGATAGAGTTGAAGCATCAGGGAGTCTTTGCTGACCACTTTGCCGTTATTGCGGATCAGCGTTTCCATAATCGTGTATTCAAACGCGGTGAGCTTAATCACTTCGTCATTAATGGAGAGCTCGCGGCGGGAGAGGTCAACCTGGAACGGCGGCAGGGAGATAACCTGTGAAGCATGACCGCTGTTACGACGCATCAGCGCCTGCATACGGGCTGCTACTTCCTCAATATGGAAAGGTTTGGTGACGTAGTCGTCGGCGCCCGCGCTCAGCACTTCCACCTTATCCTGCCAGCTTTCCCGCGCGGTGAGCACCAGAATAGGCAGCGAAATGTCGTGGCTGCGCCAGCGGCGGATCAGCGATAGGCCATCCTCGTCGGGAAGCCCTAAATCCACAATCGCAATATCCGGGATATGCTCGCCTAAGTAATAGTCTGCTTCCTTCGCATCTTCTGCGGCATCCACCTGATGGCCCATTTCCTGGAGCTGAACTTTCAGGTGGTGACGTAACAGAGCGTTGTCCTCTACGACGAGTACGCGCATGCTGTTTCTCCATTAAATTAAAGACATGAATAGTTTAACGCTGATTATGAGCTTATGGAGATAAACATTTACTAAATTGGCGGGAAAGTCCCCTCCTTCAGGAAGAAGGAGGGGGAGGGCGGGATTATTTCAGCTCGTCAACCATGGCGATAGCGCGGCCGATATAGTTTGCTGGCGTCATTGCTTTCAGACGGGTCTTCTCTTCTTCTGGCAGCGCCAGACCGTCGATGAACTGCTTCATGCCTTCGGCATCCACGCGCTTGCCGCGGGTCAGTTCTTTCAGCTTCTCATACGGTTTTTCGATACCGTAGCGACGCATTACGGTCTGAATTGGCTCAGCCAGGACTTCCCAGTTGTGATCCAGCTCGTCGAGCAGACGATCGCGGTTCACTTCCAGTTTGCTCACGCCTTTCAGGGTGGACTGGTAGGCGATCAGCGCATAGCCAATACCCACGCCCAGGTTACGCAGCACGGTGGAGTCGGTCAGGTCACGCTGCCAGCGGGAAACCGGCAGTTTGCTTGCCAGATGCTGCAGCACGGCGTTGGACAGACCCAGGTTGCCTTCGGAGTTTTCGAAGTCGATCGGGTTAACCTTGTGCGGCATGGTGGAAGAACCGATTTCACCGGCGATGGTTTTCTGCTTGAAGTGGTTGAGCGCAACGTAGCCCCACACATCGCGATCGAAGTCGATCAGAATGGTGTTGAAGCGTGCGATGCAGTCAAACAGCTCGGCGATATAGTCGTGCGGCTCGATCTGAGTGGTGTACGGGTTCCACTGAATGCCCAGAGAGGTGACGAACTCTTCGCTGAACTGGTGCCAGTCAACGTCCGGATAGGCGGCGATGTGGGCGTTGTAGTTACCCACCGCGCCGTTGATTTTGCCGAGGATCTCAACCTGTGCCAGCTGGCGATATTGGCGTTCCATACGGTAGGCCACGTTCGCCATCTCTTTACCGATGGTTGACGGCGTGGCTGGCTGACCGTGAGTACGGGAGAGCAGCGGAATATCGCGATACTGAACGGCCAGATCTTTGATAGCATCGATGGTTTTGCGCCAGTACGGCAGCACCACTTCTTCGCGCGCGGTTTTCAGCATCAGCGCGTGAGACAGGTTGTTGATGTCTTCGGAGGTGCAGGCAAAGTGAATGAATTCCGACACGGCGTGCAGCTCAGGCACGGACGCGACTTTTTCTTTCAGGAAATACTCAACCGCCTTCACATCATGGTTGGTGGTGCGCTCGATAGTCTTGATGCGCGCCGCGTCTTCTTCATTGAAGTTCGCGACGATGCTATCGAGGAAACCGTTTGCGTCGGCAGCAAAAGCAGGAACTTCCTTGACGGCTGCGTGTGCGGCCAGCTTCTGCAGCCAGCGTACTTCGACTTGTACACGGAATTTCAGCAAACCATATTCGCTGAAAATCCCGCGCAGCGCGCTGACTTTATCGCCGTAGCGTCCATCGACAGGGGAAACGGCGGTCAGTGAGGATAATTCCATAGATCATAACTCCGGGGTTAAATGAGCAAGAATTTGTTTGGCCTGAGTGGTCAGGCGATTACGAGAAAACATCAGCTGTAGACGGCCACCGCCAACCTGGTGCCACAGCACCGCGGCGCGGATACCCGCCAGCAGCGAAGCGCGGACCTTGGACTGCACCTGCGGGCTTTGCAGCACGGCAGGAGAGCCGGTCACCTGAATTCGCGGGCCAAGCGGGCTAATCACGTCAACATAGATACCCGCCATCGCGCTCAGCAGGGTGTCTGACTGTAAATCAAAATGGTCGAGCTGGCGCTGCAGACCGGTAATACGGTTGCCCAGAATATCCATCGCCCCTTTGGCGGCGGCGAGCTTGCGCTCCAGCACCATCAGGCTGAGGGTATAGCGGGTCAGTTCTGCGTTCAGACCCTGACGGCTGCTGGCGTTCAGTACCGCGAGCAGGGTTTCAAGGCCGAGACGAAGATTGGCTTCACTGCCACCGAAGACGCCCAGCGCAGAGTCTGGGTTGAGATCGATAATACTGTTCAGCGAAACGTGCAACGCATCGCCGTCGCAGTGCCCCTGATGGGCCAACTGCTGCACCAGACGGGCTGACTGGCAGATGCCGGCCAGCGCCAGGGTGATGTCATAGTAATTCTTCGCCACGCTCACTCCTTGTTGGCATCTGACCTGCGGCGCGACGCGGGCCAGAGTGCGTTGTACCCTATCGAGGCAGGGCTTTATTCCACTGGCAGCGGCAGGCGCTGCTCAATCACGCCGCCACCCAGGCAGATTTCCCCGTTGTAGAACACGGCGGACTGACCTGGAGTGACTGCGGCAACAGGTTCTTCAAAACGAACCTCAATACGACCTTCATCCAGCGCGGTAACGGTGCACGGGATATCGGTCTGGCGATAGCGGGTCTTCACGGTGCAGCGGAACGTGCCGGTGACCGGTTCGCGGTCAACCCAGTGCAGCTGCTGCGCGATAAGACCAACGGACATCAGACGCGGGTGATCGTGACCTTGGGCGACAACCAGCACGTTGTTTTCAACGTCTTTGTCGACCACATACCACGGATCTTCCGTCCCTTCTTTGGTCCCGCCAATACCCAGACCTTTACGCTGACCGAGCGTGTGGTACATCAGCCCCTGATGGGTGCCGATCTCTTCGCCGTCAACGGTGATGATTTTGCCCGGCTGCGCCGGCAGGTAGCGACCGAGGAACTCGCGGAATTTACGCTCGCCGATAAAGCAGATACCGGTAGAGTCTTTTTTCTTCGCGGTGATGAGATCCAGCTCTTCGGCGATTTTACGCACCTGCGGTTTTTCCAGTTCGCCGACCGGGAACAGGCTTTGTGCTATCTGTTCGTGGCCCAGCGTATAAAGGAAGTAGCTCTGGTCTTTGTTGCCGTCGAGGCCACGCAGAAGCTGGCTTTTGCCGTTGACATCCGCGCGGCGCACGTAGTGGCCGGTTGCGATGTAATCAGCACCCAGATCTTCAGCAGCGAACTCGAGGAAGGCTTTAAATTTGATCTCTTTGTTGCACAGGATATCCGGGTTCGGCGTACGGCCCGCTTTGTACTCTTCCAGGAAGAGCTCAAATACGTTATCCCAGTATTCGGCAGCAAAGTTCACGGTGTGCAGCTCAATACCGAGCTTATCGCACACCGCTTGCGCATCGGCCAGATCCGCCGCCGCAGTGCAGTATTCCTCGCCGTCATCTTCCTCCCAGTTCTTCATGAACAGGCCCTCCACCTTATAGCCCTGTTGTTGCAACAGGTAGGCGGAAACGGAGGAATCAACACCGCCGGACATGCCGACGATCACTTTTTTCTGGCTTTCTGACATTGGAATACTCACGACATTGGACTTCAAGGCGGCATATTCTATCACGCGGCCCTTTACTTGACACCCTCTGTAAACGGCCAGTTAAATTCGCCGATTAATGACAGCGGATAGCGTGCATCCTGCTGATAGCTACGAATACTTTCGGCAACCAGCGCGGAACGCAGGTTTTTAGCCTGCAAAATCTCGTCGGCGCTGAGCCATAAACAGCGGTCAATGTCGCTATCGTGCGGTTCGGTCGCGCAGAGGCTGTCGAGTTCAATCACAAACAGGAATCGCAGAAACGGTGTGTTGTCCGGGGCCAGCCACTGGTGCATTCGGAGAAAATACTGCGGCTTAGCGCGGATGCCGGTCTCTTCCCATAGCTCGCGTTCGGCGGCCTGGACTAGCGTTTCATCGGCTTCAAGATGGCCCGCGGGCTGGTTCCAGAGCGCTTTGCCGTTGATCGTCTCTTCAACGACCAGAAATTTATCTTCAGCGTGAACTACACAGGCGACGGTAACGTGTGGCTTGAACATGCGGCATCCTTATCGAGCGAGAAAGAGGATAAGGATATAAAGAAGAAGAGGGGGAATCAAACCCGAGCAGGGGAGCTCCAGGATTGCTGCAAAAGAACTCCTGTACTGTTGCTTAAGGTCACGGTGATCTGCGTCCATTCGCCGCGGGGGAGTTCCAGCGTCATGCTGGCCAGCGGCTGCGGATGTTGTCCTTTGAGTAACACACTGCCGCTCTGGCTACTGTTGCTTTGCCCGGATTGTCCCTGATGAACAACATTAATCGTCAACTGGCAACGGCAGTCATCGACAAGCGTAGCCATCGGTGTAATCACCAGGGCGTTATCCTGCTGTTGGGTTTCAAACCAGAGTTGATTACTGAGGGCGGCGGCAATGAGGAGAAGATGCATAGCGATGCCTTATATATAAAGAAAATAAGCCGGATGAATATTCATCCGGCTGAGAGCATTAATGCTGAACGATAGTGGAGCTGTTGCCAGAACCGTAGCCTTGCTGAACCACTGCCAGCGCGCCGTTATGTCCTTGCTCTACGTTGCTGTAGTTATAGCTACCCACCTGGGAGACCAGAATGGCCGAGCCGTCGCCGTATTGCTGATTGACGTAGGAGCGGTTTCCGACATCGGACTGAGCGACATCAACAATGTTGTTTGAGCCCGCCTGGTTGACGCTGGAGAAGTTAGAAGCGCCACTTTGCGACACGCTGGTGGAGTTCTTATTGCCCGACTGAGTTACGCCAGAGGTGTTGTAATTGCCGCTTTGCGCCACAACAACGGCATTACCTGAGCCCGACTGGCCAACGCCAGAAGCGTTACCGGTACCGTTCTGAGTCACGTTAATTGAGCTGGTGGTACCATTTTGTGATGCGGAAGATTGGTTACCCCAGCCACTTTGATCGAGGGTAATCGTACTTCTGGTGGCATTCTGACTGACCGTTGAGCTGCCGTAGTTGCCAGTCTGGTGCACGTCAATGGTGGACAGTGAGGAGTTGTTCTGGTTAACGTAGGAGTTGTTACCCGTACCTGGCTGGTACACATGGATAACCTCATCCCATTTTCCGCTCTGCGGAACGACGGGGGTTTTCGCGGTGATCGTTGGGAGGTGATTGATGGTTACGCCGCTACCGCCGCTGCTGCCACCACCTGGATGATAACCGGTTGCCAGAGCTGCGCCAGACGTTAACAAGGTTGACAAAATAGCCATTTTCCACGCTTTCATGTAGGTACCCCATAGGTTTAGAGATTGGAAACCAGTAAAAACACTAATTCTGGGTAATACGAATTGCCATTCCAGCCGAATTTTGCACAACACCCGCATTGCGGTTTGTGCCCGTTTGATTAATCTGCGTAAGGTTATTCCTGCCTCTATTAATAACCACCGCAGTATTATCAAAACCGTTTTGCGTAATATCCGCATCATTGGCGATGCCAGCCTGAACGAGATATACAGTATTGTCCGTTCCTGACTGACTAACCGACGCGTTATTGTCGCGACCATATTGAGTAAGCGCTGCGCGATTATTAAATCCATTTTGATTTAATAATGCGGAGTTATGCCCGCCGTTTTGTGATATTGCACCGAGGCTATGACCCCCTGACTGATTAATCGTGGCAATGTTATTATTGCCCTGTTGATTCGTCACGGCGGTCATATCGTAACCTTGTGATAATCTATTAAGCGCTGAAAATTCAGAGCCCGCTAGATCACCCCCTGCGGAAACCAGGCATGAATATCCCAATATGGCTGTTAATAAAATATAACGTTTCATAATTGCACCTTGATTTAACCGGTGGTTAAAGTCAGGAGTGAAATCAGCCATGCCATAACGCGATAGTTAATATTGGATGAATCTGATTTCTGGATTGAGTATGTCCGTAGCGACGGAGGATGTTTTTCACCTGGAAGGCGTATTTTGAATTTAGTGATCAGTGAAAAGTATGAGATTTAACGGGTGAGAGGGCGCTGAGCAGCACGGATCATCGAGTCTTCAGGCTTGTTGGCATTTTTTGTTATCGCAGGTATGCATAAAAAGTTTACGCATGGCGCTGTAGGCCGCAATCCATGGAAAAAATATGGAAAGATTTATTTACAAGTGGCTATGGTGAGGTTTGATAGCCTGGATTTCGTAGGTCTCATCAGAGTATACAAAAACATGAACAACCTAAACTAAATATAAAAAACAGTGATAAAACAAAGGCAAACAAGTATTTTTCTGTAATAAAATGACATTGTTCTGTTACATTTGGAAACACAAATAACCCTTGCGATAAAAATGCTAATGTCTAGATTGAACAGTATTGCAGCACTTAGGACGTCGATGTTTATTGAATAAGATTCGGCTTCCCTTTTGTCATACTTATTAATCAGCAACTACACAGAACAGCAGCCCTTTCTGATATGCAGATTTTATCCATATCAGAATGGGGCCGCGTTCACAGCAGAAAGCGGATGGGGTTTTCATAATGCCGACAGATAAAGAACCGGTAAATAATGATATTTTACTGTTAATAACAAGACCTTCGTTGCAAGCCACTGCACTTGTTCACCAACTTAAAAGTGCGCTAGCAATTAGCGTCAAGATACAGAACATCCAGAAACCTATAGAATCATTCGAGGCCGAACGTAAGCTGGCCCTCGTCGATCTCAGTGATTTTGATAAGAAAAGAACCCAGCACTGGCAAAGCGAACTACGCCGATTACGCGGTAGAGTGAAGGTTTTGCTGTTCAATGTGCCTGAAGATTACGCCTTTCATCAGGTAGAGCTGTGGTCAGACATCAGCGCTGTCTTCTATCTATCTGTTGATGAACATACGTTAATCGAAGGTATTCGTAACGTATTAAAAGGTGGCTGTTTCTTCCCTCATGATCTCACTAGCTATCTCATTAATCAGTCAGGTAATTATCGTTATCATGATGATACGAGTGGCCTGACGCAAAGAGAAAGGGACATACTCAATAAGCTCCGGATTGGTGCATCGAATGTTGAAATAGCTAGATTGCTATTTATTAGTGAAAATACCGTTAAGACTCACCTCTATAATCTATTTCGGAAAATATCAGTAAAAAACAGGACGCAGGCCGTTACCTGGGCTAACGAAAACCTCAGGCGGTAAATATGAATCACATCGGTCGAATAATAGCATCAGTCATGATGCTAGTGGTTTCGTGTGGCAGTTTTTCAGCAGAAATAGAAGTTCCTGGATTGGTAACTGACAATACCATTACCCGTATCGGACATGATTTTTATCGAGAGTTTACCGACCACTGGGAAGAGGAATATCCTGGCGCCATTACCATAAATGAAAGACCCAGTGCTCGCTGGGGGAGTTGGATCATTATTAAGGTTGATCAGGACGTATTGTATCAAACTTTTTTATTCCCCAATAAGCGAGATTTTGATAAGCAAATCAATATCGCTTTGGCCGCAGTTTATGAATCTTTGCAAAAAAGAGCCATCAACAAAGCGCTATTGAATACTGGTGATTTAACCCACGATGAATTCTAGGAGTGTACGATGAAAGTGCTTTCTTTGATTCTTGGTATTAGCTTATTTTCTACCGTAGCTCAGGCTGGAAATCTTACCTTTCAGTTTGTTAACCCAAATTTCGGCGGCAACCCCAATAACGGAGCTTTTTTACTATCGCAAGCTAACGCACAAAATTCTTATAAAGATCCAAATGCTTATGACTGGAATAGTGAGACATCCACATCGTCGTCGCTGGATAACTTTACGGCGGCCATTCAATCCCAACTGCTTGGTAATTTAATGGGCAATATTTCCACCGGTAAACCAGGTCGTCTGGTGACTAAAGATTTTATCGTTGATATTAAAAACAATGATGGCCAGCTTGTGATGAATATTCTTGACCGAGCCACCGGAAAATCCTCGACCATTCAGGTCGATGGCCTCAGTAGTATTTCATCAAATTAAACCGTGGCGAGATGCTGACATGAAAAAGATAACTGGCGTAGTGGCTATTTTTATTAGTCTGTTTTTGCTAACAGGCTGTATCAGTTCTGCCCCCAAACAGGCGGCAAAACCGACGTTGCTCCCCCGATCGCAGAGCTACCAGGATTTAACGCACCTGCCGCCTCCGGTCGGTAAGCTGTTTGTCTCGGTGTACAATATTCAGGATGAAACCGGTCAGTTTAAGCCCTACCCAGCAAGTAACTTTTCTACCTCAGTACCACAAAGCGCCACGGCTATGCTGGTGTCCGCGTTAAAAGATTCAAATTGGTTTACGCCGCTGGAGCGTCAGGGACTGCAAAACCTGCTGAATGAACGCAAAATTATTCGTGCTGCGCAGGAGAATGGTACGGTTTCGGAGAATAATCGTGGACCGCTGCCTTCGCTGGTGGCCGCTAATATTCTGATTGAAGGGTCAATCATCGGTTATGAGAGTAACGTGAAATCTGGCGGGGCCGGTGCGCGATACTTCGGCATTGGGGCCAGCACGCAGTACCAGCTCGATCAAATAGCCGTTAACCTGCGCGTGGTAAACGTCAACACGGGGGAGGTGCTATCGTCGGTGAATACGAGCAAAACCATTCTCTCTTATGAATTCCAGGCTGGGGTATTCCGCTATGTCGATTACCAGCGTTTGCTGGAAGGGGAAGTGGGGTACACCGTCAATGAACCGGTCATGCTATGCCTGATGTCGGCGATTGAAACCGGGGTCATCTACCTGGTCAACGATGGCATCTCGCGCAATCTGTGGCAGTTGAAGAACGCGTCGGATATTAACTCGCCGGTACTGGAAAAATATAAAAGCATTATCGTCCCGGATATCTCTTAACCCTCAGCGGCAGATGAGCGTGTGGAAACGCCCACGCTCATCTGCCGATGTTTATGCGTCCCGCCACTCGCCGTTTGGCAGATTCTCAAGGGTATATTCCCCCATCGCATAACGAATCAACCGGAGCGTTGGGAAACCGATGTGCGCGGTCATGCGTCTGACCTGGCGATTGCGCCCTTCATAAAGCGTCACTTTTAACCAGGCGGTAGGGATAGATTTTCTCTCGCGAATTGGCGGGTTTCTCGGCCACAGCCAGGTTGGCTCTTCCACCCGTTCAATTCCTGCAGGTAAAGTCGGGCCATCGTTTAACGTCACGCCCGTACGAAATGCCTCCATGGCTTCTAAGGTTGGCTCACCTTCGACCTGGACATAATAGATTTTCCCCGTACGTTTACCCGGCTGCGTGAGCTTTGCCTGCAGCGCGCCATCATTAGTTAATACCAGCAGCCCTTCGCTATCGCGGTCAAGACGGCCCGCTGCGTAGACATTTTGCACCGGAATATAATCTTTTAGCGTGCTACGTCCTGCTTCATCGGTAAATTGCGGCAACACATCGTAGGGTTTATTGAACAGAATAACGCGTTTTGGTTGGTTATCTTTACGCGTCCTGGTGGCTTGTCGTGAGCTGAATCGCTCAAGCTGGTTTTTTCTAAATGAAGTCTTAATCATAGTATTTTCAGGCTCTATAGATTCGCGCATTATAGCCTAATAACGAGAGTCTTTCATGGCGACAAACAATCAGGTAGTATTGACAGGCTTATTACAAAACATTAACAAAATGCTCTAACTCTTTGTGTTGCAGGAAGACGGTAAGACAGTGCATCTCCAGGCTATACCTAAACGGGATAAGTGGAGTGGGCGTAGTAGCGGCAAGAACCTGTGGCGTAAAGGATGACGAGCACACCAGTAGCGCTCGAAGGAGAGGTGAATGGAAAGCAAAGTAGTTGTTCCGGTGGAAGGTCAAAAAATCACCCTGAAAGACGGCAAGCTGAATGTGCCACACAATCCGATTATCCCATTTATTGAAGGCGACGGTATCGGTGTTGATGTCACCCCAGCAATGCTGAAAGTGGTTGATGCCGCTGTTGAGAAAGCCTACAAAGGCGAGCGTAAAATTTCCTGGATGGAAATTTACACCGGGGAAAAATCCACCCAACTTTATGGCCAGGACGTATGGCTGCCAGCAGAAACGCTGGATCTTATCCGCGACTACCGTGTTGCAATCAAAGGCCCTCTGACCACGCCAGTTGGCGGCGGCATCCGTTCTCTGAACGTTGCGCTGCGTCAAGAGCTTGACCTGTACGTGTGTCTGCGTCCGGTTCGCTACTATCAGGGCACCCCAAGCCCGGTTAAACACCCAGAACTGACCGATATGGTCATCTTCCGTGAAAACTCTGAAGACATCTACGCGGGTATCGAATGGAAAGCTGACTCTGCTGACGCTGAGAAAGTGATTAAATTCCTGCGTGAAGAGATGGGCGTGAAGAAAATTCGCTTCCCTGAACACTGCGGTATCGGCATCAAGCCGTGCTCCGAAGAAGGGACCAAGCGTCTGGTGCGTGCGGCGATTGAATACGCTATCACCAACGACCGTGATTCTCTGACCCTGGTTCACAAGGGTAACATTATGAAGTTCACCGAAGGCGCGTTCAAAGACTGGGGTTACCAGCTGATTCGCGAAGAATTCGGCGGCGAACTGATCGACGGCGGCCCATGGCAGAAAATCAAGAACCCGAACACTGGCAAAGAGATCATCATTAAAGATGTGATCGCCGATGCGTTCCTGCAGCAGATCCTGCTGCGTCCGGCTGAATACGACGTGATCGCTTGTATGAACCTGAACGGTGACTACATCTCCGATGCGCTGGCAGCTCAGGTTGGCGGTATCGGTATTGCACCGGGCGCGAACATCGGTGACGAATGCGCACTGTTCGAAGCGACCCACGGTACAGCACCGAAGTACGCAGGCCAGGACAAAGTGAACCCAGGTTCTATCATCCTGTCCGCAGAAATGATGCTGCGTCATATGGAATGGTTCGAAGCGGCTGACCTTATCGTTAAAGGTATGGAAGGCGCTATCAACAACAAGACCGTGACCTATGACTTCGAACGTCTGATGGAAGGCGCTAAATTGCTGAAATGTTCAGAGTTTGGTGACGCGATCATCGAAAATATGTAATCCACTCGCTGGGTTATAGATGAACGGGAGCCGGTGGGTTCCCGTTTTTTTTGCCTTGTAAAAACGACAATAACGATAAGCGAGGGAAATACCGATGCAAATCAGACACGCTACACCGCAAGAAGCAGAACAATGCTGGGATATCCGGAATCAGGCCATTCGTGCGGGATGCACATCGAGCTATGACGCGACGGTTATTGATGCATGGACACCGGACAATATGCCTGAGCAGTATCGCCAGGAGATTGTTAACTATCCGTTTTTTGTGGCGGTGGACGATAGCGATCGACCGGTGGCAACGGGTTATCTCGATCTCACTTCCGGTAGCGTAGAGGCTATTTTTACTCTGCCGGAGTACACAGGAAAGGGATTGGCCGGATCGATTATGAATGCAATAAAAAGAGAAGCCCGCGCCCGTGGATTTCAAACGATTACCTTGTCCTCTACGCCCAATGCGCAAGGGTTTTATGAGACGCAAGGATTTACCGTTGTGAAGGAAAGCGTGCACTTCTCTGCATCGGCGAACGCACAATTGCGCTGTGTCGACATGATGCTGAAACTATAAGGGCGATGCGAATTTCTCTGGCGCTAACGACGCTCGGCGGGTTTTGTGCCAGAGAAAGCAGAGGCTCCGCGTTATTCACTCACCAGCCAAAACTCCGCCTCGTCGAACATCTCCTGCACCGTGCGGCTGATCTGCTCTTTTTCATGCTTGCTGGCATCCGTATTGATGGCTGGCAGCGTCATCATCGGTTTCACCCGAACTTCGGCATCCGGGAAAATGCGGTGCACTCTCTTACTCAATTCGCCGAGAATAATCTCTTTTGCACCAGGCAAACCCTCAAAATTCCTTTTGTCATAAACGAGTTCCACGAACATTTTTAGCCTCTCTTTACTGGGTATAACGACAGTATATATACTGTATGTATAAACAGTGTCAATAGAGTGAGTTCATTATGACGTTTTATTCACCAGTCGACCCCGGACAAATGGCGGCGCTGCCGCTGTTCGGTGACCTTGTACCCTGCGGGTTTCCAAGCCCGGCACAGGACTATGTTGAGCAGCGTATTGATTTAAATAAGCTGGTGATAAGGCATCCCAGCGCGACCTATTTTGTCCGCGCCGCCGGGGATTCCATGAGCGGCGCGGGAATTGGCAATGGCGATTTGCTGGTGGTTGATAGCGCTAAAAACGCGCAACACGGAGATATTGTGATCGCGGCGGTTGACGGTGAGTTCACGGTTAAGCGCCTGCAAACGCATCCGTCGGTAATGCTGATTCCTGAAAACCCGGCTTATACGCCGATCCAGTTCAGCGGCGAGGAGTCGCTGGATATTTTTGGCGTCGTGACGCATATCCTGAAGACGGTCGGCTGATGTTCGCGCTTGTTGATGCGAACTCGTTTTACGCCAGCTGCCAGACGGTGTTCCGGCCAGACCTTAAGGACAAACCGGTATGCGTGCTGAGTAACAACGACGGCTGCGTTATCGCCTGTAGCCACGCCGCCAGAACGCTTGGCATCAAAATGGGCACGCCCTGGTTCCGGCTCAAAGGGGTGGCGTTCCCTGAACGCGTCCATTTTTTTTCCAGCAACTACGAGCTGTACGCCGATATGAGCCTGCGGATGATGACCACCCTTGAAGAGATGTCTCCCCGGTGTGAGGTGTATTCAATTGACGAGTCATTCTGCGACCTGACGGGGGTCAGCAACTGCCGTGATCTGGTGGATTTTGGCCGGGAGATCCGCCGCACCGTGCGTCAACGCACGCACCTGACCGTTGGCGTTGGTATCGCGCAGACCAAAACGCTGGCGAAGCTGGCCAATTATGCCGCCAAGCGGTGGCAGCAGCAGACCGATGGCGTTGTCGACCTGTCTAACGTGGAGAACCAGCGCAAGCTGATGGCCGCGCTGCCGGTTGATGAGGTGTGGGGGATTGGGCGCCGGATTGGCAAATCGCTGCAGGCGATGGGGATCAACACCGTGCTCGAACTGGCGGACACCGATATTCGTTTTATCAGAAAGCACTTTAGCGTGGTGCTGGAACGAACGGTACGTGAACTGCGCGGTGAGCCGTGCTTTGTGCTGGAAGAGTTTGCCCCCGTGAAGCAGGAGATTATCTGTTCCCGGTCGTTTGGCGAACGGATTACCGATTACGAGCAGATGCGGCAGGCTATCTGCAGCTATGCCGTCCGCGCGGCGGAGAAACTGCGCGGCGAGCATCAGTACTGCCGGTTTGTTTCTGCGTTTGTGAAAACGTCTCCGTTTGCAGAAAGGGTGCCGTACTATGCGAATAGCGCATCCGTGAAACTCCTTACGCCCACGCAGGACACCAGGGACATTGTCGCCGCCGCTACGCGCTGTCTGGGGGCCATATGGCAGAGCGGTCATCGCTACCAAAAAGCAGGCGTCATGTTGGGGGATTTTTACAGTCAGGGCATCGTGCAGCTCGACCTGTTTGATGATAACGCACCAAGGCGTAATAGCGCGCCGCTGATGGATGTGCTGGATCGCATCAATACACAAGTCGGGAAGGAGACGCTCTATTTTGCCGGACAGGGTATTCAGCAGGAGTGGCAAATGAAAAGAGAGATGCTGTCGCCGCGATACACAACGAGGTACAGCGATTTACTGCGAGTGAAGTGAACAACAAGCGTAGAGCGGCAACCGTGAGGGAAGCGCCGCGTTGGAAAACAAACATCCTCTTCTCTGATGCCAATAACGGCAGGACAGAGAAGAGGAAGACTATCGCTACGGGCTAGCGATTATTTCAATTCAGGGAGATTGCTGTGTGCCGTCTGCTGTTCCTCAACCGGCTGCGCGGCCGTTGGTGCCTGAATATTCAGCTGTTTTAGCAGATCGCCAATACGCGCGTTGATGCGGTAGGTGGTGAACATCTCCACAAACTGCATTTCGACATAGCGGCGCTGGGCGTTGAACACTTCGTTTTCGCTGTCCAGCATATCCAGCAGGCTACGCTCGCCGATGCTGAACTGCTCCTGGTACGCGGTGCGCACCACGGCACTGCGATCGGCGTAGTCTTTGGCGATCGGCACCTGTTGTTTCGCGTTCTGCCAGGCGTTCCAGGAAAGACGCAGCTCTTCATCCAGTTGGCGAAGGGCGTTGCGTTTGACGTCCTGCGCTTCCTGCATTTTGTAGGCATAAGATGACAGTTGTGCTTTATCGCTGCCGCCGTTAAACAGGTTGTAGTTCATGCGAACCATCGCCTGCCACTCCTGATCGTGACCGCGCGTGCCGTCGACGTTGTTATCCATGCGACGGCCGAGGTCGATATCCACGCTCGGGTAGAAGCGGGATTTCGCGGCTTCATACTGCTGGCGGGTGGCTTCAACGTCCGCATCGGCCTGCTTAAGCAGCGGGCTGTCTTCCAGCATCTGCTTACGGGCTTCTGCCTGTGAGCCCGGAACTTTGGTTGTCATCGGCATTGACAGGCCGCTGGCCTCTTTGCCGACCACGCTGTAGTAGTTGGCCTGGGCATCTTCGAGGTTGGTTTGTTCGGTCAGCAGGTTGTTTTTCGCCTGCGCCAGACGCGCTTGCGCCTGCTCATAGTCAGCCTTACGGCCAACGCCCTGTTCGGTACGCAGACGAATTTGGTCAAATACCCGCTCGTGGCTCTTCAGGTTATTTTGTGCCAGTTGCACCATTTTTTGACGCATCAGAACGTCGAGATAGCTCTGAATCGCATTCAGCGCGGTCACTTCACTGGTGTTCATCACCGTGTAAGCCCGGGAGTTCACGGTCGCCTTTTGGCGGGCCACTTCGCTGGTGGTGGCGAAGCCGTTAAACACATTCTGACGCAGATTGAGGCTGGATTCGCTGCGGTTCAGGTTGCGACGATGATCGTTGGCCGCACGGGTGCTGGCATTATCGGTCTGCTCCCAGCCGGTACCGGCGGAGAGGTTTAAGGTAGGCAGATAACCGCCTTTTGCCGCTCGTAAATCCTCATCGGCAGAATGGCGACTGTTGACGGACGCGCTCACCTGCGGGTGCCAGAGCAAGCTGTCTTTAACGGCTTGTTCGAGCGTGGCCGCGCTAACGTTGTTAGCGAACAGCAGCGGCAGAGAGAGGCTGGTTAATACCCGAATGTGTTTGTTCATAATGTTATCCTTTCATCAATTTCCATCGTATATAGGGGTACTATCGTTCTTGAAGTGCTTCTGACTTCGCTCTTAATATTGGTTTTAATAGATAACTGAGTACGCTTTTCTTCCCTGTCATGATATCGACAGAAGCCACCATTCCCGGAATAATCAACAGCGGCTTCTCCTCACTACCGAGATAATTACGATCCGTTCTTAAGCGAATTTGATAAAAACTACGGCCCTCTTTGTCGGTGATGGTATCCGCACTAATATGCTCCAGAGAGCCTTGCAGGCCGCCATAGATGGTGTAGTCATAGGCGGTAAATTTGATCATCGCTTTTTGCCCAGGATGAAGAAATGCAATATCTTGCGGCCGTATTTTGGCTTCAACCAGCAGGCTGTCATCCAGCGGAACAATCTCAACCAGTTCGCTGCCGGGCTGAATCACGCCGCCAATGGTAGTGACCAGCATTTGCTGGATAATCCCGCGTACCGGTGAGGTCACTAATGTACGATTGACTCTGTCTTCAATGGCTTTGCCGCTGGCTTCAATTTTGACAAGGTTGGTGCGCGCTTCATTCAATTGCCCCAGCATTTCGCTGTGGTAGCGCCCGCGCGATTCGGCAATCTTATTTTCTATCTCTTTCACCGCCGAGCGGGCCCGAGGAATCGCGAGCACGATAGAGTCGAGTTGGCCGCGAGTTTCCACTTCAGAGCGTCGCAGGCGGAGTATTTCCACTTTCGAAATCGCACCGGCTTTGACCAGCGGCTCTGACATTCTGACTTCTTGCTGAATGAGCCCCAGGCTATGGCTGAACTGCGTTTTTTTGGCTTCATAATCGAGCAGTTCCTGTTTTTTCTGCGCTAACTGCTCTTCCAGACCCGCAACTTCACTGCTAAATCGCGAACGTTGCGTATTGAACAGCGCCCGCTCGCCGTTAGCAATATTCGGCGCTTCACGTTCGATATCGTCACTCAGGACGAGGGGTTTATCCGCAATTTGCGCTTCCAGCCGCGAAATTTGTGCCATTAAGGCATAGCGGTCGGCTTCACTTTCTCCGGCATTTGATTTAAAGCGCGTATCGTCGAGTCGTAGCAAGGGCTGGCCGGCTTCCACCACCTGACCTTCATGGACGAAGACTTCAGAAACAATGCCGCCTTCCATATTCTGGACCTTTTGCAGACGTGATGATGGAATCGCCTTACCATCTCCTCGGGCAACCTCATCAATCTGCGCGTTGGCCGCCCAGACGATCAGCGCAATAAAGAACGCCAGGCATGACCATAGGGTGGTGCGGGTTGAACGAGGCCCATCCGCCATCACGAGCCCATTGATTCCATTAATCGTGAGATCGTTGTCGTTATTGCCCAGTCCTAACCGGCGCAGCAGGTTTTTGAGCCATTTATTGTATCGCATGGATTTGCCCCTTCTTCAGCGCGACCAGGACGTTCTCTCTTGGGCCATCAGCAATAATGCGTCCGCGATCGATAATGATCAGTCTATCGACGAGTGACAGCATGGAGGCACGATGCGTGACCAGCAGCAACGTCCGCCCTTTGGTTGAGTCCGTCAACGCGCGACGCACGTTATCTTCCGTGGTGTTATCCATGGAACTGGTTGGCTCATCAAGCAACAACACCGGAGGTTCCAGCAGCAGCGCGCGCGCCAGCATGACCGCCTGGCGCTGGCCGCCGGAGAGGTTGAGGCCTCGCTCGCCCACCTGCATGTTGTAGCCGTCCGGGTGCTTGCGAGCGAACTCATGGACGCCCGCCAGTTGGGATGCCCGAAGCAACGCCTCGTTTTCTACATAGCTGGCGCCGCTGAGCAAGTTTTCGCGCAGGGTTCCGCTGAACAGGTGAATATCCTGCGGCCCGTAGCCAATATTATGGCGCACATCGTTAACATCAATTTGGTTAGCATCCATACCATCCAGCAGAATTTCGCCAGCGTCGGGTTGATAAAAGCCAATAATCAGTTTGGCTAGCGAGCTTTTCCCCGAACCGCTGCGGCCGATAATCCCGACCCGTTCCCCTGGCGTGATGGTAAAAGAGAGGTTATTAAGCGAGGGTCGCTTCTGACCTGGGTAGGTAAAGGTGACGTTCTGGAAAGTGATGCCGCCCTGTAACTTCTCGCGGGCGACCAACGGACGATCGTCCTGGCGCTCCTGAGGCAGATCCATCATCTCTTCGGTGGTTTTCATCGTCATTTTGGCCTGCTGGTAGCGGGTGACGAGTCCGCTTAACTGGCCCATCGGCACCAGCGCGCGTCCGTTAAGCATGTAGCAGGCAATCAAGCCCCCCATGCTGAGCTGGCCATCAATAATCAGATAGACGCCCGCCACGATCATCGCCACGCCTGAGAATTGTTGTAGCCAGGAGGTAAAGTTAACGGCGAGCGTGGAGAGCGTTTTAACGCGCAGCTCTTTTTTACTGAGAGTGACCAGCGTGCTTTCCCACATGTACTGGCGCTCGCTTTGGGCATTATTGGCTTTCATTGCATCCAGGCCGCTGAGCGTTTCAATCAACACCGCCTGCCGTTCAGAGGCCAGCTTCATGGTGTCATCAATAGTCTGGTTCAACGGTTTCTGGATGGCCCAACTCACGGCCAGCGCCAGAGGGAAGGCGACTAAAGGAATGAACACCAGCGGCCCACCGATAACGCCAATCACCAGTAGCATCAGCAGCGTGAAGGGCATATCGATAAGCGTCGCCATGGTTAATGACGAGAGAAAATCACGTAGCGATTGAATTTCATGAATATTCTGAGCAAAACTACCCATGCGCGCCGGGCGTGCTTTTATGGCCATACCGGTGATGCGCTCAAAGAGCGACGCGGAGACAATCATGTCGGTCTTCTTGCCCGCAATATCCAGGCAGCGTGAGCGCAGCGTTTTCAGCAATAGGTCAAATAAGAAGGCGACCGTGATACCGATTGCCAGTACCCATAGCGTGGATGTGGCCTGATTGGGGACCACGCGGTCGTATACGTTCATGACAAACAAGGGCGTACAGAGCGCAATCACGTTAATCAGGAAGCTGGCGACAATGGCATCGACATAGAGAAAGCGTGACAGTTTCAGCGTATCGCGAAACCAGGTTCGGGTGCGTGGGAGCAGGCTGGCTTTGGTTCTCTCGCTCTGGTGAATGGGTTGGATAAAAAGCGTAACGCCGGAATATTCTTCAGCCAGCACGGATGGCTCTACGACAACTTCTCCACCGTGGGTGTCCCCGGTCAGCAGCCGTGCTTGCCCATTTTCGCTCCATCCAAACAAGACCGCCGTACGGTTATTCTTCAGGATAAGGATGGCGGGTAGTGATAGCGCGTTGATCTTGCTCAACTCTCGTTTGAGCATCCGCACTCGTAGCCCGGCTCGGGCTGCTGCGCGAGGAAAAATGGGAAGCGTAAGGCGGTTGTTTCTCAGCGGTAAACCTGCCGTTAGTGAGACGCGGCTGGAGGCTTTCCCGTGCAGCGTACAAATAGTCATCAGACTATCAAGCAGCGGATCGTCACAGAGTTCACGCTGATCAACGTTAATCTCTTCCTGGCGCTCTGTTACGTCATTCTCGTGAGCCGCTGTGGCATGTAGCGTCATAAGTTATATCCTTAATAACAAACCCGGCTAAGGTGGTTAGTTTATTCTTATCCTGAAATTCCGGGGAATGACTCCAAAGACATTACAATACTTGATTACTGATGCATTTTACCAGATATACATGCAGGAATTGTTTATATAAATCCTTAGTAATTCTTTATAATCACATTTAATGATAATCACGTATGATTCTTAAGGAATCTAAATGAAAGAGATTTTAAATCATAAGGAAGTCACGATGTTTAGATGTTTTTTAAAATATTAAAATTCTTTAATATGGTTAAATTATCAATAAAATCATTGAAATAGATGGTTGTCTCGATTGGTGTGCCTATTGTTTTACTAATCTATTACCATTGCTTTGGTTAATGCTAAAAACAAAAACAACAATAAAGATGATGCCTTTAAAATAAATACAAAAATAACACGTGAATATTATTACTAATGCGACAAGGGATATATATATTTGGAGGTTAAAAATTTAGACTGGTGTTTAGTGCCAACCGTTAATACGTAATTAATACGATAAACATGATTGATAAGTGGGCTATTCCATTTTCTACCGCGTAATTTGCATTCTAAGGAGAGACAGTTATGTCAGCGATTATAGGAACGATAAAGGCAGTTATGGGACAGGTATGGATCGTCGCGTCTAATGGTACTCGTCGTCTGGCAACGGAAGGTGAGCAGGTTATGCGCGGGGAAGTCGTCGTAACCGATCAGGGAGCTGTGACCGTCACGCTCCCCAGCGGTAAAAATATGGATCTGGGCCGTGGCAGTGAATGGGGCAGCGAGGCAACGTCAGCTTCTGCCTCTGCGGATGTCGACCCGCAGGCCATTGCTGCAGCGCAGCAGGCAATTGCCGAAGGTGCTGACCCAACCCAGATTCTTGAAGCAACGGCTGCAGGTAACAGCACCATTATTGATTCGTCATCCGCACCGACGGGTGACCATAACGGCCATACCCACGTCATCCTCGACCTGACAGGTGAAATTCTTGACCCAACGGCAGGCTATCCAACAGAAGGGTTGGATACGGCGACGATTGCCCCAGTGGAAGATATCACGCTGATAAAACCGGATGTTGCCAGTAACAGCGATGAGCCGGTAACGCCTCCTGAACCTCATCCATTGCCTGAAGCCAGTATCACTATCGATGTGATTGCGGGTGATAACGTTATTAATATGCGTGAGGCGACTCAGGAGAAGACCGAAATCAGTGGCACGACTGGGTTGGATGTGCGCCCAGGCGACACGGTAACCGTGACGGTTAACGGCAATGAATATCAAACGAAGGTAGGTATTGACGGACGATGGTCGGTTGAGGTGAATACCAGCGATTTAGTGGCGACTGGCGATGTTCATGCCAGCGTGACGACTTACGACCAGTATGGCAATCAGGCAACCGCCAATGCGGAGAGCTCGGTGTCAATGGCTACCACCCTGCCGGAGGTGACCATCACCATTGATGACGTGACCGGCGACGGGGTGATCAACCTGGAGGAAAGCCAGCAGGCGGAGACGGAGCTGACCGGGCGCGTCACCGGAGAGGACGTGGTGCGCTGGGATGAAGTACAAATCACCATCGGCGACCAGACTTTTACCGCGACGGTGCAGGACGATCTGAGCTGGTCGGTGAAGGTGCCGACGGAACTGCTGCAGGACGGCACGCAGATTGAGGTCAGCGTCAATGGCTACGATGCGGCGGATAACAGGGGCTACGACACCGACGACACCGGGGTGGCCCGTGACCTGGCGGTTGATGTGACGATCGTTATTGACCCTATTACTGGTGACGATTACCTCGACACCTCTGAAACCACGCATTGGCAAGGACAAGATGCGCCGACGACGACGATCACCGGCTACGTCACCGGAGAAGCCACGGAAAACGACACGGTAAGCATTACGGTTAACAATACGACTTATGACAATGTGCCGCTCAAGCAGGTTGGCGACAAATTAGTCTGGGAATTAACGGTGGATACGGCGGAATTAGTCGCGACGCCAAAGGTTGATGCGCATATCACCATTACTGATGCCGCGGGGAATACCGATTTCAGTGACTATTCACGAACCGTCGAGGTGGAAACCGCATCGGAAAAATTAGGCACGGCTGGCAGTGATACCATTAGTGCAAATGAAGGCAGTAGCACAGTCATTATCGGTGACGTAGAGGGCTTTCAGGCCCAGCCAGGGCAGGACTACAATATTGCTTTCCTGGTGGATACTTCTGGCAGCGTATCAACTGATGATATCAAAGCGTTGGTTGCATCCCTGAACACCGTATTCACGACGTTGGCCGCTGGTACCGCAGTCGAAAACTCCGGGACGTTGAACATATTATTAGTCGATTTCGATGCTAATGTTCGATTTTCCTACGAAGCGACATTTACCTCAAGTATGACTGATGCGGAGAGAAGCAAGGAGTTAGCCGATCTCATTTCGCAAATGAGTAAGATGAAAAGTGATGGCAGTACCAACTACGGTGCGGCATTTGAAAATGCGGCAGAATGGTTCTCAGGCTTTGAAGGTGATGGAAGCACCAATCTCACCTATTTTATTACCGATGGGAAACCAACAATCTATACGGGTTCTTTGACGGTTGTTGATGTGGATGCGCGCAGTACCGCCACCGCTTACCTTGATATTAATGCCATCAACTTTAAGTTGGGTACTGCCTACTCGATGAGAATCAATGGTACCAGCAGAGAAGTTGTTGATAAGAACGGTAACGTATACGAATGGAATGGAAGCACGAAAACAAAAATTGGTACCGTGGTTTCGGATGGTGCGGGTGGCTATAAAATAACCGGCACATTTGGTTCTGGTACTGCTGCGAGTGCGGATAACCCTAACGTTACCAACGGGGCACTGAGCTCCTTTGCCATGCTATTAGCGGTTTGCGGTACCATTGAAGCGTTGGGCGTGAATAGTGCCATCGGTGCTAACGATCTTAAAGCTTATGACTCTGATGGGAACGTCCAGACAGATATCAAAGCCAGCGAACTTGCTGACGCGATCCTGGGTAAAAACGATATTCGTGTGGCAGGCGCGGAAGACATTGTTCAGGGGAAAAGCGGCAATGATATCCTGTTTGGTGATGCCGTAGAATTTGCAGGAATCGCAGGAAACGGCTTTGCAGCCATTAGGGAGTTTATCTCGAAGGAGATGGGCGTTGACGTCTCTTCTATCACCTCCGCCCATATTCATCAGTATATTACCGATCATCCTGAAGTATTCGACATGTCACGAAGTGATGGCGGTGATGATATTCTCTTTGGCGGTGCGGGAAACGATATTCTCTATGGCGGCGGGGGGGATGATATCCTTGCCGGTGGCGACGGCAATGACCTTATCTACGGCGGCCAGGGGAATGATATTCTGTTTGGTGACGGATACAACGAGTTTAGCGAATTATTCAACTATATTTCGACTAAATTAGGGGTAGAAAGCCCGACGCTTGCGGATGTACAAAAATACATCATCGACAATAGTCAGGAATTCGATATAAGTTCACCAGAGGGGGGGGATGATACACTCTATGGCGGGGTGGGGAATGACATTTTGTTCGGTGGTGGTGGAAACGACCTGCTGTACGGCGGTGAAGGCAATGACACCCTCTACGGCGGTACCGGCAACGATATTCTGATTGGCGGTAAAGGTGATGATACGCTGTACGGCGGAAGTGGCAGCGATACGTTCAAGTGGCTTAAAGGCGATGATGGGCACGATGTCATTAAAGACTTCCGTGCCGACGAGGGCGATCGCATCGATTTAAGCGATCTACTGGGCGATGTTGCCGAGACCGATCTCGCTTCTTATATCAGAATCACGGATGACAGTAATGGCAACGCGGTTATTGAGATCAATACCAATGGGCAGATAAACACTGGGGCAACAATGAGCATCACGGTTGAGAACTGCTCTGCCGGGGATTTTGATATTAATAGCCTGATGGCGAAACCGGACGCACCAGTCATTTAATGGTTCAAGGTGTATCACTATCAGTACTAAGATGACCGCTTCGGCGGTCATCTTATTGCAATAATAAAACATTTCATCGCTGCGCTAACACAATACTCGGCGGTCTTTTATTGCACCTAAAAAGAATTACGTAGGATTAATGATATTTTCCGTGTGTAATAGCTGATTATCTTTTGACCAATAATAGCGATTCACCTCATTGACATCCACCACCCATTTAAACACACCGGCACGGGCCAGTTCCCGGCAGTACTGGTCAAAGGTGGTTACGTGAGTGAAATGGCGCTTGGCGGCAATTCGCGTCAGGCAGCCGCTGGCCTCTGAGTTAATTTTAATGAGCCCGCGGTCGCTTTTCATGGAAATGTAGGAGTCAGAAGAGGTCACAACCTTTACATTCCCCGTAGCAACGAAGTAGATGTAATACGAGATGTTGTTTTGTTTTAATTCTGTTAAGAATTTCAGGAGGTCTGGTTTATTTCGGACTTGCTCAAAAACTCCGCTGAGCATTTCATTAAATTCCATTTACGCTCCTGATGTATGCCTTATGTTGTATTGGTGTTTATTATTATTTGATTGAATTGTGGTGATGAATAGTTAACTTGTAAATAAATTAAAATTCTAATAGTTTACGGCTGACATTTTAAGGTCTGCAAGTGAATTGTAATAGTATTCCAATTGTTACTAAGTATTGCTATTGACGATGGCGAATTTGATAGCGCGATCGCACATATCACCCTACACTGGGCAAGAAATCATAAGGAGAGAGCAATGTTAGAAGGGTACTTCGATCTCGACGGCGCCACCGGCGTTGATGCCGCTGAAAACCACAAACGTTTACTGGCTGTTCAGGCCGCGCTGGAGATCTCTAAAGCGTCGGTTTCTGCATCTACGGCCAACGCAGGGATCCGCTCGCAAATGGATCTGCGCAACGTGTCGCAGGAAGTTGCGGCACTTGCCGATGCTATCCAGGATGCGCTGGAAATCGGGGAGTAACGTCCTGATACCGCCTTCGGGCGGTTTAGCAGGCCGCGTATCTGTAAATTCTCGACGGTCTGGACGAATTTAGTGGCATTAAACACCGGCAAAGCAGGTTTTTCGTCGACGGTCATATTAATCATCGATAAATTATATATTTAAATTTCTTTTTATTGATGATGGGAATAATTAAGTTGTACTACATTAATATTTAAATCTCGCAGAGAACTATAAAAACAAATATTGATTAAACGCAATATGCTCATACATAACCGAGGATTATAACAATCAGAGTCGTCATGGAGGACTCTATATGGGCCAACGCCGTCATCGAATACCCCCTCGGGTTAGTTTTTTCTTAATCACTGCATGCCTGATGCTTGTTAGCCTGTTTGTATTGGCTAACCATCTGACAACCTATCGAATTGTCATTCCAGATATTTATTATCTTGTTTTTACTGGGCTGCTTTTATTGCTGGATGCGATTATTTTTTTCTTTATGATTTTTCAGTTTATATGCGATCGAAAACTATTATACGTAGCCATTCTTGGATTAGGTTTTTTAGGTTCTGATATTTATTGCGTAGAAGCCGTAACGCTTATCCAGAAACTTATTTCTGTTTGTATTCCGCTTCATGCAATGGCCAACGATCTGGCTATTTTTTATCTTTTTCGCCAGATAACGTTTATCATTGCTATCCTTTTTTCACTTTACTATGCCTATCTGCTGAATAAGAACATTATCCCGGACGGCAGAGATGGCGCACTGGCGATAGTACTGGCGTTTGTGGTTTTCTTCCTTGCGCTTTTTGCGCATAACTTGTCCAACTATAACCCGCAAATTTCATTAAATCTTATTAACAAGGCGAATGGACACGATCACAATGCCTGGAGTAGTTACTACAGTGCCTTGATTGTCGCGGGCTGGTTTATGGCGCTGCTATTGGTGATCGTCACTACCCAACTGAGAAACCTGCTGTGGATGAGCATTGCGGCATTTTGCATTTCATGTCTCTTTAGCAACCTGATTTTGCTGAACCTGAATGAGTATAACTTCTCCGTCTGGTACCTGAGCCGCGGCATAGAGGTGGTCTGCACTTTCTTTGTCATCATCGTGCTGCTCTATGACATCTTCCTGATGCACAAGAACTCCACCATGCTCTCGATACATGACCCGCTCACCGGCATCTATAACCGCGCCTATTTCTATAAAGAGCTGCAGCAGCTTATCGCATCTGGTGAGAGCATCGGTCTGATGATTCTGGATATCGATCACTTTAAACGCATCAATGACCGTTATGGTCACCCTACAGGGGACGCGGTGATACGCTGCGTCGTCGAGCTGACAAAAAACGCCATTCGCGAGTGCGATATTCTGGCACGTATCGGCGGCGAAGAGTTTGCCGTGTTAATGCATAACGCCTCTCCGCAGGTGGCGCTGACGGTGGCGGAGCGCATTCGCGGATGCATTGAATCAGGGACGGCGAAAGCGGGAGCAAATCTGACGCCGGAACCGATGACGGTGAGCATCGGCGTGTTTAGCTTATTAGAGAAGCGCTTCACCGCCGATGAGTGCATTTCGTTTGCCGACAAGGCGTTATACGCCGCCAAGGAGAGCGGGCGAAACAAAGTTGTTGTCAGCAAGTAACGGCAGGTTACACGATTGAGTACTTTCCCTTCTGCGCGCAGGTGGTACACTGAAAATGTGATTTCCATCATGACCTGCGTAAAAACGAAAAAAGAGATACTGCTATGCAACATATCATTGAAGGGTTCCTCAACTTTCAGAAAGAAGTTTTTCCTCAACGTAAGGAACTCTTCCGCAGCCTGGCCTCCAGCCAGAATCCTAAAGCGCTGTTCATCTCCTGTTCCGACAGCCGTCTGGTGCCAGAGCTAGTCACTCAACAGGAGCCGGGACAGCTGTTCGTTATCCGTAACGCCGGTAATATCGTGCCGTCCTTTGGCCCTGAGCCGGGTGGGGTGTCCGCCACGATTGAGTACGCGGTTGTCGCGCTGGGCGTGACCGATATTGTTATCTGCGGCCACTCTAACTGCGGCGCTATGAAAGCCATTGCCACCTGCCAGTGTCTGGAGCCGATGCCTGCGGTTTCCCATTGGCTGCGCTACTCCGACGCGGCGAAAGCGGTTGTCGAGAAGAAAACCTACGCGAATGAAACCGATAAGGTGAACGCGATGGTGGAAGAGAACGTGATTGCCCAGTTGAACAACATCAAGACGCATCCGTCGGTGGCCGTTGGCCTGCGCGATAACGCGATTCGTCTGCACGGCTGGGTGTATGACATTGAAAGCGGCGCGATTCATGCGCTGGATAAAAACACCAAAACGTTTGTCTCCCTGGCCGATAACCCAGAAGTCTTCTTCGAATAATCGTCACCGGACGCTGCCTGCGGGCAGCGCTAGCGGTTTGTCACCAACCGCAGCTTGCCGCGCTTTGCGGAGCGCCGGGGTGACGCATTCGTAATCACATAAAGAAAAGGTTGCCAGGCCATTGCCTTGTCCTCCGTTGCCGTTGTTTTAAACATGGCAAACTGGAGAAGCAGGGCGCTCCGGCGAAAGACTGAATCTGGCCGCCTGCGCTCATGCTTTAGCATGATGACCGCCGTCAAAACGGGAGCCGCGTGCGCCCGTTTTTTATTGCCACTTCGTTACTCACCGCAAACAAAAACATTCAATTTATGCTTCATTGATGTTACAAATACAGCGAAATATCATGCGATCGGCGTCGGGAGGATGCGATGATTCTGGAAAAACTGCGAACACCAAACGGCAAGAAATTCCTGCTGTGTGCGGTGGTAGTATTTGCCATTGCTTTAGTGGTGGTAGGGCGGGCAACCTTTGGTGGTGTGGTCAGAGAATATAATCTGCCATACGCTGAGTGGACAACCGGCATGTTTGTGCTGCAAGGGGCGATGGTGATGGTCTACAGCTCGATATTCACCATCCTGTGCTCGATCCCGCTGGGATTTTACTTCTTAGGCTCCGAAGAACAGCAGTAATCACTTCGGGTGAGCTCCTGCGCTCACCCGCCTGAGTGGGTATTGCCATTCCGCTTAACTCCTGACAGGATCAAATTCTCGCTTGCGAAAGTTCTCGACCATAATGATCTGATACGTATTGAAAACGTACCGTGACGCTGTGGCTAACTGCGCGGGTGGCGTTTCAGGGAATTAACCCATCCGTACGGGGTGTCAGTGAGAATCATTCAGGATAGTTTGCGTAAAAAGCAGTCTCTGCTGGCCTCAGCGGTAGTCACCTGCCTGCTTGTCTGCCTTGCCGTTTTCCTGTTGTACCAGCGAACGCTATCGCAGGTAAACGAAGGGATTCACGAACTGCAAAACCAGATGGTCACGATGTTTAACGATAACGAGCTGATGGCGGAAGCCGCAGGCGTACGTTATCAGCAGATCAGCCGCCACTATATGTGCGGTGATGCCGATGTTTTTAAGCCCCGTGGTGATGCCTGGGGAATTAACGCCGACCCAAAAAACATCGATAACCAACATGGCGCGCTGATTGCCCGCAGCCCCGAGCGCAGTGCTCGCTGCATCTATGTGGCTGCTGAATATATCCGGGATAAAGTTCGGGCGCTTAACCCGGAGCAGCACGATACCCACCGCTATATTATTGCCAGCGATGGCCGTTGGTTTTATTGGTTTATTCCCGCAGACTCTGTACCATTTAGCTTTGAAAGCTCGCAGATGGCGCATGACCCGAGCCAGTTCTTCCACGAACCGGAAATGTTCTACGACCGGGTGCTGCAAAAGAGCATTCATAAAAAATCCCTTAGCGCCACCACCTTTTATGCCGACAAAATTACCGGCGAGAAGGCTTACAGCGTGGTGAGCTATATCTACGATCTCTCCGAAGGTGAACCCAGTAATCATATTATCGGCTATCTGGCCTACGACCTCTCGCGGGTCGAGCTACTGCGGATGCTGAATCAGGCGTTTAACCAACAGGTGCCGCCGGGGCTGATTCTGGGCTATCAAAGCCGCGAAAGCGGAGAAGTGTTGTGCATTGTCGGTAACTGTCGCTGGCTGGATAGCTATCGTATTCATACGGTCTCATTGCGCTATGAAATTAAATACGCGCTACCGGTGTGGTTGTTTATTACGCACAACCCTTATGCGCTGGCTATTCTGGCGATGGCGCCGGTGCTGCTGCTTTTACTGTTCCTGCTGATTCGTTATCACCTCAACCACGCTGACCTGCGTTTTTACCGTGACCCGCTAACCGGCTGCTTTACGCGCAATATTTTTGCGCTTATTCAGGATCGCGGGCTGCCCTTTATGACGGTCATTCTGTTTGACAGCAATAAGTTTAAGGCGATCAACGATAACTATGGTCATCAGGCGGGAGACCGGGCGCTACAGGTCATCTCGCAGTGCATGCTGAGCGATGTTCGGGCGAACGGTGATTGGGTGATTCGCAGCGGCGGCGATGAGTTTGTGGTGTTGCTGAGCCGGACGGATATTGCCCATGCGCATATGGTCGCCGAACGGATTGCTGCAAAAATTGCCGTGTTCCCGTTCAGCCCGCAGGGGCAGCCAGTGCCGCTATCGGTATCCTGGGGCGTGGCGCCGTGCGTCACGACGCTGGATGCGGCAATCCAACAGGCCGACGAAGAGATGTATCAGATGAAAAAACGCAGTGGTGAGAGGCGATAAGCCGGGCAGGTGCGCGGCTTATCTCCGATTTACCACCAGCCGAGCTGGACGCCCACGACGGTAATAACGGCAATGATCAGCATAATAATCGTGGTCTTTCTCATTGTGCTCCTCCCGGCAGTGCGTAACCGCCTATAAAAAACCAGGCCAGAAAGATCACGGCGATAATAAAGATAACGATGGGGAAGGCGATACCCAATCTCATTGTGACATCCTGAATTTTATCCAAAACAGTGCGTATGATACTGTAATTATTCAACCCGTTGGGCGCTAATTTCCGGGCGATGACGGAATTTTTTATCCTGATACATTTCACTGTCGGCGGCGCGAAGCGCGCTGTCAGGGTCCATCAGGTTTGGGTCAACCACGATGGCACCGATGCTGGCACCAGGATAGTGAATCAGCGTGTCGCCGAGCAGATAATCGCCAACTAATAGCTGACGCAGCGTTTCGGCAAACTGCTCAAGTTGTACCGTGGCGCGGGCAAGGGTGGCGACCATAAATTCATCGCCCCCCAGCCTGCCAAGCTGGTCGTCGGCTGAGATGCCAAGCTTTAGCCGCTGACCCACCTGCTGTAAAAACGCATCGCCCGCCTGGTGGCCGTAGCAGTCGTTGATCATCTTAAATTTATCGAGGTCGATAAACGCCAGCAACACCGAATGGTTCAGATGCCGGGCAAGGGAGAACAACATCTCCAGATTTTCAAACACTGCGCGGCGGTTCGGTAGGCCGGTCAGCGCGTCGGTGTAGGAGTGATAAATCAGCGCCGCGTTGGCTTCCTGAAGCTGTGAAACCAGCGACTCTTTCTCGATATAGCGGGCAATGATGCTGGCAAACAGCTGCAGCACGTGTTCGCTATTGAAGCTAAGTGGCTTTTGCTGAGTGCTGGTCGCGCACAGCGTGCCGTACAGGGAACCATCGGTCAGATGGATAGGCGTGCTGAGGAAGGTGGTGATCCCCAGCGCTTTTGCCGCATCGCAGTCGGCCCATTGTTCCGGTACGTGGTCGCTGTAAAAACAGCCGTCGTCCATCGCGCGCTTACATAGGGTATCGCCCCAGGGAACGGAGAGGTTTTCCGGGATGTTCATCCCGCCGCTGTTGCGCGAATAAACGATGTGCTGCAGGTCGGCCTGAGTATCAATTTTCGTCAGATAGGTGGACTCCATATTGGTCACCAACTCAAGCATCTCAAGCAGCTGGCGAACAAGGCTTTCCAAAGATTGTTCAGTGGCAAGTGTCTGCGATACCCGGGCAAGAATAATATCTGACATGAAAACGAGAGTCCCTACGATAGCGTGAATGGTGGTATTTGAGCCTAAATGACGTCCAGACTCACTAAATTTTATACATTATGTATCCATAACGTAAGCACTCTGTGGCTAAAACGTATGTAACGGGAGGTTATCTGCTTCTTATTACAGATAAAAAAAAGCCCCATCGGGGGCGTTGGTAGCCCTTTGATATATGGGCTTTCAGCGGTGTAATGCGGGTTAGAACACCACATAAAGCCACTGAAAGCCGCTATAAATCACCCGAGTGTGGACACTGTGTGGACGTTTTCGGGTTCAATGCCGCCCTTTAACGGATTGAGTGTTACGGCATCTTGTAAATACTCTGGCGCGAAGTGCGCGTAGACCATTGTCTGCTCTATGCGCGCGTGACCGAGTATTCTTTGTAGCGTGATAATGCTTCCTCCGTTAATCATGAAATGCGTGGCAAAACTGTGCCGTAGAGCATGGGTCGCCTGTCCTGTTGGTAGGTCGGGCTTTACCTCTTTCAGTACCTGCCGGAACAACGTGTAATCAGCATTCGGGAACAGGAAGCCGCGTTTCACGCTGGTAAGCACTTCACATACTTCTGCTGATACTGGCACCGTTCGGGGTTTGTTCGTTTTGGTTTTAACAAACGTCACCCGATTATGGATGATGTGCTCGGCTTTTAGTTTTGCCGCTTCACCCCATCTCGCGCCCGTGCTAAGGCAAAGAACCGCTATTTTTTTATTGTCACCTTCGAGCTGTGAGAAGAGGGCGGTAATTTCCTCGTTGGTTAAATAGCCCGTTTCGGGCTTCTCTTCCTTGAGTCGTTTACGGCCTCTTATCGGGTGCTCACCATGGTATAACTCTGCATCAATCAGAGCGGTAAACATTCCGCTGATACATGTCAGATCCCGATTGATGGTAGATGGCTTAACACCTTCACCTCGCCGCGCTGCAACATACTGGCTAATTACCGTCTTTGTAATCTGGAACGCGCACGGATCGCCGGTTATCACCGCGAATTTCTCGACCTTTCCACGATTATACTTTCCCCATTCCTCGTGCTTGGCCTTGAGTTCCCACCAGATTTGAATCAACTCGGAAAGGTGCCTCTTATCGGTCGGCTTCGCTAACCAATCCTTGTTATGGTGGTTGTATTGCGTGTGCTTCTCAAAGGCTACCGCCTCGCTTTTCTTGTCAAACTTCCTGCGGATGCGTTTTCCGTTGCGTCCGCTAGGTCTAATGTCCACTTCATAACGACCATCATCGAGTTTCTTAATTGTCATAAGACCCCCGGACGAATGGCGATAAGTTGTTTTTTCTTTACTGCTGTTATGTTGTCTTTGCGCGTATCTCTAGCAAATTTGTTGTATTTGTCATGTTTGGCAACAAGTAAACAAATTTTGTAATAAATATACGCACGGTGAATAGTTAACCAGTCTTTTGGTCTGAGTGCTGCGATGTTGTTACATCTTGCCCAAAGTGTGCGAGTGCCGGTGCAATCTGCCCGGCCTCAGGAGCAATCTGATCGGTCATAAACCACAGCGTGTACTTGGTAAACCGGGGATGCTGCAAAATCTTCATGATGGATTCAACGCCAGCGTTTTTAGAGCGGCTTTCGTAACTACCCAAAGAACTATAAGGAACGCCGGTTAAGTCGCTGAACTCTCTACGATTCAACCTTTCTGACTCTCTAATGAGTTTGATTTTCTCAGATACGTCTATTGACACAATTACTCCGATTGCGTTAATTTGCGACTCAAGGAGTCGTTATAATTTAAAGGGAGTTGCTCCAAAGTGGCAATTATTAGCCATTAAGAGCAACTATTAACACTAACGGAGAATGTAGCAGATGAGCAGACAGCTTGTAAGCGCAACTGATGCCGTCCCTTACCAAGAGTTCGCAAAACTCATCGGTAAAACACCGGCGGCGGTGAAAGGAATGATTGAAAAGGGCAAGTTACCTGTTGTTGAGATGACCGACCCGCAATCTACATCAGGGCGTGCCGGTGAATACTGGATTTACCTCCCAGCGTGGAATAACGGCATGAAACTGGCCTATGAAAGCCGTCCGAAGGAAATTAGGGAAGGGTGGTTGATGTGGTTGGGGTTAGGTGGCTGATATGACAGAACCTCGTTGCATTGCTCAATTACTACGTAATCAGCAGGGCGAAAACCATATCAATTTTACTATTACGCATGGCCGGGGGCGTAAGGGCATCATCATTCGCTCTCGTAAAATCAGCCGTGTTTCTGCCTTTCTCCGTTTTTTAGGGGTGACCAAATGCCAGTGATGACCATCGGAATTGTCGAGAAACAACCCGCAGCTCTGCGCGGCTTGATTGGAAAGTATCTGGCTGCGCCTCGCTGGTCTGATACATGTGATTTCTATAACCAGATGATGGAACGCGAGCGACTGACTATTTGCTTTCACGCTCAGTTAAAACAGCGCCACGCAAATATGCGCCTCGAGGAAATGAACGACGCAGATCGCGAGCGCTTGATTAACGCGATTGATGAGCTGCGTAATACGTTTTCAAAATCTCGTCAGATGGGGGCAAGTGCTTCAACGTTTGTCGGACGCATGACAGTTAGCCAGCGCCGCGCGCTTTTCATGCATGCCGGATTAACTGAAAAAGAATTCAATCAGCCCATTTGGCGCACCGATGAGGCGTCATGTTATTGGCGTGAGCAGCTATTACGCGCGCTGCGTGAATTAATGGCGTTATTTGAAAACGCACCAACAATATTAACATCAGTAAAGCCTGAACAATATTTGCATTAATTGACTAGATAAATAATTTACGCACTTAATTGTGCGGGGCATCTTTTTGTCTGGAGCTAGGTGAATGGAAAAGCAAATATCGGTACCTCACAGCAATTTAAAAGAGCTGTTCGCACAGGCCACTGTCGATGCGCAGCTAGTTACGGCAACTCGTTTCGCGTCGGCGCTTGATTCTCTGATAGCTCACATTTGTAAGTCTGAAATGAATCGGACGGAAATTATCGAGTTGTTAGGTCAAGAGTCCGCAAAACTTCACAACTCTATTTTGAATTCTTAATAAGGGACGGCATGAGCATTCATATTGTTATTGATAATAAATTCGTAATTACCAGCGACCAGTTTCAGTTTATTCTACAGGAAAAGAAAATTGCCAAATCTGGGAAAAATGCTGGGAAAGAGTGGCTGAGTACTGTCGGTTACTATCCAAAATTAAGCCAGCTGGTTTCTGGTTTACTCCATCACTCAATTCTGACCGGCGACTCGACCTCGCTTGAATCGCTGGCCGTGCAGGTTGAGCGCCTGGCCGAACAGTGTCAGGCGGCTTTCTGTAACGATGGCCGTTGAGAAACAGGGGCGCGTTGCCCCTTCGCCACCACCATTTTTGAAAACTGCCGGTGAGCCATTCACCGGCGCTTTCCCATGGAATAAACCAAAAGCGGCCATCGGTCGCGACAGACCTCTTACACGTGCCGAATTCCGTCAGGTGCAAGCGGTTTTATTCAATATTGACCGTCTGCCGTTCTTCCTGAGCTCGCATTTTACCTCACGTTATAACTACATTCGCCGGACTAAAAGCCCGGTGCATGGCCTGTTCTACCTGAAAAAAACATTTGAGGAACGGCTCTGGCCGCGCCTCGAGCGTGTTAATCAGGTGTACGGGATGGACACCAGTAAATCAATTCGCCTCTTATCCGAGCGTGACGAATTCGAAACGTTGCCGGGCATGAATGACAAAGTGCTGAAGAAATTCGCCGCACGTTTGTCAGCACAGCTTTTCATGGCGTATGAGGAACTGAGTGATGAATATGCCGAGGCATACGGGAGCAAAGAGGTGCTGTTTACTGATGAGGCTCAATCTCATTTCTATGGCGAACTAGCTCAAGCAGTGCGCGCACTTAACATCACCCCGATGTACTGGAAGAAATACCGGAAAGGTCAAATGACCATCCGTATGGCCTACTCAGCCATCGCGCGCATGATGAATAACGAGTGGTGGGTTAGCCAGCTTAAAGCCCAGCGCATGCGCTGGCGCGAGTCCCTGCTGATTGCCGCCGGTGAGGTCAATAAAGACCGTTCTCCGTACGCTAGCAAAACAGCGATTCGGGATGTTCACGCGCGCCGCCTGGCTAATCTGGAATACCTCAAATCATGTGAACTCGAGAACAAGGCAACCGGCGAGCGTATCGACCTGATTAGTAAGGTTATGGGGAGTATTTCGAATCCTGAAATTCGTCGTATGGAGCTGATGAATACTATCGCCGGGATTGAGCGTTACGCCGCTTCAGTGGGTGATGTAGGCATGTTTATCACGATCACCACGCCGTCAAAATATCACCCGACCCGTCAGGTCGGAAAAGGTGAGAATAAAACCGTACAGCTTAATCATGGCTGGAATGATGGGGCATACACGCCGAAAGATGGTCAGCGCTATTTATGCGGCATCTGGAGCAAGATGCGCACAGCGTTCAAAGATAATGATTTGCAGGTGTACGGGATGCGCGTTGTTGAGCCCCATCACGACGCAACTCCCCACTGGCATATGATGCTGTTTTGCAAGCGCAGCCAGCGTAAGCAGATTACCGACATTATGCGTCGCTATGCGATGAAAGAAGATGGACACGAGCGCGGCGCGGCACGCAATCGCTTCGAGGCGAAGCATCTCAACAAAGGCGGCGCTGCTGGCTACATCGCGAAATACATCGCTAAGAATATCGACGGCTATGCGCTCGACGGCCAGCTCGATACCGATACCGGAAAACCCCTTAAAGATACAGCTTCGGCGGTCACCGCATGGGCGTCGACATGGCGCATCCCTCAGTTTAAGACGATTGGCCTCCCGACGATGGGCGCATATCGCGAGCTCCGCAAGCTGCCGCGCGGCGTCAGCATTGCCAGCGACTTTGACGACCGTGTCGAAGCGGCTCGACATGCTGCTGATGAAGGGGAGTTTGATTTATATATCGCCGCACAGGGTGGCGCGAATGTCCCACGCGACGACCAGACGGTCAGGGTCGCGCGCACCACTTCAGATGAGGTTAACGAGTATGAGGAAGATATCGAGAGAGTCGTCGGTATTTACGCCCCGCATCTTGGCGCTGGTCATATTCGAATCACCCGCACATCCGAATGGCGCATCGTTCCAAAGGCCGTTGCCGTTGAGCCTTTGACTTTAAAAAGCGGCATCGCCGCGCCTCGGAGTCCTGTCAATAACTGTGGAAAGCTCACTGGCGGTGGTGATCCGGTTATGACCCCGACACCGTCTGAGCAAGCCGCAGTGGTGTTAGATCTGATTGAGCGCGGGGTTATCGGCTGGAATGAGCCAGACGTCGTGAAGGTGCTTAACGGCGTGTTAAAAGCTGACACACAACTTAAAAATCGCCAGCAAAGAAGCAATGTGCCGCTGAAAACCAGAGAACAAGCGTCATACGCTAGGATGACTAAAACCGAAAGGGAGCGAGTTACAAAAATTAGTTTTGATTTGGCTCAGGAGGGGATTACCCCGGAATGGTGGGAACTCGACGTGCTGTCGCGTGGGGCAACAGTGATTTATGGCGTTAGAAAATTTGTTTACCCGATCAAAGACGAATGCTTGAATCATGAGTGTGGTTAAATAATTATAAAAAAATCAAATGGTTAGTTTTTTTTGTGAATTTAACTTTGATTTGAGCGATGTCCGATTGCTTGAGATGTTGTAAATACTCATCATCTGGTTTAAAGTATTTTCATGCCAACGACTAGGAGTATCTCCAGTCATTAATGTTGGCCTCTACAGGCCTTGATATAGTGTTGCTCTTGTACTGCCTTCTTCTCGAGAGAAGGTATGTACAAGAAGTAAGGCCTGAAAAGTGAGGGTATCTGGGGTGAGAAACCACTAAGAGTTAAAGCATTCATCTTAGAATCCATTCAACTCAAAAAAACAAAAGCCCAGTTAACGATGAAACCCCTTAGCCTCGAAAAAGCCTTCAATATCGCATTCTTCGACAAAGATTCCTTTCAGAATTTTCTTTCATTTGAACCATTTAGACAAACTAAATTTTCGTCATTTGATGAAAGATTAATTGCTGAGCCTAGCTCTAAACTAAAAGAGTATCACAAATTTATAAATGAATTCGTTCTATCTTACTTAAGGGTAAATAAGGATGTTGTATTTTCGTATAGAAAAGGCAGTAGTACTTATGATGCAGTAATACTTCACGCTAAAAGTAAAGTATTCTTCAATACGGATATCAAAAGTTTTTTCCCTTCCATAACACGTGAATATGCGCGATCGGTTTTAGTAAATAATTTGTTAAACATTCCTATATCTGATTTAAATGTTCACTTAGATAAAATATTAGATTATGTAATTATCGATAACTCCTTACCTGTCGGTTTTCCGACATCACCAGCCTTAAGTAATGCGTGTCTGTACGAATTTGATGTTGCGATGCAGCAATATTGCGTTGAGAAAGGGTATGTATTCACGCGCTACTCAGATGATATTATCATCTCTTCTGAAAATGATGAGGGTTTTGATGATATTAATCTTATTGTGGCTGGTTTTCTTGAGGTTTTTGGGCGGGGACATTTCAGGTTAAATCCAGTAAAAACAAAGCTGATAAAAAAAGGCAATAAAATAAAACTGTTAGGGATGGTAGTTTTACCTTCTCAGAAAGTCTCTGTTGACATTAAAGTAAAGAGAAAGCTTGAGCATTTAATTCATTTTTATATAACAGACAAAGATAAATTTATCGATTCTATATTGAAAGACTCAAAGGTTAAAACTAGTGGGTTGAATGATAGCGAAATCCTAGAAAAGGGCGTTAATACTGTTTCTGGTCTTTTGAATCATATAAATACAATTGATAAGACTTACCTCGATAAGCTTAAGAAAAAATACGGCAATACGATTGTTGATATGTTTTTTTACAAGAATGTAAATTAAAAATGAAAATAAAGATTGAGATCTCGAAAATTCAGCATGTTGAATATATGTCATTTGATATTGATCTTTCTGAAAATAAACTGACTTGTATTGTAGGTAAGAACGGTGCTGGAAAGACAACGCTAATCAAGGCAATTAAAAATTTACAGTCTGCAGATACATTCCTAAAGACGTCTTCAAGATACATATTCAATCCTGATAGTAGTATTGTATATAATATCAATGATAATGATATAACATATGTCTATGATGAAAGATTAAAAATAATTGATACCAAGCAAATAATCCCAACAGAGATAAAAACTAATCTTTATGTTGAGTTACCGATTCCGCATGGGATGAGATTTAATAACTTTCCAATACTTAGTAAAATTGATTCAGAACTTAGAAAAAGTATTGCGTTTGAAAGTTATAGTGTTCCTGAAGACTTGATAAATATATTTAGTGAGGTTTATCAGTCTTTATCATATAATAATCTTAAGTCATTTTCTGTAAAAAATGAAACTTTCTACTTCAGATTGAATGATAATGGGACATATATAAGAGAGGATTACTTCAGTTCTGGCGAGTATTTTATTTTAAATTTATTTAGAATGATTGAGCTCAAAAGAAAATTTATTGTTATTGATGAAATTGATATATCACTAGACTCATCTGCTCAAGTCCATCTTATAGCAGTGCTAAGGGAGTATTGTCAGAGGCACTCGGTGAATATTGTATTCACAACGCATTCACTTGCTTTAATGCAAACGTTGAATGATGATGAATTATACTATATGTGCGAGAGTGATGCTGGCACAACTATTACAAATCGTTCATATAATTTCATAAAAAGTACACTTTTTGGATTTAAAGGGTGGGATAAATACATTCTTACTGAAGATGAGGTCCTGCAAAGTTTCTTGGAGTATATAATTAATGCTTCTGCAAATGACTACTTCTATGAATATAAAATAATATATGTTGGTGGTGGGACTAATGTCATCGATTTAATGCGTCGTAATGAGAGGGAAACATTTCTAACTACTCAGCAAAATGTTATCTCTGTGTTGGACGGAGATCAAGTAGGTTTGAGGCATGCTCGAGGTGATAATATTTTATGCATACCTTTCCAAAGCGTTGAAAAAGATTTTTATGAGGCATACGGGCAAGATAGTTCGATTCCTAGAGTTACTACTAGAGGGCACGATAAACTTGATAAGCAAGTTTATCGTGGGGTAGTGAAGACCTATAACAACGGCTGGGATGAAACTAGAGTTTTTGAATACCTTGAGAGATTAAAACCTGCTGAGTGTGAAACATTCAGGCAGCAAATAAGAGCATTTCTCCAAAGGAATATTTAAGCAAAAGGTTAAATTTAGGCTTCTTAATCTTATGCATTTCTATCTGCATGAATTTGCATTTGAAAATTCCAATTCTTTGCCGCGAGCTATGCCATGTCAGGCGTGGCTCTGGCCCTATAATGCGTCTGCATGAAAAGCGACCCTTTAAGCGGGCAGGCGTGGCGGGGTAAGCATTGCGCGCTGAGCGTGGTATTTATTTTTATTTATCAGCGCCTGAGCGCGTCCCAGTGGCGTTGTCGTGGTCGCGGGTGAGTGACGAGGTGCGGTGAAGCGTCGACGGCGTGTCGTGGCTCTGAGGGCGTTGTGTACGGTGGGGGTAAAGCCGCCACGATGGGCGGCTGTGGTGGGGTTATCAGTCGTCGCCGAGCGAGTATTTTTCGAAGCGGATAATCTCTTCTCCCGCCCACTCGTTAAGCTCCATGAAGCGCGCCTGTAGCGGGGTCAGCTCGTTACGCACAAAGACCTTTGCCACCTTCTCAACGTCACCCACTGAGCCGACGTTCTCCGGTTTGCCGCCCATGAGCTGGAACGGGATGCGATGCGCGTCGAGCAGGTCAGCGGCGCTGACTTTCTTGATATTAAAAAAATCATCCTTCGTCGCGACTTCGCTCAGCGGCACAATTTTAATCCCGTCCGGTTTGCCGTGGGGCGCGTAGAAAAACAGATTTTTAAAATTGCCTAGCCCTTTCGAATCGCGCATCGCCTTTCGCAGCGCCTCGACGTCGGTGCTGTTCTGCGCGGCATCGGTCACGTACATGATGTACCCGGCGTGGGCGCCGTTCTGATAATACTTTCGGCGAAACAGGGTCGCTGACTCATTCAGCCAGGCTGAATTGAGCGCGCTCAGATATTCCGGCATCCCGTAAAGCTCCTGATTAATATCAGGCTCGAGCAGGTGGAAGACGGAACCGGCTTTGAACTGGTGCGGCTGCGTGTAGCTCTGAATGTACCAGTACACGTCATCCTCGATGCCACGGCGGGTGTATTTCGCCGGTGAGGTTTCCAGTTTTAACGGTTTGCCGGTCAGGCCGCGACGCTCTTCGATAAACGCATTACCAAACACCAGATAATCGAGTGCGAATCGTGTGAAGTCCTGACGGGATAACAGCGGGTGCGGAATGTAGGTCGACACCAGAATGTTACGCTTCACGTAAATCGGCGAGCTGTGGTGAACGGCGGCGCGCATGCTCTTCGCCAGCCCGGAGAAACTGACCGGCGGCTCGTACCACTGGCCGTTATCGATACACTCCACATAATCGAGAATGTCGCGGCGATCGAGTACCGGCGTCGGCTCCCCAAAGGTGAACGCCTCCATACTCGGTGTCGGAGCGGCGGTATGATTTTTGCTGCGCGGCGGCTGCTGGCGCGCGTTGTTGCGTTTCTTGCTCATTAGTTCCACTCCATAATGCTGGATGACTGTTCGCCGGTCGCGGCGGTCAGCGGCTCATTGATTAATACGTGCATGGTCGCCCATGCGAGGTCAGCGTGACTGGCTTCCTCGGTGCGGCTGGCCTCATAGGTCGAGCTGCGGCCGCTGCTGGTCATGGTTTTACGGATAGACATAAACGACTGCGTGAGGTCGGTCGCGCTGACGTCGTACTCGAGGCAACCGCGTCGAATGGTGTCTTTGGCTTTCAGTACCATTGCGGTTTTCATTTCCGGCGTGTAGCGGATTTCCCGCGCGGCTGGGTAGAACGAGCGCACGAGCTGGAAGACGCCCTGACCAAGCCCTGTCGCATCGATGCCGATGTATTCGACGGTATATTTCTGCGTGAGCTCGCGAATGGATTCGGCCTGTTGGGCAAAGTCCATCCCTTTCCACTGGTGACGCTCGAGGATGCGGAACCGGCCACCGGCGACGACCGGCGGCGCGATGACGACGCACCCGGCGCTGTCACCCCGTAATGACGGGTCGTAACCAATCCAAACCGGGCGGTGACCGAATGGCCGGTCGGCGAAGGGCTGGTAGTCCTCCCATTTTTCGAGACTGTCGACCATACAGCGCTGGAGCTCTTCGAACGGGAATACCGACGCTTTGTCGTCGACGAACTCGCACATAAACAGGTTGCGGAACTCTTCGACGCTGTTTTCGCGCTTCAGCGTATCGATGTTAAACAGGGTGCATCCTTTGGCGAGCGCGTCCTCGATGGTGACAATCTGCCGCCACTGGCCGTCTGGGCAAGCGACGCCCTTCGCGAGTGCAGCATGACTGATATCGATATCGACGCGTTCGCTCTTGTCATTTCGCCCCTTGTTGAACTGTTCTCCCGACCAGAACGGATAGGCACCGTGTGCCAGCGATGATGGGGTCGAAAAATAGGTCGTGCGCAAGTGCTCCTGTGATGACATGCCACCGGCGACGCGCTTCAGTTTCTGGAAGTTGGGGATCCAGAAGATTTCGTCGACATACAGGTCGCCGTTGTGACTCTGCGCCGTGTTGGCATTGGTGCCGAGAAACATCAGCTCAGCGCCATTGTTGCCGAGCACAATCGGGTCGCCGGTGAGCTCGACGCCAGCCTGTCGGGCAAAGGCGATGATGTATTTTCGGAACACGTAGGCCTGTGTCTTACTGGCTGATAAGAAAATCTGGTTGTGGCCGGTCTTCAGCGCCTGTAGTAGCGCTTCACGCGCAAAGTAGAACGTCGCGCCAATCTGGCGGGATTTCAGAATGTGCCGTATGCGGTGCGCCAGCCCCGCGCGCCACCACTCGAGCTGATACTCGAATGACTGGTCGCGGAAAATCTCCTCGAGTTTCCCGATAGCCTCTTCGCTGAAAAAATTCTTTTTCGGCTTCTTCTTTTCCCCTTTGTTGCGGTTGGCCACGTTCGGGTTTAAATCCGCTTCGTTACCGGTCTGGCCGTAGCGGTTAACCCTTGCGAGGCGCTCCATCTGGCGCGCCAGAAAATCCGCGACTTTGAAGTCATGCGGCGTCAGGTCAGGCTTTGCATAGAGCTGAATCAGCCGCGCCTCGAGCGTGAACTCAACCCGGTTTAGCGGGGCGGTCTCTTCCCATTTGTCGCGCTGCTTCCAGCTCTGCACCGTGGGGCGTTTTACCTGCAACTGCTCCGCGATTTGCGGCACGGAGAACCCTTGCCAGAACAAAAGCGCGGCCTGTCGTCGCGGGTCGCTGAGTAATGATGTGTCGGTTGTGGTGGTCATAAAACCTCGCCGTGATAAGTACACGGCAAGGCTAAAGATTCAGGGGGGATGAATCGCTAACACCCTGTTGTGTCAGGGGGTGCACTTCCGCAACAGGTAGCTGGTGAAGGGCTGAGTCGGGAAACTACAACCGACCCGATAACCCAACTCAGGACACCTGACAAAATGGCTAAAAAAATTTCGAAATGGTTTCGCATCGGCGTCGCCGGTGATACCTGCGATGGCCGCGATATCAGCGAGCAGGATATTCAGGACATGGCCGACGGCTTTGACCCGCGCGTTTATGGCTGTCGTATCAACCTCGAGCATATTCGCGGTATTTACCCCGACAGTCCGTTTTGCCGTTATGGCGATGTGGTGGAGCTGAAAGCGGAAGTGATCGACGACGATTCGGCGCTCAACGGCAAGCTGGCACTGTTCGGCAAAATTGCCCCCCTCGACAACCTGCTGGCGATGCTGGCGCAAGGTCAGAAGGTTTACACCTCGATGGAAATTCGCCCGAACTTTGCCAACACCGGCAAGTGCGGCCTCATCGGGCTGGCGGTCACCGATGACCCGGCGAGCCTCGGTACTGAATACCTGCAATTCTGCTCCCGCGCCAGCCAAAACCCACTGGCCGGGAAGAAAGACCAGCCTGATGATCTGTTCTCTGTGGCGACCTTCGCCGCGCTGGAATTTGAAGACCAGCCCGACACCATCATCACCCGTCTGAGCGACACCGTAAAAAGCATCTTCAGCCGTAAACAGGCCAGTGACGACGCGCGATTCGGTGATGTACATGAAGCCGTGACCGCCATCGCCGAGCAGGTGCAGACCGGCGGCGAAAGCGCTGATGTACGTTTCAGCCAGCTTGAAAGCGATCTCGCTGACGTCAAAAAGGCGCTGACCGAACAGGCCACTGCCACCTCGCAGCAATTCAGCACCATCAAAACCACGCTGGAGCACACCGAAGATAAAACGCAGCCGCGCCGCAAGTTAAGCGCCGGTGGCGACGGTGATTCGTCTGGCTCCACGCTGACCGACTGCTAACCCCTGATAAACCCGAAGGAATACAAACCCCATGCGTAAAGAGACCCGTTTTAAATTCAATCAGTACCTGAGCCGTATCGCCGAGCTGAACGGCATCAAGACCAGCGACCTCGACAAAAAATTCACCGTCGAGCCGTCGGTCACTCAGACTCTGTTTGACAAAATCCAGCAGTCGTCCAGCTTCCTGAAGCTCATCAACATGGTGACCGTTGGCGAGCTGACCGAAGAGAAAGTCGGTATCGATGTGACCGGCACCATTGCCAGCACCACCGACACCGACGGCGGCATCGAGCGTAAAACCGCTGATTTTGGCAAGCTCGATGCATACCGTTATTTCTGTCATCCGGTCAACTTCGACTATCACCTGAAGTACGGCAAGCTCGACCTGTGGGCGCGTTTTCAGGATTTCCAGATCCGTATTCGCAACGCCATCATCAAGCGTCAGGCGCTGGACTACATCACCATCGGCTTTAACGGTGTAAGCCGCGCGGCGACCTCCGACCGTGCTCAGAATCCACTGCTTCAGGATGTGGCTGTCGGCTGGTTGCAGAAATACCGCAACGATGCGCCTGAGCGCGTCATGTCCAGCGTCACCGACGATGATGGTACGGTGATTTCGAACACCATCAAGGTGGGTAAAGGTGGTCATTACGCCAACCTCGACGCGCTGGTGATGGATGCTTTTGAATCGCTGGTCGCGGAAATTCACCGCGAAAACCCGGAAATGGTGGTTATCTGTGGTCGCCGCATCCTGACCGACAAATACTTCCCGATGATTAACAAATTCCAGGCGAACAGCGAACAGCTCGCCGGTGAACTGATTATCAGCCAGAAGACCATCGGCCAGCTTCAGGCGGTGCGCGCGCCGTTCTTCCCGGCCAACAGCATCCTGATCACCACGCTGGATAACCTGTCGATTTATCTGTACGAAGACGGCCACCGCCGCCACATCGTCGAAAACCCGAAACTCGACCAGGTGGAAAACTACGAACAGGTCAAAGTCGATTTCGTGGTCGAGGACTACGAGGCCGGTTGCCTGATTGAGAATATCGACGTTCTCGAGCAGGACGAGACCGCCACGCCGGAAACAACCAGCGCAGATGCCTTTGCGGCGGCATTGGTCAAAGCGGTGCAGTCTATGACCGGCACCGCCCCGGCTGAAACTGACGGCGCGGAGGCGTAACCGATGGCAACCCCCGCACAGCGTCACGCGATGCGGGTCTCGGCTATCAGGGCATCGCAGCGGGAAAACGCCCCGCTGCGTCATGCCTCGGCTTACGAGCAAATGCTCGTCAAGCTGGCCGCAGACCGCCGGACGCTCTCAGACATTCGCTCGAAAGAACGTAAAGCGGATAAAAAACGCGAATTACTCCCGCTGTACCTGCCGTGGGTCGCTGGCGTACTGGAAAGCGGCACCGGCGCACAGGATGACATCCTGATGACGGTGATGCTCTGGCGTCTCGATGCGGGGGATATCACTGGCGCTGTCGAGATTGCGCGCTATGCGCTGCGCTTCGGTCTCTCGATGCCGGAAAACCATTCCCGCCCCGCGCCTTACATGCTGGCCGAAGAGGTTGCGCTCGCGGCACTCCGTGCCCGTATGGCCGGTGAGCCTGTCGACGCCGCGCAACTGCTCGAGGTCATTAGTCTGACCGACGCTGCCGACATGCCTGATGAAGTGCGCGCCCGGCTGCATAAGGTCGCCGGTCTGACGTTACGTGATGCCGGTCAGCTTCCTGAAGCGCTAGGGCATCTGAAACGCGCCTTACAGCTCGACGCTAGCGCCGGTGTTCGCAAGGACATTGAGACACTCACCCGCGAGGTATTCCCGAAGCCGGTCGCCGCCAAAAAAGCGGAAAAGAAAACCGTCGCTAAAAAGGCACCCGCTAAAAAAACAGATTCACCAGTGAAACGAGGGCGAGGACGCCCGAAGAAAGTCACCGGTTAACCGAACGCGCCCCGCGCCGGGCGGCTCGCTGGTCAATGTCGGTGATTCACCGTAGCTGCGACCGGCGACCACCGCCCACCTAATTACTGAGGTAGTCATGAGCACGATTGTGATGAACAACCCGACGCAACCGCGCGACCAGATGGTCATTCCGCCTGTGCCGGTTGAGGAGCCGGTGATTAAAAACACCGCCTTTTTCCCTGACGTTGATCCGAAGCGTATGCGCGATGAAATGCGCCTCGAGCAGACCGTGACGCCGGTGCGTCTGCGTCGTGCAATTAAAACCGCGATGGCCGAGACCAACGCCGAGCTGGCCGAATGGCGCGACCTTCAGCTCGCCGACGGTTACCCGCGCCTTGAGGATGTGCCGACGGATGAACTCGACGGCGAAAGCGTCCGGGTCTTCCACTACTTCAACGCCGTTTGCTCAATGACGACCGCGACGCTGTACGAGCGTTATCGCGGCGTTGATGCCAGCGCCAAAGGCGATAAAAAAGCCGACAGCATCGAGGACACCATCGATGAAATGTGGCGTGACATGCGCTGGTCGGTCGCTCGCATCCAGGACAAAGCGCGCTGCATTGTGGGACAAATCTGATGAACGTCATCGCGCATCAGGGCGACACGCTCGACACGTTATGTCAGCGCCATTACGGGCGTACTGAGGGTGTGGTCGAGGCAGTGCTTTTGGCTAATCCGGGTCTCGCCGAGCTGGGCGTCGTCCTGCCTCACGGCACGGCGGTCAGCTTGCCTGAAGTCGACGCCGCACCGGTATCGGAGACCGTTAACCTATGGGACTGACGATGGAAAAAATCACGACCTTTCTGACGTACTGGCTGTCCGTAGCGCTGGCGTATTTCGGTACGCAGACGCCAGAAAAGACAGCGCTTTTTATCGGGGGTGGCTGTGCCATTTTCACCGCGCTGGTGAATTTCTGGTATCGCCGCAGGACGTATAACTACCTCGTTTCAATGGGTATCGATAAGGGGGTTATTCGTGGCCTCAATCGTTAAACGTTGCAGTGTGGCCGTCGTGCTGGCGCTGGCGGCACTGGTGCCTGATTTCCGTTTGCTCCACACCTCGCCGGAGGGGCTCGCGCTGATTGCCGACCTCGAGGGTTGTCGGTTGCGCCCTTACCAGTGCAGCGCGGGGGTGTGGACGTCAGGCATCGGCCACACTGCCGGGGTGGCCCCGAAACGGGATATCACCGGGAAAGAAGCCGCTGCGAATCTGGTCGCCGACGTGCTGAACGTCGAGCAGCGACTCGCGGTCTGTGTGCCGGTAGACATGCCACCCGCTGTGTATGACGCGCTGGTCAGCTTCGCCTTTAACGTCGGCACCGGCGCGGCCTGTCGCTCAACGCTGGTTTATCACCTGAAGCACCGGCAATGGTGGCAAGCCTGTGACCAGCTCACCCGCTGGGTGTTTGTGAACGGTGTCCGTAATACCGGGCTCGAAAATCGCCGCTTGCGCGAACGCACATACTGCCTGAAGGGGGCACAATGAAAACGCTGATTGTGTTGTTAGCGCTGGCCGTGGCCGGGCTGCTCTGGATGCGCCACGAAAACACCAGCCTGACCCGCTCGTTTGAACGGGCGAATAAAGTCGCCGGTGAACAGAAAACGGTTATCAGCATGCTGAAAAGCCAGCTTAAAACTTCCCACCGCATCAGTGGTGAAAACGAGACCGCTCAGGTCTTACTGCGCGGCGAACTCATGGATGCCGGAGCCCGGGCGCAACGTCGGGAACAGACTATCACGAGGTTACTCAATGAAAACGAACAGCTTCGCCGCTGGTATAGCGCTGATTTGCCTGATGCTGTGCGCCGGTTGCACCAGCGCGCCGCCTGTGCCGACGCCGGTGATTGTTTACAACGCTTGCCCGAGGGTCAGCCTTTGCCCGATGCCGGGAAGTGACCCGACCACTAATGGCGACCTGAGCGCGGATATACGCCAGCTCGAAAGCGCCCTTGAGCGCTGCGCGCTTCAGGTCAGAACGGTAAAAAACTGCCAGGACAAAATCGATGTACAAGCCGAAGAGTCTGCGAAAAGCCTTAACTGACGCCGTGCCTGATTTGGCGCGTAACCCCGAAATGATGCGTATTTTTATCGATAACGGGAAACTCGCCTCCACGCTGGCGGCGTCGCTGTCTTTTGAAAATCAGTACACGCTCAATGTGGTGGTGACTGACTTCACCGGGGATATCGAACTGCTGCTCGTGCCGGTTCAGGCGTGGCTGCGCATTCATCAGGCCGACATCATGACGACCGATGAGGGCCGCAAAAAGGGCTTCACCTATTTTGCCGATATCAACAGCAATGACAGCACTGATATCAGCATCAGCCTGATGCTGACCGAGCGCACGATTGTCAAAGAACAGGGGCACGAGCTGCACGTCGAACAAGCCCCGGAACCGCAGCCGCCGGAGCCGGTCACCCGCCCGACTGAGCTGTATGTGCAGGGTGAGCTGGTGAGTCAATGGGATGAATGATTTTAAACCGTTCGACGATAAGCTCGCGGGGCTGATTGCGGCACTTTCCCCGACCGCCCGACGCAGGATGGCCGCAGATATCGCAAAGACTTTGCGCGCCCGGCAACAACGCCGGATTAAAACGCAGGAAGCTCCCGATGGCACCCCATACGTCGCACGAAAACGCCAGCCGGTGAAAGCGAAGAAAGGCCGGGTTAAGCGGGAAATGTTCGCGAAGCTCCGCACCAGTCGCTTTATGAAAGCCACGGCGGGAAATGATGCGGCGGTCGTGGAATTTACCGGCAAGGTGCAACGGATGGTGAATGTGCATCAGTACGGCCTGAAGGATAAGCCAGGGCGAAACAGCAAGCCGGTACAGTACGACGCCCGACCGCTCATCGGGTTTGATCTAGATTCTATTCAACTCATTGAGAATGCTATATTAATGAGATTATCGAAGGCTGACTGAGATCGTTGATGTTATGAATCTAAAATTTAGCATGCTGAGACAACGGATAAAAAAGTCTCAAAAAATAGTGATGGATAGGATTATATCAGATCACAACGCTGAGATTTGTGTTCTCTGTGGGAGTGAAAATGAAATCACCAGAGAGCACATCATTCCACAATGGGCGTTTGAAGCTGACCAAAAAAAATTTCTTATTAATACTAAAAACAACCAATCTGCCAGTTATATAAAATCAACCATTCCGGCTTGTAGAGGGTGTAACTCAGATTTGCTTGGCTCTTTTGAAGACTATTTAAAGCGATTATTCCGTGATAAAGATGGCGCAGAACTGGACTCATATGAAGTTGACTGCATCATATGGTGGCTGCAATACATTGGTTTCAAACTGCAACTGATGGATCTGCGCTCCCGATTCCTAAGGTATAAGGGCGGTAATTATATACCTTTTATTGCGGATATCCCTGTTGCGATGTTTTGGGGTGATATCGATACGACTCCACACAAGGTTTTTCGTACGATAAGACGAACCCGAAGAGCTCTTATTAAAATGAATAAGTGCAGTAAGCGAAACTCATTGCTGATATTTAACACAAAAAACCCTAGTTTTCATTTTTTTCATAAAGTGGATGAATTTATCTTTATTGAAATGCCTCAGGTGAAGAAGGCTTTCTTTTTTTTCTACAACAAAGAGTTTGAGTACCATAAGGCGGCACATGCTGAGTGCATGGAAGTAATCAAAAAAGTTTACAATAGTTAACCCTGATGTTGTGTCATTGACAGTAAAACCCGCATCAATTGCCGCTCAGAGTTCTGGGCGGCATCCTTCCCTGTATGAATACTCGCGCAAATCTTCAGGACGCTTTACGCCTCCTTCGCAACCTGATCCGCACCGGCGTCATTGTCGAAGTTGACCTCGCTGACGGGCGCTGTCGTGTCCAGACTGGCGGCATTACTACTGACTGGCTTCAATGGCTGACCACGCGCGCCGGTCGTTCATGTGTCTGGTGGGCTCCGTCAGTGGGCGAACAGGTTTTACTGCTGGCCGTGGGCGGTGAGCTCGATACCGCCTTTGTGTTGCCCGGTATTTTTTCTGATGACCACCCCGCGCCGTCGGCGTCGGCTGATGCATTTCACATCACCTTTCCTGACGGGGCGGTTATCGAGTACGAGCCGGAGACCAGCGCGCTGACGGTGAGCGGCATCAAAACCGCAGTCGTTACAGCGTCGGAATCCATCGCCGTAACGGTGCCGGTGGTGACGGTGAAAGCCGAGACCCGCATCACCCTCGATACCCCGGAGGTGGTCTGCACCAACAAACTGACAACCGGGTCACTCGAGGTCACCAAAGGCGGGACGATGAAAGGTGATATCACCCATACCGGCGGCTCGCTTTCTTCAAACGGAAAAGTGCTTCATCTGCATAAACACCCCGGCGACAGCGGCGGTGAAACAGGGACACCACTATGACAACACGTTACATCGGTATGAACCGCGAGACCGGGCGCGCTATCACTGATGCTGAGCACATCAGACAGAGCTGTAGCGACATTCTGCGAACGCCGGTCGGCTCGCGCGTGATGCGCCGCGATTATGGCTCGCTGCTGTTCTCCCTCGTTGACCAGCCACAGACCGACGCGCTGAAGCTGCAAACTATGTGCGCCTGTTATATGGCGCTGCTGAAGTGGGAGCCGCGCATCAGCATCAGCGCGCTGACGGTCGAGCGCCAGTTTAACGGCCAGATGATTGTTGAACTGACCGGCGAGACCAAAGATACCGGCAAAACGATTTCTCTAACCATCCCAGTGAGTTGAATTTATGGCAACCATCGACCTGAGCCAGCTCCCCGCGCCCGACTTCGTGGAAACGCTGGATTTTGAGACCATTCTCGCGGAACGCAAAGCGACGCTGGTCTCGCTTTATCCTGAAGAACAACAGGAAGCTGTTGCGCGCACTCTCGCCCTTGAGTCTGAGCCGCTGGTGAAATATCTGGAGGAAAACGCCTACCGTGAGGTCATCTGGCGTCAGCGTGTAAACGATGCCGGGAAAGGCTGCACACTGGCCTATGCGAATAATAACGACCTCGACGTAATAGCCGGGAACAACAACACCTCGCGTCAGACCGTGACACCTGCCGATGACAACACTATCCCGCCGACACCGGCGGTCATGGAGTCTGACGCTGATTTACGGCTACGCGCACAACAGGCGTATGAAGGGCTCAGTGTGGCGGGTCCGGTCGGCGCATATGAATATCACGGCCGAAGTGCTGACGGACGGGTCGCTGATATCTCAGTTGTGAGCCCATCACCGGCCTGCGTGACCATTACCGTTCTTTCTCGTGATGATGACGGCACAGCATCTGATGACCTGCTGGCCATCGTAGAAAAAGCGCTTAACGCTGAAGAGGTACGCCCCGTTGGTGACCGGGTGACCGTGCAGAGCGCTGAAGTCGTGCCGTATCAGATTGACGCGACCCTTTATTTTTATCCGGGGCCGGAAGCCGAGCCCATCCGTCAGGCTGCTGAAGAAAAACTCAGGGCGTATATCACCGCGCAACAGCGACTAGGCCGCGATATTCGTCAGTCAGCCATCTATGCCGCTCTGCACGTCGAAGGTGTGCAGCGTGTCGAACTGGCCGCGCCACTGGCCGACATTGTGCTCAGTAAATACCAGGCATCCTGTTGCACCAAATACAGCATCGCTGACGGGGGTGCCGATGAGTGATAACCGGCTGTTGCCCGTTGGCTCGTCGGTGCTGGAGGTTGCCGCCGCTCGCGCGGCCGCAGATATCGAGCGTGTGCCGATACCGCTTCGCACGTTGTGGAACTGGCGCACCTGCCCGGTACGGCTGCTGCCCTATCTGGCGTGGGCGTTTTCGGTTGACCGCTGGGATGAGAACTGGACGGAGGCGACAAAACGCAGCGTTATCGCCTCGGCGTTTTACGTTCACGCCCACAAAGGCACCATCACCGCACTACGGCGCGTGGTGGAGCCGCTGGGCTATCTGATTGAGGTTAAGGAGTGGTGGGCGCTCAACGAAGAGCCGGGTACTTTCCGGCTGGTTGTGGGCGTACTCGAGACCGGCATCACCGATGAGATGTATCTCGAGCTCGAGCGCCTGATTGAAGGGGCTAAACCGGCAAGCCGACACCTGACCGGGCTCGCTATCAGCCTGAGCACCACCGGGCGCGCTTATGTGGGTGCCAGTTGCTACGACGGCGACCTGTTAACCGTTTATCCCTATGCCGCCGAGGAAATTGTCGTCGGTGGTGATTTTTATCCGGCTTCGGCCATTCATCTGATTGATAACCTGCGAGTAAGCGCATGACGACAAAATATTTTGCCATCCTGACCAATCAGGGCGCGGCGCGACTGGCAAACGCGACCGCACTTGGTACACAACTGAATATTACCCAAATGGCCGTCGGCGACGGGAACGGCACATTGCCGACACCTGACCCGGCTCAGACAAAGCTCATTAGCGAGCGCCGCCGGAAGCCGCTGAATTCACTGGCCGTTGATACAAACGACGCCAGTCAGATTATTGCCGAGCAAATCATCCCGGAGAATGAGGGCGGTTTCTTCATTCGCGAAATCGGTCTTTATGATGACGATGGCATTTTGATTGCTGTCGCCAACTGCCCGGAAACCTATAAGCCGTTACTGGCTGAGGGTAGCGGTCGAACGCAGACCATTCGCATGATTCTGGTTGTCTCGAGCACTTCAGCGATCACCTTAAAAATTGACCCATCAGTCGTGCTGGCAACCCGCAAATATGTGGATGATAAGGTGCTGGAGTTGAAGGTATATGTTGATGACCAGATGGCAAAACATATCGCAGCTACCGATCCTCATACGCAGTATGCGACGAAAGCCAATCCGACATTCACCGGCACGCCAAAAGCGCCGACGGCAGCGGCAGGCAATAATTCCACGCAGCTAGCCACCACGGCCTTTGTGCAGGCTGCACTGGTTGCCCTGATTAACGGTGCTCCTGCCACGCTGGACACGCTTAAAGAAATCGCTGCGGCTATTAACAATGACCCTAGTTTCAGTACCACTATTAATAACGCGTTGGCGCTGAAAGCGCCGCTTGCGAGCCCAGCTCTGACCGGGGTGCCAACAGCGCCTACTGCGGCACAGACGGTTAACAATACACAGGTCGCCACTACCGCTTTTGTAAAATCAGCTCTTGCGGCACTGGTGGCATCATCACCGGCAGCTCTTGATACGTTGAATGAACTGGCAGCAGCGCTGGGTAATGACCCAAACTTTGCCACGACGATGACGAACGCGCTGGCAAACAAACAAGCCAAAGATGCCACGCTTACGGCACTTAGCGGAAAAGATGTTGCGGGGCTTCTCACATACCTTGGTTTGGGGGGAGGCGCAAAACTGGCGGCAGCAAGATGCGCTACTGGCAGCAGAGGCTATTTATCTATACCTGCAATAGTTGCAGGGGAAGAAAAGGTAATTATTTTACAGTGGACCGGAGGGGCAACGAGCGATTACACAACGACTACCACTGTGAGCTTCCCTATCGCATTTCCTAATGAGTGCATGATTCCGTTATTCAGTGATATATCTACTAATCCTGTAGATTTGAGTTCTACTGCTGCATTCAACCTGGCTGCAGGGCGAGCATATTATACAAGTTTTACAAAAACCCAAATTACATGTGCCGCCTATGGCGGTTTTAGAATCTTTGCGATTGGATGGTGAATAATATGTTTTATTCTGCGAAAGAAAATGCGTTTTATGCTGATGAGTTAAGAAGTATCTATGAAAAAGCAGGTAGCTGGCCCGGCGATAGTATTGAAGTGGATAATTCAATATTTTTCGAGTTTTCAAATGAACCACCAGAAGGAAAATACAGAGTCGCCGGAAAAGATGGCCTCCCTGCATGGGTGGAAATCCCCCCTCCCACAAGGGAAGAAATAACAGCTGTGAATGATGCACAAAAATCAGCTTTGAAAGCAGGCGCTGATGCTGAGATAGCCTGGAGACAGGATGCCGTAGATGCAGGTATTGCGACGGATGACGAAACGGCCGCGCTGGCTGAATGGAAAAAATACCGGGTGCTGCTGATGCGAGTTGATACAACAGACCCGGACTGGCCTACACCTCCGGTGACTCAGGCCAGTTGATATCTGGTGCGCTGGACGTGTCTACTGCCTCCAGCGCATCGAGGTAATCTAACCACAGGCTGTACTGTATTTTTTCTGAATCCTTTAACCGCCCCATAGCGGCCTTACCAGGCCACTGCTTGCCATTCATATACACATTGGCTCGGTCAATTCTGTCCTGTTTTTCAACATCAGCAGCTGCGATCAATTCGTCTTGTGTCGGCTCTGGTTGTTCAATCCATAGCGGCATATTATCACCACTTACCCCGCGCATCATGCCCTCAGGTGGAATTCCTGTGAACTCTATAAAAATAGAATCTTCTACATCGATTCCGTCCTCCGGCCATGAGTCTGTTATTTCGTAGGAGGTTTTTAATTCAAACGGATAGAACGCATTTTTTGATGGACTAAAGATATAATTTGCCATGTTAGTACCCGAGGGCTAAATAGTTAAATGCATCAGTGTTAGCAGCGGCTGACTTCGCAATAAACCCTGTGGTGGTGGGCAGCGAAATACCTACCGCTGCTGGCTGTTGCGCTGTGGTATAAGATGGGTCAATCTGCCCGGTTGTAATGATTACAATCCCTGACGGGAATGGAATCGGGAACGTATTAGATATTCCCGTTGAGGCTGAGTTGCCAGCATTCGCAGATCCCCACTGCAAAATATATCCACCTGGTAGTTTTTGATATCCAGATCCTGATGCGAAGGCGGACATATCCGGAATCTGGTTTACTCCCGTACCAACACCTCTCTTCGCTGCCTCTTTCAAACCAACGTTTAAGAAAATGCAGTTTTCCCGCCGGGCTGGCATCATTCCGGCTTTTGCATAAGGGAAAACCGATGCAGGTTGGCTATGTGCGCGTATCAACAAATGAACAAAACACTGCGCTACAGCGCGACGCACTGGAACGGTCGGGATGTGAGCTAATTTTCGAAGATAAAATCAGCGGGAAATCGACCAACAGGCCGGGACTCAATCGCGCATTAAAACGACTTCAGGCCGGTGATACACTGGTTGTCTGGAAGCTCGACCGGCTCGGTCGTAGCATGCGGCATCTTGTCTCGATGACTGAAGAGCTTCGCCAGCGCGGCGTAAATTTCAGGAGCCTGACCGACAGTATCGATACCTCAACGCCGATGGGGCGTTTTTTCTTCCACATCATGGGCGCGCTTGCTGAAATGGAACGCGAGCTGATTGTCGAACGCACTCGCGCCGGGCTCGATTCCGCTCGCGCTCAGGGCCGAATCGGAGGACGTCGGCCAAAGCTGGCGCCAGACGAATGGGCTCAGGCCGGGCGACTGATTGCGGCCGGAGAAACCCGTCAGCGCGTCGCGATGATTTTTGATGTGGGCATATCGACACTATATAAAAAATTCCCGGCAACAAATCCCGTTGTGTCAGACACCGCCGAACCCTGACAAATAGCCGCACACAGGCGTAAACCAGACAATATCACTCACCCCAACTAACGGAGTTAAACGGATGAGTGATTATCATCACGGCGTCGAAGTCGTCGAAATTAACGACGGAACACGCACAATCTCGACCGTATCAACGGCGGTTGTCGGCATGGTCTGTACGGCCAGTGATGCTGATGCCGATATGTTCCCGCTCAATGAGCCGGTACTGATTACCAGCCCACAAAACGCCATCGCGAAAGCCGGTACCAAAGGTACCCTGGCAAAATCCTTACAGGCCATTGCTGACCAGTCAAAACCGGTCATCGTGGTCGTGCGCGTCGCGGAGGGTACCGGCGACGACGACGAGGCACAGGCGCAAACCATTTCGAACATCATCGGCACCACGGATGAGAACGGCAAATACACCGGACTGAAAGCATTGTTAACGGCGAAAGCGGTTACCGGCGTGAAACCCCGTATTCTCGGTGTGCCGGGTCTCGATACTCAGGAGGTCGCGACCGCGCTTGCGTCCGTGGCTCAGAAATTACGTGCTTTCGCTTACGTCAGCGCGTGGGGCTGTAAAACCATTTCTGACGTTATCGCCTATCGCGAAAACTTCAGCGCCCGTGAGCTCATGATTATCTGGCCTGATTTCCTCGGGTGGGATACCACGACCAACGCGACGACAACCAGCTACGCGACCGCCATCGCGCTGGGGCTGCGCGCAAAAATCGACAATGACACCGGGTGGCATAAAACCCTGTCGAACGTCGGCGTCAACGGTGTTACTGGCATCAGTGCATCGGTCTTCTGGGATTTGCAGGAAAAAGGCACCGATGCCGACCTGTTGAATGAGGCTGGTGTTACCACGCTGATTCGTGCTGATGGTTTCCGCTTCTGGGGTAACCGTAATTGCTCCGATGACCCGCTGTTTCAGTTTGAAAACTACACCCGCACCGCGCAAATCATCGCCGACACAATGGCCGAAGGGCATATGTGGGCAAATGATAAGCCCGTCACCGCCACGTTAATTCGCGACATTATCGACGGTATTAACGCGAAATTCCGCGAGCTGAAAACCGGGGGGTACATCATCGATGCGACGTGCTGGTTTGACGAAGAGGCCAACAGCAAAGAAACCCTCAAGGCCGGAAAACTGTTTATTGATTACGACTATACGCCGGTACCACCACTCGAAAACCTGACTCTGCGCCAGCGTATCACCGACAAATATCTGGCGAATCTGGTCTCATCCGTCAACAGCAAATAAGGAGCCTGACCAATGGCATTACCGCGCAAGCTCAAACTCATGAATCTGTTTATCGACGGGGTGAGTTATCTCGGTGTCGTGCAGTCCGTCACGCTGCCAAAACTTACCCGCAAGCTCGAGAATTATCGCGGCGGCGGGATGAATGGCTCGGCACCGGTCGACCTCGGCCTCGATGATGATGCGCTGTCGGCTGAAATCTCACTCGGTGGTTTCCCTGATGACGCTATCTGGTCGCTATACGCTGCCACCGGTACAGCCTCTGTCCCGCTGCGTTTTGCCGGGTCTTACCAGCGTGATGATACCGGCGAGACCGTACCGGTCGAGGTTGTTCTCCGTGGCCGTCAGAAAGAAATCGACCTCGGCGAAGCCAAACAAGGCGAAGACACCGAGTCGAAAATCTCGCTTATGTGTACTTACTTCAAACTGACGATGAATGGCTCGGAACTGGTGGAAATCGACACGGTGAACCTCATCGAAAAAGTGAGCGGCACCGACATGCTCGAGGCGCACCGACAAAACATCGGCCTGTAATTCTGCCCCGGTCAGCATGGCTGGCCGGGCATCCTGAAACCTGAATTTAACGAGAAAATATCATGGAAAAAATTAACGAAAATATCGTCACTCTGATTAAACCAATTACGCGCGGTGAGCAGGTGATTACCGATGTCACTCTGTTAAAACCGTCCGCCGGAACCCTGCGCGGTGTCAGCCTGGCATCTGTCGCAAACTCCGACGTCGATGCGCTGATTAAAGTGCTGCCGCGCATGACCATGCCGTCACTGACCGAACAGGAGGCCGCCGCGCTGGAGCTGCCCGACCTGTTGTCGTTTGCCGGTAAGGTGGTTGGTTTTTTGTCACCGAATTCGGCGGCGTAACCTTCCCGAAAAAACTCTCGGTCGATGACCTGATGGCTGACATAGCGGTAATTTTCCACTGGTCGCCATCAGACCTGTATCCCATGAGCCTGACCGAACTCGTCAACTGGCGCGAAAAAGCGCTACAGCGAAGCGGAAACACGAATGAGTAACAACCTCAAACTCGAAGTGCTGCTGAAAGCTGTCGACCAGGCGACCCGACCCTTTAAAGCGATCCAGACGGCGAGCAAATCGCTGTCTGGCGATATCCGCACGACTCAGCAATCCCTGCGTGATTTGAATGGTCAGGCATCGAAAATCGACGGTTTTCGCAAAGCCAGCGCACAACTGGCGGTAACCGGACAGGCGCTGGAAAAGGCAAAACAGGAAGCCGCCGAGCTGGCGGTGCAGTTTAAAAACACGGAACGGCCAACGGCGGCACAGGCCAGAGTGCTGGAATCAGCAAAGCGTTCGGCTGAAGGGTTACAGGCAAAATATAACAGCCTCACCCAATCGGTGAAGCGGCAACAGATCGAGCTCGGCAAAGCGGGGATTAATACGCGCAATCTGTCGAATGATGAAAGCCGCCTGAAAAACTCTATCAATGAAACCACCGCACAACTTAACCGCCAGCGTGAAGCACTGGCGCAGGTCAGCGCGCAACAGGCAAAACTCAGCGCAGTACAAAAACGCTATCAGGCAGGAAAGGCACTGGCTGGAAATGCGGCGTCGATGGGTGCTGCCGGGATAGGTATGGCAACGACCGGAGCGCTTGCCGGTGTTGCACTGATGAAGCCCGGTTATGATTTTGCTCAGAAAAACGCTGAGTTACAGGCCGTTCTCGGTGTCGGTAAAGACTCAGCTGATATGGTGGCGCTCCGCAAACAGGCGCGCCAGCTCGGCGACAACACCGCCGCGTCGGCTGATGATGCTGCCGGTGCTCAGATTATTATTGCAAAGGCTGGCGGCGATGCTGCGGCTATTCAGGCCGCTACCCCCGTAACACTCGATATGGCGCTCGCAAACCGTCGAACGATGGAAGAGAACGCCGGGTTATTGATGGGGATGCGCTCTGCCTTCCAGCTTTCAAACGATAAGGTCGCCCATATCGGTGATGTTCTGTCGATGACGATGAACAAAACCGCCGCCGACTTTGACGGCCTGAGTGATGCGCTGACTTATGCCGCGCCGGTGGCGAAAAATGCCGGGATCAGCATCGAGGAAACAGCCGCAATGGTCGGCGCACTGCATGACGCCAAAATTACGGGCTCGATGGCGGGTACGGGGAGCCGTGCCGTATTAAGTCGCCTGCAGGCTCCAACGGGCAAAGCGTATGACGCCATTAAAGAGCTCGGCGTCAAAACGGCTGATGGTAAGGGGAACACACGTCCAATATTTACCATCCTGAAAGAAATGCAGCGGAGTTTTGATAAAAACAACCTCGGCACCGGCCAGCGCGCCGAATACATGAAAACCATTTTCGGTGAAGAGGCCAGCTCGTCGGCTGCGGTACTCATGACCGCTGCCTCGAGCGGGAAATTAGACCAGCTTACCGCTTCCCTTAAAGCATCGGATGGCAAAACCGCTGAGCTGGTGAAGGTCATGCAGGATAACCTCGGCGGCGATTTTAAAGAGTTTCAGTCTGCGTATGAAGCGGTAGGAACCGACCTGTTTGACCAGCAAGAGTCATCATTAAGAAAGCTGGTACAAACGACGACAGGGTATGTATTGAGGCTCGATAGCTGGATCCAAAAGAACAAGTCTCTTGCCACCACGCTGGGAGTCATTATGGCGGCGGCTGTCGGCATTGTGGGGATGATTGGTGCCATTGGCCTTGTGTCGTGGCCGGTAATTGCTGGCATTAACGCCATCATTGCGGCGGCTGGTGCGCTTGGTGCGGTCTTTACGACAATCAGTGGCGGGGTCATTGCGGCTATTGGTGCTATTACGTGGCCTGTCGTAGCGGTAGCGGCGGCTGTTGTCGCTGGCGCGCTGCTTATCCGTAAATACTGGGAGCCTGTCAGCGCATTCTTTGCCGGTGTGGTCGAGGGGCTCATGAGTGCCTTTGCGCCGGTCGGGGAAATGTTCGCCCCGCTGGCACCCATTTTCGACAGTCTCGGCGAAAAACTTCGCGGCGTCTGGCAGTGGTTTAAAGACCTGATAGCGCCGGTGAAAGCAACTCAGGACACGCTCAACAGTTGTCGTGATGTTGGGGTTATGTTCGGTCAGGCGCTGGCCGATGCACTGCTGATGCCGCTTAATGCCTTTAACAAGCTGCGAAGCGGGATTGACTGGGTGCTCGAAAAACTCGGCATTATCAACAAAGAATCCAGCTCACTTGACCAGACTGCGGCGAAGGCCAATGCGGCGACGCAGAACGGTTACAGCCCGGCAATCAGCGCATACAACAGCTATCAGCCGGTCACGGCACCCGCCGGTAAAACCTACATCGACCAGAGTCGGCCAACCTATCAAATCACCGTGCCGGGCAATGGTATGCCGGGAGGTCGGTTGGGTAATGATTTGCAGGATGCATTAGAGAAGTATGAGCGCGATAAGCGCGCCAAAGCCCGCGCAAGCATGATGCATGACTAAGGAGACTGATTATGATGCTGGCATTAGGTATGTTTGTTTTTATGCGTCAGACGCTGCCCTACCAGAGCATACAGCGCAGCGCGGATTATAGCTGGGCGTCAAACTCTCGCATCGGGAAGCGTGACGCTTTTCAGTATCTCGGCGAGGGGGAAGATAAAATCACCCTGAGCGGTGACCTGTATCCTGAGCTGACCGGCGGTAAGCTCACGATGCTGGCGCTGTATGCAATGGCTGAACAGGGGCGCGCATGGCCGCTTATCTCTGGCTCAGGCTGGATTTACGGAATGTTTGTTGTCAGTAATGTCTCGGAGACCGGCACGGTATTTTTTGAGGATGGGACGCCACGAAAAATCAGCTTCACCCTGTCACTGACCCGTGTCGATGAATCGCTCGCCGCGGTGTATGGTGATATTGGAAAACAGGCCGAAAGTCTGGTCGGGAAAGCTGGCGATCTGCTGTCGATGGTGGGGGCGTAATCATGCTGGATATTATCACCGGCGCGGGTGCCACGCTGACGCCCGACTTTATGCTGACACTGGAAAGCAAAGATATCACCGGCAATATCAGTGACCGGCTGATTAACCTCTCGATGACGGACAATCGGGGTTTTGAGGCCGACCAGCTCGACATTGAGCTCGACGATACTGACGGTCTGGTCGCGTTGCCGATTCGCGGTGCGGTGTTGTCGCTGTATCTCGGGTGGAAAGGTTTCTCGCTGGTCAGTAAGGGGCGATTTACCGTCGATGAGGTAGAGCACCGGGGGGCGCCGGATACGGTAACCATTCGCGCCCGGAGTGCGGATTTTCGCGGGACGCTTAATTCCCGTCGTGAGGAGTCATGGCATGACACCACGCTCGGTGCAATCGTCAGCTCGATAGCTGAGCGAAACAAGTTAATGCCCAGCGTCACCGATTCTCTTGCGGGGATCCAGATTCCGCATATCGACCAGTCTCAGGAGTCCGACGCCGTTTTCCTGACCCGCCTCGCAGAACGCAACGGCGGCGCGGTCTCAGTGAAAGCGGGTAGATTGCTGATGCTCAAAGCGGGAAGCGGTACCACGGCGAGCGGTAAAGCAATTCCTCAAATTACCATCCAGCGCGGTGACGGTGACCGGCATCAGTTTGCCATTGCCGACCGTGGCGCTTACACCGGCGTAACCGCTAAATGGCTGCACACTAAAGACCCGAAACCGGCGAAACAAAAGCAGACAGTGAAGCTGAAACGTAAGCCCAAAGAGCAACACCTCCGGGCGCTACAGCACCCGAAAGCAAAACCAGTGAGCAGTAAAGCCACGGCCAAAAAGCAAAAAGAGCAGGAAGCCAGAGAGGGCGAATACATGGCCGGTGAGGCTGACAATGTTTTCGCGCTGACGACCATTTACGCCACGAAGGCGCAAGCGATGCGCGCGGCTCAGGCGAAGTGGGATAAATTGCAGCGCGGGGTTGCGGAATTCTCCATTATGCTGGCGACCGGTCGCGAGGATATTTACCCAGAAATGCCGGTCAGGGTCTCAGGCTTTAAGAGCGTTATAGACGAGCAAGCATGGATAATCAGTAAATTGACCCACAACCTAACAAAAGGCGGCTTCACAACGGCTGTAGAGCTCGAGGTGATGCTTTCTGGTGTGGAGTATGAAACGGATGGTGATATGTCTGAAACTAATTATAACTAATTGTTTTATAATAAATAATTGGTTAAAATTAGGTCGTTGAATCTAACCGGTGAGGTGAAAAATGTTTCATTGTCCGTTATGCCATACAGCCGCCCACGCGCGCACTAGTCGTTACTTTACTGACACCACCAAAGAGCGTTACCACCAGTGCACAAATATTAATTGTAGCTGCACGTTTGTGACGACTGAGACGGTCGAGCGATACATCGTCAAGCCGGGTGAAGTGGTACCGGCGTTACCTCATCCGATGCCAAATGGTCAGCAATCAATACCGTGGATGTAGACAAAGAAAGCCCCGCAAATGCGGGGCTTTTTGTGAGATGTGGTCAATGCGTGGACATTGCTGGAAATAAATCCTTTTATTTCACTATGTTATACTCTAAAAAAAAGCCCCATCGGGGGAGATGGGGCAAAATAACTCATTGATTATGGAATGTTCTGTTCTCTGGTCAGTTGAGAACGAGATGTACTTTACGTCGCAAAAGTGTAGCTAATTTGAAGAAATTATGGAGTTTAAAGCTAAACTCCAGAGTGAAAATAAGGAGAAATGATGTCTCGTCACTATGTTTTACTACTGCCTCTACTGCTTGCGGGGTGTGCAAAAACGGCTGAACCGGATGCGCCACCGCCGCCGCAAATCGGTATGGCTAATCCTGCTGCGGTGTACTGCCAACAGAAAGGAGGTGAAAGCATTCGCCAGGTCAATGCTCAGGGCGAGTTCAGCCTCTGTAAGCTGCCGAGTGGCGAAACGATTGAGGAGTGGGCGCTGTGGCGGCGCGATCATCCGCAGAAAAAATGACAGTACATTCCTTATCCAGTACACTGCGCCTCCAGGATAATTCTGATTAATGAGAGACGTATGTTTTCGCTGAAGCCGGGCACCATCGCCATTATTACCGGTGCCCGTACCGCCGCTGGCCGAGCAAATATCGGTAAGAGTGTTGAACTGTTTGCGCTGATTAAGCCAGGGGAGCGCTGTCTGAACCCGGTCAACGGGGTGATGACTGAACTGGCCGCCGACTCGCCGCGTGCGCTGTGGCTGGTGACCGGTGAAGTGAGCGCAGGTGAAGGGCAACAGGGTTTTGCTTTTGTGCGTTCAGAATATTTGCTGCCGTTAACGCCAGATGCGTTGATGGCGCAAGAGCAGGCCGCACTGGTGGGGTAACGCGATGCCCGCAGACATCGCGTTCAGGCGTTAGCGATTTTTCAGCCAGTCGGCCAGCACGCGTGCGTGGTTTTGCGCGGTGTTCGCGGCGGCATAAATGAGCGTAAGCCCCTGCTTTTGCGCGATGTCGGCCAGACGCTGGCCTACATCCTGATGATGCGAAAGCTCTTCGCGGTAGTGCTGGCAGAAGGTGGCAAAGTCGATAACCTCGCCGTGATAAGCCTTACGCAGCTCGGCTGAAGGGGCGAGGTCTTTGCACCATTCATCGTAGATAAGGTTTTCCTTTTTGATACCGCGCGGCCACAACCGGTCCACCAGGACACGGTAACCATCGTCAGGTGCTGCGTCGTCATACACGCGTTTACACTGGATCATATCCTTCCTCCCTTGTTCCATTCGACCATACCACAAAGATTGGTTGGGTTCGCCCTCCGGGTATTGCTAAAGCGCGACGACATCGCTAGTCTGAGGCTCCTTATGCCGTTGGTAACGTCTGCACATAAGGACCTCTCATGGAAAACTCTGCACTGACCCCCGTTCTTCGCATTGCCCTCGTGGGCGACTACAACGCTGATGTGATTGCTCATCAGGCGATCCCGCTGGCGCTTGACGACGCCGCCGCAGTGCTGGAAGTGCCCGTTGAATACCGCTGGATTGCCACGCGTGATGTGCACAGCGCTGACAGCCTCGCTGATTTTGACGGCATCTGGCTGGTGCCTGCCAGCCCGTATCAGAATACCGAGGGGGCATTAATCGCCGTACGCTACGCCCGCGAAAACAGCCTGCCGTTCCTTGGTACCTGCGGGGGATTCCAGCACGCTATTCTGGAGTACGCGCGCAACGTGATGGGCTGGGAAGATGCGGCGCATGCGGAAACGGATACCGAAGGCCGAATGGTGATTGCGCCGCTGACCTGCTCGCTGGTAGAAAAGAGCGATACCATTGAACTGCGCGCCAATACGTTGATTGCGCGGGCTTATGGTCGCGACAGCATCGAAGAGGGCTATCACTGCAACTACGGTATCTCTGCCGACTTCGCCGAGGCGTTGAAATCGCTGCCGCTGCGGGTAACCGGCTGGGACGATAACGGGGATATTCGCGCGGTGGAACTGGTGACGCATCCGTTCTTCGTGGCGACGCTGTTCCAGCATGAGCGTAACGCGCTGGCAGGACGTCCGGCACCGCTGGTGCAGGCATTCCTGCACGCTGCTGGCCAGTAAAAAGGTAGCCCGGACGAGGCGGTACGCCGACTCCGGGATTTCCCCGGCGTCGCTGCGCTCGGCCGAGCTACGTTTTATTCAACGTTTATCTCTCTGTCTCGCCCGGCAAGCCCGCCGAACACCGCCATCACCAGCGCAATGATCGCCACTGCCATCAAGGAAAGATGCCATGCGCCGGTCGCATCGTGAATTTTCCCCATCAGCGGAGGCCCACAGGCGGCCAACAGATACCCGACCGCTTGCGCCATCCCCGAAAGGGCCGCGGCCTGGTGCGCCGAACTGGCGCGCAGCCCGATAAAGGTCAGGCCCAGAATCATCGTCGCGCCAGAACCGAAGCCGAAGATAATCGTCCAGATAACCGCCTGCGATGGCAAGAGCCAGTAGCCCAGCGCGCTGATAGCACACATCAGAGCTACGGTGATGGCGATCCCGCGTTGATCTTTCATCCGGTGCAGGATCAGCGGAACTACAAAGCCGGGGGCCGCGGTGGCAAGCTGTAACAGCCCGTGAAGAGAGCCAGCCTGTGCTTCACTGTAGCCCTGGCTAATGAGAATGGCCGGTAACCAGCCGATTATCACGTAATAAACCAACGAGTTGAGACCGAGGAACAGTGTCACCTGCCAGGCCAGCGCCGAGCGCCAGATGCCGCGGTTATGCATGGCTCCGCTGCTGGAAAGCGCGGTGGTTTTTGCCGCCCGCCACTGCGGCAGCCAGAACAGCAGCGCCAGCACCGGGAAGACCATCAGCATCAGCAGTGCGCCGCGCCAGCCAAAGCCGCTAAGCGCAATCGGCACCACCAGTGCAGAACCGAGTGCCGCCGCCGCGCCCATCGTCACCGAATACGCGCCGGTAAACTTCGCCACCTGTGAGGCAAAATCACGTTTGATTAACCCCGGCAGCAGCACGTTGCCCAGCGCAATCCCGCAGCCAATGATGGCGGTACCGGTAAACATCAGCGTCACTGACGGCAGAGATCGTACGGCAATCCCGGCGCAAATCAGCAGCATGGCGATAAACAGGCTGCGCTCCATGCCGATGCGACGGGCAACCCCGGCGGCCAGCGGAGAGACAAGGCCAAACGCCAGCAGCGGCAGGGTGGTTAACAGCCCGGTTTGTGCGGTAGTCAGGCCATATTCATCGCGAATGGCGTCGAGCAAAGGCGCAGCGCCGGTAAAGGTGACGCGCAGCGTCGAGGCAATCAATAAAATACCAATAATCAGCAGCCAGCGGCGGCTGGCAGACGTCGTAACTTCAGACATAGACATCTCGACAAAAGAGTGGGAGCACTACAATACCCGGTTTAGCCTTTGTTGAAATCAAGCTAAAATGACAGATTATCGCTAAAATCGGACAAAATGATGCTGGGACTCGGTTTAGGGGGTTATCACCCGGATAGCCATCAGGATGCGGCCATCGCGTTTGGGGTGCAAGTGGCGGAAGAGGAACAGTACATTCCGCTGCATCAGCACCGTAAAGGGCAGCTTATTCTCGCGCTGCACGGCGCCATTACCTGCGAAGTAGAAAATGCCATGTGGATGGTGCCACCGCAGTTTGCGGTGTGGATCCCCGGCGAAGTCCCGCACAGCAACCGGGCGACGCCGCTGGCGGAGCTGTGCTTCTTATTTATCGAGCCCGGTGCCGCGCAGATGCCAGCACACTGCTGCACGCTGAAGATTTCACCGCTGGTGCGCGAGCTGATCCTCTCGCTTGCCGGGCGCAATGAAAGCCAGCGTGAACAGCCTGAGACGCAGCGTTTGATTCAGGTGCTGTTCGATGAACTTCCGCAGCAGCCGGAGCAGCAGCTACAGCTGCCTGTATCTGCACACCCTAAAATTCGCCTGATGGTTGAGACCATGGAAGCAGAGCCTGCTCGGTGGCAGACGCTGGCGCAGTGGGCCCAGCGCTTTGCCATGAGCGAGCGCAACCTTGCCCGACTGGTGGTGAAAGAGACCGGGCTTAACTTTCGCCGCTGGCGTCACCAGTTGCAGTTGATCCTTGCGCTGCAGATGCTGGTGCGCGGGCTGAGCGTCCAGCAGGTAGCGCTGTCATTGGGTTACGACTCCACCACGGCGTTTATCACCATGTTTCGTAAAGGGCTTGGACAGACGCCGGGCCGCTATTTGGCGGCGCTGACTACGACTTCCCAATAAGCAGCGACACCAGACCCGCCGCAATCAGCGGCCCCACCGGCACGCCGCGAAACAGCGCGACGCCCAGCACTGTGCCAATCAATAGCCCGGCGACCAGGTGCGGCTGAGTGCCCATCAGCGTTACGCCGCGCCCGCCGAGCCACGAGACAAACACGCCGACGCCGATGGCGACCAGCGATTTCCAGTTGGCAAAAGAGTGAATTAGCGTCGAGGCTGGCAGCGTGCCGCTGGCGATAGGGGCCATCACGCTGATGGTCAGAATGATAATCCCGATGCTGAGCCCCTGTTTTTCCACCCACGGGAAGAAGGTGCTAAGCGGGGTGACGCGAAGAATAATCAGAACCAGAATAGAGACGGCGACGGTGGTGTTGTGGCTAATAAAGCCCAGCGCCGCCAGACCCAGAAGGATCAGTAGGGTGGTATCGATCATAAAGCGGTAATCCTTGCCAGAAAGAGAAAAAGAACGTGCATTTTCGTTGCCCGGCGTCGCGGCGTTCGGCCGGGCTACTTGTTAGTCACTCTACTGTACGCAAGAAGCGGAGCGTAGACAGGTCTTTTTCAATCTTTGTCGAGGATTTCAGGCATTTGCCTGATTATTTAACCAATACCGTCGTTAATGGGCTGCCTTCGCGAATAAACAGCGGAATCGTCTCCAGCCCGGCGGCGACGGTGATTCGTTGCCCGCCATGATAGCGTTCTCCGTCAAGCCCAACCCACGCATGGCCACTCGGTAACCAGACATCTCGCTGGCGCTGCCCGGCGTGCATTACCGGGGCAACCAGCAGATCCTCGCCGAACAGATACTGATCTTCTGTCTGCCAGCTTTGCGCCTCGTCCGGATAGTGCCAGAACAGCGGACGCATCAGCGGATCACCGTGGCGGTGCGCATTGTCGTACAGCGCATCAATATACGGGCGCAGGCTTTCTCGTACCCCGAGCCAGTGCTGCATAATGGTGAAATTCTCTTCGCCGTAGCTCCACAGTTCGTTTGGCGAACCGCTGTCGCACTGTGGAATACCATGACGGTAGCTTTCCGGAGGCTGTACGCGAGGTTCACGATAGCCATGCATACGCAGTACCGGGCAGAACACCGCCCACTGGAACCAGCGGATCAGCAGCTCGTGGAACGCTGGGTCGTGAATGTTGCCGCCCTGGAAGCCGCCGATATCCGTCGTCCACCACGGTATGCCTGCGAGCCCCATATTCAGTCCGGCGGCCAGTTGGTTACGGAAGGCATGGAAGGAGGAGTGGACGTCGCCGGACCACGCCAGTACGCCATAGCGCTGGCTACCGGCCCAGCTGCAGCGCACCAGGTTGACGATATCGCGTTCGCCTGCCTCATGAAGCCCGTCGTAGAACCCTTGGGCAAAATCGCGTGGATAGCGGTTACCCACTTCCAGTACCGGACCTGCGTGGTAGCGATAGTTATCAAAATCGTAGGCGCGGTATTCAGGTTCCGCTTCGTCCAGCCAGAACAATTTAATCCCGAGGTCATAGTAGTTTTTCTTCACCGTCTCCCAAACAAACTGCCGCGCCTGCGGATGCGTCGCGTCAAAGAAAGTGGTGTTGCCCATAAAGTCGAGATTAACCTGCACGCCGCGATCGCTGGTCACCAGCCAGCCTTTGGCTTTCATATGCGGGAACAGCGGGCTGCGGGCTTCTACCGTTGGCCAGACGGAGACCATCAGCTTAATACCGAGCGATTCCAGCTCCTCAACCATTGCTTGCGGATCCGGCCAGTCAACCGGGTCAAAGCACCAGGTGCCCTGGTTCGGCCAATGGAAGAAGTCGATGACCATCACCGACAGCGGCAGGCTACGTCGGCGGTATTCACGAGCCACCTCCAGCACCTCCTGCTGGTTACGGTAGCGCAGCTTGCACTGCCACAGGCCACTGATAAAGCCCGGAGCCGGGGGAGGCGTTCCGGTGGCCCGAGCGTACTGACGGGTGACCTGCGAGACGGTATCTCCGGCGGTTATCCAGTAGTCCATCTCTTCGGTGACGCGCGCCGTCCACCAGGTATGGTTTTTCGCCAGCGTCGCTTCGCCAATCGCCGGGTTGTTCCACAGCAGGCCGTAACCGAGGCTGGATTGTAAGAACGGCACGCTGGCCTGTGAGTTACGCTGAGCAAGCTCCAGCTCGCAACCTTTCAGGTCCAGCCACGGCTGCTGATACTGGCCCATTCCGTACAGACGTTCGCCGTCCCGGGACTCGAAACGCACGGTCAACTGGTACTTGCCGCCGGGCAGCGGTTTGAACTCGCGCCCATCGAGCTTCAAGGCGCTAACGTACTTATCCTGGCTCTTTTCGCTGGCGCCAATACCCACCGTTGAGCGCTGACGCCACATCTCTTCGAGCAACAGTTCGCCGTGCTGATTATAAAATGCCAGCTGACCTTTGAGGTTTAGCACCGCGCGGATGTTGCCGTGGGTGAGGGTCAGCGTTTCCGCATCCTGCTGAATAATGGCCTGACCGTTATCCTGCGGCAGCAAGGCATGAAGCGCCTCGCTGAAGGCCGACGCGCAGGTGGCGCGCACGCGAAGGCTGTGTTCCCCCCACGGCTCGACGCGCAGGATCTGCCGTTCAAAGCGCCACTCGATAGCATTCGCGTACTGAATTAATTCGCTCATGGTTGACTCATCCTTTAACAAGAGATTGGGTTTTCGCGAGATTGATTTCCTGCATGGTGTGGTCATCCAGCTTGTACCAGCGCAGGGTGATGAACGCGCCTAGCGACAGCAGGCCCGGTACCACGGTAAAGAGGGCGACGATGCAGTGCATCGCCAGCGGCGTCTGCTCCGGCGCGTTGGCGACGTAGCCGCTAAAGCCAAGCGTCCAGCCGACGATAGCGCCGCTGAGCGCCATACCCAGCTTGAGCACAGCAAGGAAGGTCGAGAAGATAATGCCGTCCATACGTTTGCCCTGACGCCATTCACCGTAGTCGGCGACGTCGGCCATCATCACCCACATCAGGGTAGTGGTGGATTGATAAAGGGTGGAGACGATGAACGTCAGCGGCACCAGCACGAAGATGGATTTTGGTGCGAAGAACAGCCCGATGCTCAGCACCCCGGCGAGTACGGCGCAGTAGCCGAACATCTGTACTTTGTTGGCATTGCGGGTCAGGCGTTTTGCCAGTAGGCTGCCGACGGCTTTGCCGATGATGTGTGCGGCCAGCATCCACATAAAGTAGGCCGCGCTGCCAAGGTAGTAGGTCACGAAGTACATCATTGCGCCAAGGCGAATGACGCCGAAGCCAATGTTGGTGATAACCAATACAGCAACGACGCGCCACTGATCGTTACGCAGCAGATCGCGCAGTTCGGCGAGATAGTTGTTGTGAGTCGCCGGGGCCTTAATGCGCTCGCGGGTATTGGCAAAACAGATCCAGAACATCACCACGGCGACGCAGGCCATAATCGCCATCGCCGAGCGGTAGCCCATCAGTTTGTCATCACCACCCAGATACTCGGCCAGCGGCATCATAAAGAAGGTCGACATCGCGCCGCCAAGGGTGGCCAGGAAAAAGCGCCAGGATTGCAGGGAAATGCGCTCATCGTTGTCTGGCGTGATGACCGCGCCCATCGAGCAGTAGGGGATATTAATAGCGGTGTACATCAGCATCATGAAGGTATAGCTGACGCTGGCGAAAATCATCTTACCGGACATATCCAGCGACTGCGGTACTGCATAGGTCAGCAGGCAGCTCACGCCGAAAGGCAGTGCCAGCCAGAGCATCCAGGGGCGGAACTTTCCCCAGCGGGAACGGGTACGGTCGGCCATATAGCCCATCGCCGGGTCGATAATCGCATCGGCGGTACGGGCCAGTAAAAACATGGTGCCCACGAAGGCGGCGGGAAGGCCGACGACATCGGTATAGTAGAAGGTTAAGAAGATTATGACGTTATCCAGACCGATATGACTGGCCATATCGCCTAATCCATAGCTGATTTTTTCTTTACGGGTAACTTTTATGTTCATCGTATCACCTGGTGTCGTTACAGCACGATTGTGGGGAAAGACGCCATATAGTGTGGATGAAGGCGGTGGGTTAACAATTGCGATATTCCGTATTACGCTTACGTAAACTGCTTTGCGTGATACCGGTAACAAAAATAAAGAAATGTGGGTTAGTACAGAGCGAGGGGATTGTAGGCCGGATAAGGCGGTTACGCCGCCATCCGGCAATGACTTGTCATCAGGATTGACGGCGGAAGGCTACCAGCTCCGGCTGGGCGATGCGCAGGTAATCCTCGGTATTGAGGATCACTGATTTTTCGAGGCTACCCGCGTTAAAGGCGATTTCCTCAAAGCGGTCAAACAGCAGCGGATCGGCGACCAGACGTAAAGAAGGATGGAAGCTGAACGGCGGAATGGCGCCGAACACGCAGGCGGTGAGGGCATCGACTTCTGCTGGGCTTGCCAGCGATGCCTTCAGGCCGCCAATGTGCTGCGCCAATTGCGCGAGGTCGGCCTGCTGGTCGGCAGCAAGGATCGCCAGCACGTGCTGGTTCACGCCATTGCCTTTCACTTTGCACACCAGCGCTTTTGCTCCCTGGCCTAATGCGGTGCCGCGAATGTCAGAAACCGCTTCGCATTTGCCAACCGCTTCGTGCGCCATCACGCGATAGCGGGCCTGATGGTGGTCGAGCAAGCTCAGCAGCCGTTGGTGAATATCAACGGCGACGGGTTCAATCATGGTGTTCTCTCCTGTGTTACGCCGAAGGTGTACGGTTACGCTGTTTTTTATGCTGATAGAGGCGCTGGTCGGCGATTTTCATCGCCCCTTCAAGATTATCCCCCAGGTGCATTTTATAAGCCCCCCAGGAGAAGCTGACGCGGTGTTCGGTATCGATGAGTGCCAGTTGATCCTGGATGCGATCGGTAATCACCTTCGCCTCAGCCTCTTCGTAGTCGATGAGGATAATACAAAATTCGTCGCCGCCCAGTCGAACGCCATAGTCGCTTTTCCGGATGGTGGCGGAAATGGCCTGGGCCAGCATGATGATGGCACGGTCGCCTTCATCGTGGCCCCAGGTGTCGTTAATCTGCTTCAGCTTGTCGCAGTCGAGGGCGATGACCACAATCCCTACCCCCTGTTCCGTCAGGCGCTGCAGACGCATGCTCTGTACCGGCGAGAGGATTTTACGGTTGTACAGCCCGGTGAGTGAATCACTGATGTTCTCTTTGCTGACCGTGCGGTAGAGACGGAAATGGGTGCGAACCAGCTGCAGCAACGCGGCGGTAGACACCAGGTAAAACAGGAACAGTTTCCACGAGCTTAGCAGGAAGTACATGACGTCCAGCGACAGTTCCACGCGCATGTTTTCCGCCAGCGGCCGGGTATAGTTAACATAGCTCAGCAGGTGCGAGGCGCCGCGATGGATAACAATATGGGCGTTGTTGTCGGAATCAATAATGGAGATATCCAGGTAGCGCCAGAAATGGGGACGGTCGCGAGTATAGAGAATATCGCGCAGATCCTGATGCGACAGATCGACCATCACGATCCCCTGCAGATTCTCATGATGATAGAGCGGTGTTAAGAACGTTAAAATATTCTTTTGAGTAAAAGTATCAATATAGATACTCGACACCACCGTTCGTCCAAGGAATAAGTTCTCAAGGCTCGCGGGTGATATTCCCAAACGGTCGCCGTAGAGAAAATTCCAGCTGGTTAATGTCGGGTCTTTAATAGTGACTGGTGAATTGAAATAGATATATTGATTCACTATATCAATATAATAGCGAAAGCGTTTTTGCTGTCCTTCTTCATCCGGCAGCATGGGTTTCCAGACTTCATTATTCTCAATAGCGGAGTCAAACGCTTCGAGGGCCGGCAGGCTCTTCACCCACGTATCACAGGGCGTTTTCCCGGCGGTCAGCGAGCCTTCCAGCGGCGAGTAGCTTTCGCCGTCAATGTTCAGACCGTTCACTTCGCCACGATGCTGCACGCTGGCACAGGCCCGTGCGGCGGCCTCTGGGGTAGGCCATTCATCCAGCTTCTGTGCGAACTGCGATATGATCAGCTGGTTTTGATATTTCTCATAGAGAAAGGCCGACTCGCCTTTATCGACGATATATCGCATATATTCGGACATATCCCGATGACTGGCGACTAATTCATAAATCAGGAAGGAGGATGTCAAAATGACAACGCCTGATGAAATGACAAATCGCAGTATTTTATTCTGCAGTTTCATGGTGAAATTAAATGTTCTTCCGTGTCAGCCGGAATTTTAACATGGGAGGCACAGTATCTCTAGCGATGCATTAGCGATGGAAATGTTTTGAAAACATCAAGCGGCGGCTGTCTCCGAGGAGACAGCCGAATAATGTTATTTTTCACTGCCTTGCTTGTGGAACAGTTCGCGGAATACCGGGTAGATATCCTCCTGATCGCGAATATGCTGGATGGCAAAGTTATCAAACGTCTGCTGCAGGTGTTCATATTCGCGCCACAGCGTCTGATGCGCCCGTCGGGTGATTTCGATATAGCTGTAGTAACGCACTACCGGCAGGATTTTCTTCGCCAGAATTTCATGACACAGCGGGGAGTCATCTGCCCAGTTATCGCCGTCGGACGCCTGCGCGGCGTAAATGTTCCACTGCGCCGGGTCATAGCGGGCTTTTACCACCTCATCCATCAGCTTCAGCGCGCTGGAGACAATGGTGCCGCCCGTTTCCTGCGAGTAGAAGAACTCGTGCTCGTCCACCTCTTTGGCCTGGGTATGGTGGCGGATATAGACCACTTCGACGTTTTTATAGGTCCGGCTCAGGAACAGATAGAGTAGGATGTAAAAGCGTTTGGCCATATCCTTGGTCGATTGGTCCATCGAGCCGGAAACGTCCATCAGACAGAACATCACCGCCTGGCTGGAAGGCTCAGGACGTTTTTCGTAGTTCTTGTAGCGCAGGTCGAAGGTGTCGATAAACGGCACGCGATCGATTTTTGCCCGTAGCTCGGCAATCTCCTTACGTAAACGCTCTTCCTCCAGCAATTGCGCCGGTTCGCTTTTGGCCACTTCATCCAGCGTGGCTTCCAGCGCGTGCAGTTCGCGACGTTTACCTGCGGTCATCGCCGTGCGGCGGGCGAGGGAGTTTTGCAGCGAGCGAACGACGCTGATATTGGCAGGGACACCGTTGGCGGTGAAGCCCGCGCGGTGCGTTTTAAACTCGGTCAGCTGACGCTGCTGATTACGCTTGAGGTTCGGCAGCGCCAGATCTTCAAACAGCAGATCCAGATACTCATCTTTGGAGATCTGGAACACGAACTCATCCTGACCCTCGCCATCGGCGCTGGCCTGGCCCTGACCGCTACCGCCGCCACCGCCGCCGCCCTGTGGTCGTTCGATACGATCGTTTTGTACGAAGTGGTCGTTACCGGGATGAACCCGATGCCGCAACCCGCCGCGTCCCTGATGGAACATCGGCTCGCTAATATCATCCGTCGGAATGGAGACAGATTCACCGCTGTCGATATCGGTCACCGAACGTTTGTTGATGGCCTCGGAGATCGACTGTTTTATTTGCGCTTTATAACGGCGCAAGAAGCGCTGGCGGTTAACCGCACTCTTGTTTTTGCCGTTCAGACGCCGGTCAATGAACCAGGTCATAGCCCCTCCTGAACTGCTTTTTGCCAACTTACTGCGCCTGTAAGTGCCGGGAGACCCGGCCTACGGGACATTGTTGTAGACCCGGTAGCGCGAACGCTACCGGGTACAGCGTGGTTATGACGATTTACGCACGCGCAGATACCATTCACATAACAGGCGAACCTGCTTACGCGTATAGCCTTTTTCCATCATCCGATCGACAAAATCGTCGTGCTTTTTCTGCTCATCGGTTGAGGTCTTCGCGTTAAACGAAATCACCGGCAGCAGCTCTTCGGTATTGGAGAACATTTTCTTCTCGATAACCGTGCGCAGCTTCTCGTAGCTTGTCCAGTTCGGGTTGCGGCCGCTGTTGTTGGCGCGGGCGCGCAGCACAAAGTTGACTATCTCGTTACGGAAGTCTTTCGGGTTGCTGATCCCGGCAGGCTTCTCAATTTTCTCCAGTTCAGCGTTCAGTGATTCACGGTCAAACAGCTGCCCGGTATCCGGGTCACGGTACTCCTGATCCTGAATCCAGAAGTCGGCATAGGTGACATAACGGTCGAAAATGTTCTGCCCATATTCCGAATAGGATTCGAGGTACGCCGTCTGAATCTCTTTACCGATAAACTCGGCATATTTCGGGATCAGATAGCCTTTCAGGAACTCCAGGTAACGCTCTGACTGCTCCTGTGGGAACTGCTCGCGTTCGATCTGCTGCTCCAGCACGTAGAACAGATGTACCGGGTTCGCCGCCACTTCGGCGTGGTCGAAGTTGAACACGCGAGACAGGATCTTAAAGGCGAAACGGGTGGAGAGACCGTTCATCCCTTCGTCCACGCCCGCGTAGTCGCGATACTCCTGGTAGGATTTCGCTTTCGGGTCGGTATCTTTCAGGCTTTCCCCGTCGTACACGCGCATCTTCGAGTAGATGCTGGAGTTTTCCGGTTCTTTCAGACGCGAAAGAATGGAGAAGCGTGACAGGGTTTCCAGCGTGCCCGGTGCGCAAGGCGCATGGGTCAGTTCACTGTTGTTAAGCAGTTTCTCGTAAATCTTGATCTCTTCGGAGATACGTAAGCAGTAAGGCACCTTGACGATGTACACACGGTCGAGGAACGCCTCGTTGTTTTTGTTATTACGGAAGGTGACCCACTCGGATTCGTTCGAGTGCGCCAGGATAATACCGTTAAAGGGCAGGGCAGAGATCCCTTCGGTCCCGTTGTAGTTACCTTCCTGGGTCGCCGTCAGCAATGGATGCAGCACCTTGATAGGCGCTTTAAACATCTCGACGAACTCCATAATCCCCTGGTTGGCTCGGCACAGCGCGCCGGAGTAGCCGTAAGCATCCGGATCGTTCTGCGCATAGTGTTCCAGTTTACGGATATCAACTTTACCGACCAGCGCCGAGATATCCTGGTTGTTTTCATCGCCTGGTTCAGTTTTGGCAATGGCAATCTGTTCAAGGATCGACGGCCAGACTTTTACCACGCGGAATTTGGTGATATCGCCGCCGAATTCGTGCAGGCGCTTCGCGGCCCACGGCGACATAATGGTGCCCAAATAGCGGGTTGGCACGCCGTACTCTTTTTCCAGAATCTGCGCGTCTTCCTGCGGGTTAAACAGGCACAATGGGTGATCGTTAACCGGGCTGCGCTCGCCGTTGGCGCTCAGCACGTAAATAGGAACGCGCTGCATCAGCGCTTTAAGACGCTCTGCCAGCGAGGATTTACCACCGCCGACCGGGCCCAATAAGTAGAGGATTTGTTTCTTTTCTTCCAGTCCCTGGGCGGCATGTTTCAAATAGGAGACGATCTGTTCAATCGCTTCTTCCATGCCGTAGAATTCTTCGAACGCCGGATAGCGCCCGATGACTCGGTTCGAAAAGAGACGGGAAAGCCGCGGTTCCTGGGCAGTATCAACCATTACGGGCTCGCCGATAGCGGTTAATAGCCGTTCTGCTGCGTTAGCATAGGCACTGCGATCTTGCCGACAAATGGTAAGAAACTCCTGCAGTGTGAACTCTTCGTCCTTGGCAGCTTCATAGCGCTGGCGATAGTGATCGAATATATTCATGGCATGCCGTCCTTTCGTTTTTTTAGCACAGGTTAAGAGCCGTTGGTATGAATAATGGGGGCTCCCGGAAGAGGTAAGCCGAACGACGCTCACTCCTTATCCAGCAACCCGTGTGCCAGGTTGTCGGACGATTAACGGTAACGTGCGCTGCGATTACACCTTCTAAAATTAAGCGTAGATGGCATTTGCAAAACTTGCATGGCGAGAAAAACGATTTTCAATGACATATCAATAACTCATCAAAAAATACGGGGATTAATTCTTTTACTATTTTTTACGCTTTCATCGTGCTGTCACGTATTTGCAAGCGCGTCGCCATCTTCCGGCGAGATAATGATGAGTCATCTTCTGATATTACAGGTAAAAAATTTGTCGTCAGACAGTGTGAAAGGTAAACTTCAGCACGCTGAAATGTTGAAAAAAGGAATGACAGATTGTGAATCGAATCAAACTTCTAGCTTTAGGGGTCCTGATTGCCACTTCTGCTACCGCAGTACAGGCGGAAAGTAAGCTGACTCTGGGTGCGGGTGTCGGGATTGTTGAGCATCCATATAAGCAGTACGACCATGATGTGTACCCTGTACCAGTTATCAGCTATGAAGGGGATAACTTCTGGTTCCACGGTCTGGGCGGCGGCTACTACCTGTGGAACGACGGCACTGACCAGCTCTCGGTGATGGGCTACTGGTCTCCGATGTACTTCAAACCGGGCGACAGCGACAATAGCCAGCTGCGTCGACTGGATAAGCGTAAATCTACCGTAATGGCGGGTGTTTCCTGGATGCACCACACGCAGTATGGTTCTCTGCGTACCGCGCTTTCTGGTGACATTCTGGATAACAGTAACGGCATTGTGTGGGATACCGCATGGGTCTATCGCTACACCAACGGCGGCCTGACCTTAACGCCGGGTATCGGTGTGGAGTGGAACAGTGAGAATCAGAACCAGTACTACTACGGCGTTTCTCACCATGAAGCGGCGAAAAGCGGTCTGAGAAGCTACGACCCAAGCAACAGCTGGAGCCCATATCTGGAGCTGACGGCGAACTATCGCTTCGCCGGTAGCTGGAGTGTTTACGGCACCGCGCGCTATACCCGTCTCTCTGATGAGGTTACCGATAGCCCGATGGTTGACAAGAGCTGGACCGGGTTACTTTCTACTGGTGTCACCTACACCTTCTAAATTGTCCCAAATTTCAGGGTGATGAACCCCAACGCATTATGCGTCGGGGTCGCACTACTCAAGGGCCTCATCGTGGTGCATTGCATCGTGGTGAGGCTTTTTTATTTAAAGGCGTATTTTACCCCCATCATAATCGACGCATCGCTATAGCTGTGGTCGCCCACCTGCACGGCGGTACCGCCCCATAGATTCAGCGACGGGGAAATTTGCCCCTGCACGCCGAGTTTCAACTGGGCGATGTTGGCCGCGCCTTCTTGACGAATCGACGTATTGCCCATGCGAATCTCGGCAAAATGGGTGTTATGCAGCCAGTCGGCTTCAACGTACGGCTTGAACTCACGCCCCTTACCGTCATCTTCCGTGCGATGACCGCGCAAATAGAGTCGCATTCCCAGACGAGACTGCAGGTTGCCTTTGCTATTGTCTTTCACCTGCGTACCGTTTGCTTCGGTGTGGTCCGGGCTTTTTACCCCCATCCACGTGAGCTGGGCCTGAGGTTCAAGATAGATAGCCTGGCGTGGCTGCTCCCGCAGCAGCATGTTATAACCCGTTTCCACCGAAGCGGTGAAGCCGCGACTGTTATAGGTTTCACGCGGTAACTCGTCGCCGTTGACCCGGTTAGTAAACCAGTTGTAGTTCACCCAGCTATCGAGATATAGACCCTGTCGGCTGACGGCGTTCTGGTACCAGGTGCTGTATGCCCCTACGCTATAGCCCGCCATATGGCTGCGCGAACGGTAGCCAGTCAAGGATGATGACGATAACCCGGAGACATTACCGTAACCGGCCATCAGACCCGCGCCCCAGCGATCGTCGCCGTTGTGGCTGCCGTGCCAGAACTCGTTACCCATCTGAGCCACATAGCGGTTGGCGCGTGAGCGAATCTGCCCACCTGCCGCGCGTGAGCGGTTCTGTCCGCCTTCCTGACGCAGCCAGAAGATGCTTGCCAGGGCAGAGCGCTGCGTGCCTTGTGGCGTGTATTCAGTCGCGCCTTCACGATCGTCCAGCGCCAGGCTGAAGAGGGTATTGGCGGCGGCCAGGTTGACCAGATAGCTCCCGGCCTCCGGGCGATACTGTGGTTTTCCCGGGGTAGGTATGACCGGGGTGACCGGCGTGGTGTTGATTGAGGTCAGATACCAGTTCTGGCCTTTTTGTACCAGGCTGTAGTCCCACGGGCCAGCCACCACACGGTTCGCCTGTACGAAAGCGCCGGCAGCGGACTGCCCGCCTACGCTGATGACCTCAATCCCCTGATTCGTCTGCGCACCGATGCCGCCCACGTTATTGACCGTAACGCGCGTGGTACCGGAGGTATCGCCCGCAATGCTGAGATGATCGGTTTGCGAAGCATCATCGCCTAGCACGGTATTGAGATTCAGCGCGCTATCGCTGCCGCCGCGATAATTACCGCTGACATCTAACTGGTTACCCGCATGCAGCAGACTGCGTGATAGCGTGATGTTGCCGCCGTTGCTGAGGTCGCCGTTAACCGTAAAGGTCGCGTCGGTGTCATCGCTCCTGGTTGGCGAACCCACGGTCAGTGAACTGCCATCCTCAAGGGTCGTGCTGCCGACGCTGCCGGTGCCGGAGAGGGCGGTGGCGCGCTGTGCGGTTACCGTACTGTTGAGTGAGCCGGTGACGTCCATACTGCCTTCGGCAAGCGTGGTTTCACCGTCAAAGGTGCTGTCGCCGGTAAGCGTCAGTGCACCAGAACCTCGTTTAGTGAAGTTGCCGCTGCCGGTGATCCCCTGGTCCAGAGTGGCGTGGTAGCCTTGGGTATCCAGCGTACCGCCATCGCTACCGATAGCAACCGGGCGCGAGGCATCCAGTGAAACGTTGTCGAGCAACTGGAGCGTACCGCCGTTGAAGGTCAGCGCACTTCCGGCCTGGCCGAGGCTATCGGCCTCGGCAATCTGTAATATGCCGCCTTTCAGCGTCCAGGGTGTGACCGAATCGGTACTGTTTTTCAAAAGCCAGGTGCTGCTGTCGTCCTTACTGAAATGGTCAAACCCCTGATACTGCGCGCTGTCGCCAATGCTGGCGGCATCAAACTCGGCGTCACGGTCGCCGCCGAGGATCAGGGTATCGTCGCCGTTGCATGCGCTAACGTCGCCCACGACATTGTAGCCCGCGTGTAGCGCCAGTGAGTTAGTGCCGGAGGCGAACAACACGGCCTGGGAGCGGGTGGTGCCGTCCTGACTCATCCCGCCCTGCAGTGTGCCGCTGTCGATGATGGTCATATCGCTGCCGTACACGCCGATGCCGCCTGCACCTGCGCTACCCGTGGCGGTGCCGGCATTGCCGCCGCTGCCGCCGGAAATGGTACCGCTGTTATCAAGCGTACCACCGCCGGTCTCGATATGGACCCCGTCACCGCCGCTACCGCCATCTGACTGACCACCGCCGCCGCCGCGATTCCCGGTCCCGCCGATGATGGTGCCACCATTAGTCACCGTACCGCCCGCGCCAATCAGCACGCCGTTACCGCCTTTACCGCCAACGCCCCCGTTGCCGATGCTACCGCCGCCGCCGGTACCGCCCATCCCACCGTGGACCGTGGCGCTCGCAGCGTTGGTCACGGTACCTTTACCGTTAATGGCCAGCCCGTTGCCGCCCTGACCGCCGGTTCCGCCGTCGGCGTTGGTACCGTTCGCGTTGGCCCCTGCGCCGCCATCGCCGCCGGTGAATTCGCCCTTGTTAAGCACATCGCCCGCGCCGGTAATATTCACGGCGGTACCGCCAACGCCGCCGACGCCACCGCCGCCCGCAGAGTCATCGCCGCCTTTACCACCCAGGACTTTCCCGGACGTTTCGTTAGTCACGTTGCCCTGCTGGGTGATATCAATCCCGGTGCCGCCAATGCCGGAGTCGCCGCCGCGGGAGGTCGCCAGATTGCCGCTGCCACCGCCACGGTTGCCTGCGCCGCCAATCACGTTACCGAAGTTAGAGACCGTACCGCCGTTTTCCAGCGCGATACCGATGCCGCCATTACCACCGTTGCCACCGTCACCGCCGCTGAGGTTCAGGCCGCTGCTGTTGGAGTTACCGCCGCCGCCGGTCCCGGCATAGCCGCCGATCACCTCGCCACCCACCTGGTTGGTGATGGTACCGCTGTTGACCACGGTGATCCCGCTGCCGCCGTTGCCGCCGATGGCGCCATAGCCGACAACGCCGGTACCCTGACCGGCCTCAACCGCGCCGCCGTTACCGCCATTGCCGCCGATACCGCCTATAATCTTGCCAGTATTGGTGATGGAACTGGTATCGCTGAGCCACACGCCGTTACCCCCGCTGGCGGCTTTACCGCCGGTACCACCGATGCCGGTCACCGTGGTGTTCTGCTGGCTGTTGGCATTGGCCGCCAGACCACCGGTAGCACCGTTACCACCGCTGATGGTGCCGCTATTCGTCACGTTGCCGCCCTGCGTTGCGGTAACGCCGTCACCACCTTTACCGCCCGCGCCGCCGCTGCCGGCATGGATAGTGATACCGTTGCTGGTTTTGTCGTTCGCGCTGGCGCTGCCGGTATTCCCCCCGGTGCCGCCATTGCCGCCGTTTATTGTCCCGCTATTGTCGTAGCTGCCGCTGGTGGTGAGCAGCACGCCGCTCCCTCCGCCACCGCCATCACCGCCGTTGCCACCGTTGCCCGCATCGGCGACGTCCGTGGTGTTGGAGCCGCCGTTACCGCCGCGTCCACCGTTGCCACCCTGAATGGTGCCGTCGTTTTGTGTCGGTCCAGTGCCGTCCATTACGGCTCCAGCCGCACCGCCGCCACCGCCACCGCCGGCAGCACCCGCACCGCTATTGGCGACGCGGTCAGGCTCCTGGTGAATGCCGCCGTTACCGGCGGAGATCTGGCTGCCGCTCAGGTTGCCTGTTTCACCGCTTTGCCCATCACTGCTCGCCTGTCCACGCCCCCCTGAGCCGCCCGCACCGCCGTGGCCACCGGCACCGGTCACTAAATCCATATTGCCACCTTGGCCGCCCTGAGCGCTGGCATCAGGCGTTGCGGCACTGCCGTCTGCGCCATCGGCAGCATTCGCCCCGACAGGCGTCAGGGCATAGAGCGCAAGTCCCATGGTGAGCGCCAGGGTGCTACGCCGAAAAGGAAGCGTGTGAAAAACAGGCATGATTATCCTCGACAAAAAACAAAATAATGTTGTTAAGCGCTGCGGGGCTGACGGTGAATCAGACATGCAAACATCGAAATTCCGCGCAGTAGATAAGGGAATTAGAGTGAGGTTTATCTGGATGAATATTGTAATTATTTAAATATTACTGGTGCATTCTTGTTGTGATGAAAGGATATCACCTAATAATAATCCTATTTCAGGATGTTTCAGTCCGCTTGATCCAGATGATGTTACCGGTAACTTTATTGGATTAAATAAGTTCGTTGATGTGCGGTAGAAGAAAAGCGCCGGGCAATGTGCTATTGCCCGGCGAGAGATAGGGGGAGGGGATTAACGTTTAACGACGCGAATGGTCTGGCTCAGGCGAGCCGGTTTTTCTTCGGTGGCTTTCTGCGTTGCGCTGGCGCAGGCGGTTTCGACGCAGACGAAGGTTTTGTAACCATCATCCGGCATATCGGCCATGCTGACGGACAGTGCTGGACCTGGGTTCCAGCCAACGACGTTGACGTGGTGATGGTGGATTACGTCGATGGTACGGTTCAGGGAAGTATCGCTGATCACGCTGCATGCTTCCGGGTTCAGGTATACGCGGTCGGTACGATCCGGGAAGGTCTGAACGCCATCGCTCAGTTCGCCAATTTCTGCGTTCTGCACTTTGTCGATATAACGGTCACCGAGACCGCTGACTTTCACCGCGTGAATATCGCCAACGTTGAAGTAGGTGTGCAGCGCGGTGGTCGTTTCGAACTCACCGTGTGCTTCCAGTTCCATCTCGCAGGTTTTACCCAGCTTGAAGCGAGCGAGCAGGGTGAACTCGTGCGGCCAGTATTGACGGGTTGCATCGCTGCTTTTCAGTTCGAAGGTCAGCACTACGCCGTTGTCGTCTTCGTTATGGGCTTTCAGCTCCCACGGAAGATTACGAGCAAAGCCGTGCGCCGGGAAACCCTGCTGAGCCGCTGGGCCAAACCATGGCCAGCAGATTGGCACGCCGCCGCGCAGCGCCACGCCGTCTTTGAACGGAGTGTTGTTGCTCAGCCACAGTACTTCTTCTTCGCCCGCTGGTTTCCAGGAGAGCAGGTGCGCGCCCTGGAAGGCAAGGGAGGCTTTCACTTTTGGGTGGTCTACAACGATAAGCTCCAGCTCATCAAGCTGACGACGGGAGAGGACAGGGGTAAGCTGTTCAATGACCGGGAGAGCGAAAATTGTGTTAATCATGATGCAATCCTTGGTGTTTTAAGATTTTTGGCCATAAAAAAAGGCGACCGAAGTCGCCTTTTTGGATCAGATTCTCATCTCAACTTATTTAGAGATGTGAGCGATCAGGTCCAGTACTTTGTTAGAGTAACCAGTTTCGTTGTCGTACCAGGAAACCAGTTTAACGAAGTTGTCGTTCAGAGCGATACCCGCTTTAGCATCGAATACGGAAGTGCAAACTTCACCGTTGAAATCAGTAGATACAACGTCGTCTTCGGTGTAGCCCAGAACGCCTTTCATTGCGCCTTCGGAAGCAGCTTTGATTGCTTTCTTAATTTCTTCATAAGAAGCAGCTTTTTCCAGACGAACGGTCAGGTCAACTACGGATACGTTAGGGGTTGGAACGCGGAACGCCATACCAGTCAGTTTGCCATTCAGTTCTGGCAGTACTTTACCTACTGCTTTAGCAGCACCGGTAGAGGATGGGATGATGTTCTGAGCTGCGCCGCGGCCGCCGCGCCAGTCTTTGTGAGACGGGCCATCAACGGTTTTCTGAGTAGCGGTGGTCGCGTGAACAGTAGTCATCAGACCTTCGATGATGCCGAAGTTGTCGTTGATAACTTTAGCCAGCGGTGCCAGGCAGTTGGTGGTGCAGGATGCGTTAGAAACGATGTCCTGACCTTCGTATTTGTCAAAGTTAGCGCCTTTAACAAACATAGGGGTGTTGTCTTTGGAAGGACCAGTCAGAACCACTTTTTTCGCGCCAGCAGCAATGTGCTTACGAGCGGTTTCGTCAGTCAGGAACAGACCAGTTGCTTCAGCAACAACGTCAACGCCTGCTTCGTTCCACTTCAGGTTAGCCGGATCACGCTCAGCGGTAACACGGATTTTTTTACCGTTAACGATCAGATGACCGTCTTTCACTTCAACGGTACCGTTGAAACGGCCGTGAGTGGAGTCATATTTCAGCATGTAAGCCATGTAGTCTGCGTCTAACAGATCGTTGATTGCAACGATCTCGATGTCAGAACGTTCCTGAGCAGCACGGAAAACAATGCGACCGATACGGCCAAAACCGTTGATACCTACTTTGATAGTCATATATTCCACCAGCTATTTGTTAGTGAATAAAAGGTTGCCTGTAAAATTACAAAAACCTTACGCAGCGTCAAGCGGAATCGTGTCAATCATTGCGACAAATCAATCCTCTGCCTAAGCTTTGGTCGACTGACGTGTCTCACTCTTCCTATGAGCTTGAAACCACATGAGGGCGGCGCCGGGGATTTTAAAGGGCGCAGAAGATAAAAATGTGATTCAGGTCACAATTACCCGGCTGCCTTTTCACGCCGATTAAGTTTAGAACAAAAGTTCAGGCTTCATTGTTAATGTTTTGTTAGAATCGTCTGGCGAATGTATTTTTCATAGTGAGATGTGAGCAAAATGGTGAAGAAACCCACCCCAGAAGAACTGAAAAATACCCTCAGTGAAATGCAGTTCTATGTCACCCAGAAACATGGCACAGAACCGCCGTTTACCGGGCGTTTACTGCATAACAAGCGTGATGGGATTTACCACTGCCTGGTGTGTGACGCACCGTTATTTCATTCCCAAAGCAAGTTTGATTCCGGATGCGGCTGGCCGAGTTTTTATGAGCCGGTGAGCGATACGGCCATTCGCTATCTCAATGATTACTCCCACGGCATGCAACGTACTGAAATCCGATGTGGAAATTGCGATGCACACCTTGGGCACGTTTTCCCTGACGGTCCACAGCCAACCGGTGAACGTTTTTGCGTCAACTCGGCGTCGCTGAGCTTCACGGATGACGAAAACGGCGATGCCACTAAGGGTTGAAGAAACGATTCAGCAAATTATTCCTGAAAAAAGGAGCGGGGCATGAGTATTGAGCAGATGATCGAGACGATGACGCCGGAAATTTACCAGCGTCTCGCCACTGCGGTGGAGCTGGGAAAATGGCCTGACGGCGTAGCGTTAACCGCTGAACAGAAAGAGAACTGTTTACAACTGGTGATGCTCTGGCAGTCGCGCAACAACCAAGACGCGCAGCATATGACCATCGATACCCAGGGCCAGATGGTGATGAAGAGTAAGCAACAGTTGAAGGAGGACTTCGGCATTGCGCCGAAGCCCATCGCCACCTTCAAACAGCACTAAGCCGCTGCCCACGGCTCAATCAATCGCGCTTTGGCATACCAAAGCGCCTCTCTGACCGCCACGGGCCTGTTCAGCAGGCCCAGCGCGTAGAAGCGGTCGGCGATGGTCTGCTGTGCGCGTATTGCTTGCATATCCATCTCGCGGGTCTGATGACTGCGTCGCGCCAGCGCGCAGGCCAGCGCTCCAGTGTCCAGCCCTAATTCAGTTGCCAGCAACTGAGCCGCCTCATGACGATGGCGGTCGATAAACCTGCCGGTTTTCACCAGCGCCGCCACGATCCCGGTGATGATCTCTTCGTTATGCTGCGCGTACTGACGGCGGGTGATATAAAACTGATGGTTATTGACCCGTCCTTCGCCGGTCGCCAGCACCCGTAGCGTGCCGCTGCGTTCCGCCGCGCTCAGCACCGGGTCCCACATCATCCACGCGTCTGCCGCCAGGTAGTCGCTGGCGGTTAACGGATACTTTGGCGGCGCGTAGACTACTTTCACGTCGTCCAGCCCCAGCCCGGCCTCTTCCAGAATCTGTACCAGTAGCCAGTGCACATTGGAACCTTTGTTCAGCGCAACGCGTTTGCCCTTGAGTTGCTCCGGCGTGCGGATATCGCTGTCATGCGGCACCACCATCGCGACGCTGCGTGGGGCAGGAGGCTCCCAGGCGACGTACAGCAGCGCATTGTCCTTCGCCTGCGCGAAAATTGGTGGCGCTTCGCCAGTGGTACCAAAATCTATCTCATCATTACCCAGCGCTTGCAGTAGCTGCGGGCCCGCAGGATATTCGCTCCACAGCACGTTCACCCCTAAATCAGCGAACGACTGTTCCAGTAGCTGACGTGCCTTCAGCACGCCAAGATTACCAAAGCGCTGGTAGCCAATGCGCAACTCGCGTTCGCGCGGTGCAGGCGGCAGGCGATCGCCGGGTTTACGCCGTTGCTTAATCACTCCCAGATGCGCCAGCTGCGTGCGCAGCGTGTGGCGGCTCATGCCGAGCAGCGAGGCCGCCTGGCTCTGGTTATTGTCACTTTGGCTCATGGCGGCCTGGATCATCGCCCGCAGCATACGATCGTACAGCGCGCCGCTGTGCGTCTGAAGCTGGCGGTGCATAAAGGCCGTCAGCTCATCGCTCTCTTCTTGTGCAGGCTGCTGGGATGACGCGGCTGACGTAAGCCGCAGATGTTCCGGCAGTAGCCATAAATCGGGGTTCAGCAATACCGCATTATACAGCGTGTTTTCCAGCTCGCGGATATTACCCGGCCAGGGATAGTCCAGCATCATTGTCAGCGTTTCCGGGGCAATTTTCTGCTCGGTGCGCCCGAGTCGACGGGCGTAGCGCTGGATAAAGTGATCGGCCAGCACCGGGATATCCTGCTTTCGCTGGCGCAGCGGCGGTAGGTTAACGGCGGCGATGTTCAGGCGGTAAAAGAGATCCTCGCGGAAGCGCCGCTCCTGAATGGCACGCGGAAGGTCAACGTGCGTCGCCGCAATCACCCGGACGTTGATACGAACGGGCTTATGTGAGCCGACGCGGGTAATTTCCCGTTCCTGAAGTACGCGCAGCAGCTTGACCTGTAGCGCCGGGCTCAGCTCGCCAATTTCATCGAGCAGCAGGGTGCCGCCCTCTGCCGCCTCAAACCAGCCCTGATGGCGGTGCGTCGCGCCGCTGAATGCGCCTTTCTCATGGCCGAACAGCTCTGACTCCGCCAGCGACTCGGTTAACGCCCCACAGTTCACCGCCAGAAACGGCGCGTTGGCCCGCGGGCTATGTCGATGCAGATAGCGTGCCACCACCTCTTTACCGGTGCCGGTTTCGCCAATGATAAGCACCGTGGCATCGGTTGGAGCAAGCCGATTGAGCACCTTCTGAAAAGCCTTCGAAGCGGGATCAACCAGCTCCGGGCCTGATGACGTGAGTTCTGCGTTGAGCATGGTGAGTCTCCAGCTAATTCCTGTCTGGACGGTATCTTTTGCGCGTTGAATTTGCCAGAGGGGAAAAGGGGGAGGTTGTTGCCATTGCAGCAATTTTTGCCGGCACGGTGTTGCATTTACAACAGCCTGAACGTGAAGATGATTTTGATAACGCAATGAATTAAAAGGCTATTTTTTCTATGAAAAACTGGCACGCATTTCGCTAACCTCTTTATAACTGACTTAAATAACCGCTTCTACAAATACCAAATATAGTTATAAAGGAAATGGATAATGACCGTACAAGCCGCTGAGAACATCAATATCTTCTGGTTCCTGCCGACCCACGGCGATGGGCGCTATCTGGGCACCACCGAAGGGGGGCGCCCGGTGGATCTTCCCTATCTGCAGCAGGTGGCGCTGGCCGCCGACAGCCTCGGCTACTACGGCGTGCTGATCCCGACCGGTAAAAGCTGCGAAGACGCCTGGCTGGTGGCGGCGGCGCTGGCGCCCATCACCCGAAATTTACGCTATCTGGTCGCCGTTCGCCCTGGCTTACAGCCGCCGACGCTGGCAGCGCGCATGGCGGCCACCCTTGACCGGCTTTCCGAAGGGCGTTTGCTGATAAACGTCGTTACCGGCGGTGACCCGGTGGAAAACAAAGGCGATGGCATCTTCTTGAGCCACCGCGAGCGCTATGAAGTGACCCACGAATTTCTGGACGTCTATCGCCGTCTGCTGGCGGGAGAAAAAGTGGACTATCACGGTAAGCATATTCAGGTAGAGGGGGCGGAAGTGCTGTTCCCGACGGTGCAGCGCAACGGGCCACCGCTCTATTTTGGTGGTTCATCGGCGCAGGCCATTGAGGTAGCGGCCGATCATATCGACGCCTATCTCACCTGGGGCGAGCCACCCGCGCAGGTGGCGGAAAAGCTGGCGGTGGTGAAAGCGCGCGCCGAAGAGAAAGGACGCTCGCTGGAGTACGGCATCCGCCTGCACGTGATTGTACGGGAAACGGAAGAGGAAGCCTGGGCCGCCGCCGACAAACTGATTGCGCACCTGGATGATGAGACGATCGCGCAGGCGCAGCAGATTTTCTCCCGTATGGACTCTACCGGTCAGGCGCGAATGAGCGCATTGCATAACGGTAACCGCGACAACCTGCGTATTGCGCCAAACCTCTGGGCGGGCGTCGGACTGGTGCGCGGCGGTGCAGGCACCGCGCTGGTGGGCAGCCCACAGCAGGTTGCGGAGCGTATCCGCGAGTATCAGACGTTGGGCATCACTAACTTTATCTTCTCTGGCTATCCGCATCTGGAAGAGGCGCACCGCTTTGCGGAACTGGTGATGCCGCTGCTGCCGACCAGCACCCAGCCGCGCTCGGCGAAGGGGCAGCTCAACACCGGGCCGTTTGGTGAAACCATCGGCGGGGCGAAACGTCCGATCAAACAGGTCAGCGCGAGCTAAAGGGGCGACGTTATGCAGCAACGGATGAGTGAACCCCATGTGGTGATCATCGGGGGCGGGTTTAGCGGTACGGCAGTTGCCATCCACCTGCTGCGCGAGGCGGCACAGCCGCTACGTATAAGCATCATCGAACCTCGTCATGCCCTGGGACTGGGCGTGGCCTATTCGGCTACCGACCCGGCGCACCGAATTAACGTCCCCGCCGCGCGAATGCAGCTCGCCGGGGATGACGACGGCGCTTTTGACCGCTGGTATCGCCGCCACGGCGACTTTCCACAGGATCCGCAGGCGCAGCTTGCAGACGGCAGCGTCTATCCGCAGCGCGGTGCGTTTGGCTGTTATCTTCAGGCCACGCTGACGGCTGAAACCCGTACGCATCGTGGTCGTGTGGTGCATATACAGGACCGCGCCGTTGGCTGGCAGGACGGTCGGGTGGTGACAGAAAAAGGCGACCGGCTTCGGCCCGATAGCCTGGTGCTGGCGATTAGCCATCCGCCGCCGCAGCTACCGGGAGCCGTCCGCGAACTGGCGGCTCACCCACGGCTGATCGCGAACCCATGGCAGAGCGGTGCGCTCGCGGCGATCCCCGCCAGCGCACGCGTCGCCATTATGGGCACCGCGCTGAGCATGGGGGACGTGGTGGCCTCGCTGGAGCGGCTTGGACATCAGGGCGAGATCATTGCCTTTTCGCGTCACGGTCTGCTCTCACGGCCCAATGCGCCCACGAATCTGCCCAAGTGGACGGAGGATTATCTGGCGGGCACGCTGCGCCAGCGGCTGGCGAATATCCGCCGGGATATTCACCGGGCGGCAGAGCAAGGACTGCCCTGGCAAGTGGTGCTGGACGCGGTGCGCAGCCAGGGGCAGGCCATCTGGCAGCAGATGAGCGAGGCGGAGAAGCGGCAGTTTTTACGTCACCTACGGCGCTTCTGGGATGTGCATCGCTACCGCATTGCGCCGCAGGTATCGCAGGCCATTGCTGCGCGCCAGCGAGCGGGGCTGCTGCGCGTACAGGCCGCCCGGTTAAATGCTGTCACGGCGCAAGGTGACGCGCTACGTCTGCAACTGCAGCCACGCGGCGGTCAGCCTCAGTCCGAAACGGTGGACTATCTGGTGCTGACCACCGGGCCTGCGCATAGCCAGTTGATTAGCCGTCAGCCCTTTTTCCGGGCGCTTGAACAGGCCGGGATGATTCGTGCCGACGCGCTGGGTATGGGCATTGAGGTGGATGCGCAGTCGCAGCCGGTGGACAGCACATTACCCATCTGGGTCGCTGGTCCGGCGGCGCGTGGGCGCTTTGGCGAACTGATGGGGCTACCGCAGGTGGCGGATCACGCCCAGCGGGTCGCGCAGTCGGTGCTGGAAAAGCTCGACTGTCGCCAGCTCGCGTTATCGTAACTTTACCAACACTATTTTTGCGCCGGAGCATGACCGGGCGTAAGGGGAAAACGCTATGCCATCACAACGTGAAATTCGTCTGAACGCTTTTGATATGAACTGTGTCGGCCACCAATCGCCAGGGCTATGGGCCCATCCGCGCGACCGCTCCTGGCAGTATAAGGATCTGGATTATTGGGTCGATCTGGCGCGCCTGCTGGAGCGAGGCAAGTTTGACGGCTTGTTTATTGCCGATGTGCTGGGGGTCTATGACGTCTACAACGGCAACGGCGATGCGGCCATTCGCCAGGCCGCACAGGTGCCGGTGAACGACCCGCTGGCGCTGGTGACACCAATGGCGCTGGTCACCGAACATCTGGGTTTTGGCCTGACGGCATCGCTGTCGTTTGAGCACCCATATCCGTTTGCTCGCCGCCTGTCGACGCTGGATCATCTGACTAAAGGGCGCGTGGGCTGGAACATCGTCACCTCCTATCTGGAGAGCGGGGCGCGCAATATCGGCCAGCAGGCGCAGACGGCGCATGATGCCCGTTACGACTACGCCGATGAATATCTGGAGGTTGTCTACAAGCTGCTGGAAGGTAGCTGGGAAGAGGGAGCGATTCTGCGTGACCGCGAGCGACGAATCTTCAGCGACCCGAACAAGATTCACGCGATTAACCACCATGGGAAGTTTTTCGACGTACCGGGCTACCATCTGTGCGAACCCTCGCCGCAGCGTACGCCAGTGCTCTATCAGGCGGGGGCTTCCAGCCGTGGCAAACAGTTTGCTGCCAGCCATGCCGAGTGCGTTTTTGTTGCCTCGCCGTCGAAAAGCGCGCTGAAGCGGACGGTGGCGGATATTCGCCGTCGCGCCGAAGAGGCCGGGCGCGACCCGCGCAGCATTCTGATCTTCAATATGCAAACGGTGATCGTGGATGAAACCGACAAAGCGGCGCAGGCGAAGTGGCAGGAGTATAAAAACTGGACCAGCTACGAAGGCGCGCTGGCGCTGATTTCCGGCTGGACGGGGATCGATTTTGGCCAGTATCAGCCGGATGAGGTCTTTACCTACGCGAAAACCAACGCCATTCAATCGGTAGTGGAGACCTTCTCCACCGCCGACCCGGAGCGCCAGTGGTCGGTGAAAGCGATGGCGGATTGGGTGGGCATTGGCGGCTTTGGCCCGCTGATGGTGGGTAGCGCACAGACGGTGGCGGACGAACTGCAATCGTGGGTGGAAGAGACCGATGTGGACGGTTTTAACCTGGCCTACGCGGTGACCCATGAAACGTTCACCGATGTTGTGGAGCTCTTAATTCCAGAGCTGCAAAAGCGCGGGGTTTACAAGCAGGCGTATAGCCAGGGCACGCTGCGTGAGAAGCTGTTTGGCGGCAGCGCGCGGTTGCAGACCCCGCATCCGGGAGCCGGTTACCGTATTCATGAACAAAGCGGGATTTTAACGCCGGTGTAACCTGAGTCGGCACCGAACCGCCCCGGAGTCGGCGAAACGCCTCGTCCGGGCTACCTGAAACCTGTAGCCCGGCCAAGCGAATGCGCCGCCGGGGTGGCTCGGTATTGAGTATCGACACCAGGTCATGCAGGTGGCTTAGTGTTTGATCCCCAGCGACTCGGCCAGCTGCTTCGCCAACTGGTTGTTGTCATCCGCGCCGTACTCCCAGAACATCGCACCAGCCAGCCCTTTGCTCTTAATGTACTCGGCCTTGATGCTCACCGAACGCGGGTTCTCATAGGAGAGGGCAAACAGCGGTTTCCCGTCCGTTGACTGCACCGACAGCCACGGCACCTTCGCCTGGTCATCCCAGTGCTCGGTAAAGCGTTTCTGCGGGTCGTTCAGCAGTTTGCTGACAATATCGTTGTACTTCACGTAGGTATCTTTGCTGAGGTCTACGCCCAGCGATTTAAACAGATCCACCTCGTGCGGCCCAAAGTAAGGCTGAGTTACCGGGTTTTTCTGTGCATCCGGCTTGCTCCAGTCGATGCCTGGCTCAACCGTACGTTTTGGCACCCGGCCATAGAAACCGATGCCGAGGTTCATCTGGCTTGGCTTCAGCCCGGCGGCCAGATAGTTATTCACCACGAAGTCTGCGCTGTACTTATCCGCCGTGGCTACCGTCGGCCACTGGGTCGAATCATACAGGTTGGAGTTGAAATACTGGGTGCCATACGCCATGTCGTAGGTCATCAGGTTGATGTAATCGAGCAGCGGCGCAATGGCTTTCACATCCACCCAGCTTTTCGGGCTTTCCGCATTGGCGCCTACGGCAATGGTCACCAGCTTTTTATGACCAAACGCATCGCGCAGTTCTTTAAGCAGCGTCGTGAAGTTATCCCGGTCCGCCGGTTGGCTGGCGACCAGACCCCACGCGCCGTTGACCGGGTATTCCCAGTCAAGGTCGATACCGTCTAAACCATATTTTGCCACCACATCCTGCACCGAGCGGACAAACACCGCCCGGGATTCTGGCGTGGCTGCCGCGCCGGAGAAGCCGCGAGCGCCCCAGCCGCCGACGGACAGCAGCACTTTCAGATCGGGGTTCTGTTTACGCAACGTAGGAATTTTTGCTAAATCGGCCTGCACTTTCGGCGAGAGCCAGATTTGGTGCAGTTTGGTCGGGTCTTTTAACGCGTCGTTGGTTTCGTCTTTCTCGTCGTTGTAGATAAGGCCGAACGAATAGTTCAGGTGAGTAATCTGGCGAACGTCGAGCTTATCGATGTCGCCACCAGGCCCAGCCGTCACATCACCGCCACCGTTGAAGTAGCCGACGGACATCAAGGAATTCGCGGAAACAACCGAGGCGCAGAGCAGGGGTAATGCTGCCAGCAAAGGCAAAAGTTTCATAAACGGTCCTCTTTGACATTAAAAAAGCAAACACGCCACGGAAATGGCGTGGCGAAAAAACAGCCGTTCGAACATATCACTGCCGCTGGGTTAAATCTGCGAGATGGTTCACGAGGGAGAAAAAGGGGGAGTATCGAGCGTAGCCCGGCCGAGCAAAGCGACGCCGGGGAGAACCAACCCGGAGTCGGCGCTTCGCACCTCGTCCGGGCTACAGGGTGTTATCCCTGAATTTCCAGCCAGTCATCCAGCGTATACAGTGTGGCCCCCTCGACCGCCATCTCCATAAACGCATTGGCGCTGTCCTGCGGCTGAATATTGACGCCGCGGCAACCGTCGGTGATAACGTTGACCGTATAGCCAAGCTGTAATGCATCGAGTACGGTGAACTTCACGCAGTAATCGGTTGCTAGCCCTAACACCACAAGCTCGCCGATACCGCGCTCACGTAGCCATGCGTCGAGACCGGTTTTCTGGCGATGGCCGTTGTCGAAAAAGGCGCTGTAGCTGTCGATATTGACGCTTTCACCTTTGTGGAACACAGCATCGATCTCCTGAGCCGTCAACAGCGGATGCAGCGCCGCGCCGTCGCTGTGCTGCACGCAGTGATCCGGCCAGAAGGTCTGTGGAAGGCCATCGAGCGTGCCCTGGCTGTAGGCGTCTACCGCGTGCTGGCTGGCAAAGCTGCCGTGGTTGGCGGGGTGCCAGTCCTGGCTTGCGACGACCACGTCACCGCGAATTTTTGCGGCGCGGATGAGCAGGTTTGCCACGTCGACGGTGCTGTCGCCGTCGGCGACGGCAAGTGCTCCACCGGCGCAGAAATCATTCTGTAAATCGACCAATAGCAGTGCGCGTTGCGTCATCTCGCTCTCCTTACTCGTCCGGGGTCAGTTCACCGCGCAGGTTCTGCTGCATGGCGCTGCGGATAGCGTCGGCATCCAGCCCCTGACTTAACAGGTAGTGCAGTTTGGTCAGCGTGGCTTCTACCGTCATGTCTGAGCCGCTAATCACGCCCGCCTGCGCCAGCGCATTACCGGTAGCGTAGCCGCCCATGTTCACTTTGCCAGACATGCACTGGGTGAGGTTCACCACCACGATGCCGCGCTTGCTCGCTTCGGCCAGTTCATTGACGAAAACGCCGTTTTGCGGGGCATTGCCCACGCCATAGGAGCGCAGAATCAGCGCCTTGACCGGCTGCAGCAGGAAGTTACGTACCACATCGGCGGAAATGCCGGGATAAATCGTCACCACGCCAATCGGCTGCGGCGTAATAGGATGCACGATCAGTTCGCCTTCACCGTGTGGCGCAGGCGGGGTGCCTAATTTGCGGATATGAATCCCGGCTTCCAGCAGTGGCTGCAGGTTTGGCGAGGCGAAAGCATCAAAGCCGTCGGCGTGCGCTTTGGTGGTGCGGTTACCACGATAGAGGCGATTATTGAAGAACAGGGTCACTTCATTAATCGGGTAGTTCGCAGCGACGTACAGCGAGTTCAGCAGGTTGATCTGCCCGTCGGAACGTAGCTCAGCCAGCGGGATCTGCGAGCCGGTGACGATAACCGGTTTGCCGAGGTTCTCCAGCATAAACGAGAGCGCCGAGGCGGTGAACGCCATAGTGTCGGTGCCGTGCAGAATCACAAAGCCGTCATACTCGTCGTAGTGCGCTTTGATGTCGTCGGCGATGTGCTGCCAGTCTTCCGGCGTCATGTCGGAAGAGTCCATCAGCGGATCGTATTCGTGGATCGTAAAGTCCGGCATTTCGGGGCGATGGAACTCGGGCATCAGCGCCAGCTGGCGCTGGAGATGACCGGAAACCGGAATGTAGCCGTGGTCGGAGCGCTGCATCCCGATGGTCCCGCCGGTGTAGGCGACGTAAATGGATTTTTTTTGCATGGGGTCGTCTATTGATTAATCGAAAGAAAATCCCCTCCATGCGGAGGGGATTGCGATTAGCGAATATTGGCGCAGGTCAGGCAAAATGCATAGCGATTTTGCGGATCGTTAAACACCGCCAGCTTGTCGCTCTCGGCTTTTACCGTATTGGCAGCAGCCGCGAGCGGGGCAGGCAGATAAGCCTGCACGGCCTCAGGCAGCGAGGCGCGCACTGAACCGGATACGCTATCCATCACCATATCAAAGAACGTCGGTTCGCTCTGATAGTAGTCAACATGCCAGGATTTCACTTTCGCCAGTTCAGCGGCTTTTGCCACCGCATCGTCGAAATCACCGAGGCTATCAACCAACCCGTTGGCTTTCGCATCTTCACCGGTCCACACGTGGCCCTGCGCAATCTTGTCGATTGCCTCTGGCGTACTCTTACGCGCCTGCGCCACGAGAGTGATAAAGCGCTTGTAGCCGTTTTCGATGCTGAGCTGCATCATCTGCTGCACCTCCGGCGGTAGGGCTTTGGTCACCGCCATATCGGCCAGCGGTGAGGTTGCCACGCCGTCGGTGTGCACGCCGATGGAGTCCAGCGTGTTTTCAACGGTGTTGATCACCCCGAAGATACCGATAGAGCCGGTCAACGTGCTTGGGCTGGCGACGATGTAATCCGCTGGTGTAGAGATCCAGTAGCCGCCGGAAGCGGCCATGCCGCCCATCGAGACCACGACCGGTTTGCCAGCCGCTTTGGCCGCAGCCAGCTCTTCGCGGATCACCTCAGAGGCGCTGACGCTGCCGCCAGGGCTGTTCACGCGCAGTACGATGGCTTTCACTTTCGGATCCAGACGTGCATCGCGAATCTGCGACGCGGTAGTGTCACCGCCGACGTTACCCGGGGTTTCCTCACCGTCCATGATGGCGCCGTTCGCGAAGATAACGGCGATGCTTGAACCGGTATCTGCCGGGGTTTTCACCGCGTAGTCATACATGCTGACGGCGCGATAGTTGTTATCGGCCTTGCTCCAGCCAAACGCTTTGGTCATCGCTTTTTCGATATCCGCGCTTGAGCCCAGCGCATCAACCAGCTTGTTGTCGAGCGCGTATTTTGCCGTGTCGCCGTCCGCTTTACGCAGCCCGTCGAGCAGACCCTGTGCACCAGGGAAGACCTGCTGCGCGGTAATCTGACGGTTAGCGGCAATCGTATTCAGGTAGTTCTGCCACAGTTCGCCAATCCAGCGGCTGTCCGCTTCACGCGCGGCAGGGGACATATCGTCACGGATAAACGGCTCAACGGCGGATTTATAGGTGCCGACGCGGAACACGTGGGTCGAGACCTTCAGCTTATCGAGCAGCGACTTGTAGTACAGGCCGTTGGTGGCGAAACCGTGCAGGTCAACCACGCCCTGCGGCGACAGCCAGATCTTGTTGGCGAAGCTCGCCAGATAATATTGCCCCTGGCTGTAGCTATCGCCGACGGCATACACCGGCTTGCCGCTATCGCGGAATTCGCGCAGCGCTTTGCCGATATACTGCATCGACGGCTGATCGCCCCCGGCGAAGTTTTTCAGATCCAGCACGATGCCGGTGATATTGCGGTCATCTTTCGCCTGACGAATGGTCTGCACGATATCAAACAGCGAGTTTTCCTGCAGGCGATCGCTGCTGGCGCCGAAAATCTGACGGCCAATCACGCTAAGTTTGCTGCTGGCGGAAGGCTTATCCACCACTACGCCGCTGATGTCCAGCAGCAGCGCGCCGCGGCTGCTGTGCTCGCTCGTGGTGCTGCTGCTTACCTGTAACCAGATACCGACGCCAACCAGCACCAGCAGAATAAAGAACAGATTCAGCACCAGCTCACGCACGAAGTTGAGCAGCCGCCACGTCCATTTAAAGAATCCGGCAATAAAGCGCCATAGGGTTCGCATGTATTCTCCCTGCAAGAAATAAAAGGTTTACCGAAACGGCAAAACGTGTGGCTATCCTAAATAGACCGCCGCCGCTTGTCAGCAGGAATCGCCTTCGGCGCTGTAACAAAATCCTCGCGCATGTTAATTTTATGAAAAATAACATGAGAGGGTTACTCAATGGACGCACTTGAATTACTCGTTAATCGCCGCAGCGCTTCCCGTCTGGCTGAGCCCGCACCGGCAGGTGAGGCGCTGGAAAACATCCTCCGCGCAGGGATGCGCGCCCCGGATCACGGCACCTTGCAGCCGTGGCAGTTTGTGGTGATTGAAGGCGCAGGCCGCGAACGTTTCAGCCAGTTGCTGGAGCAGGGCGCGGTTGCTGCGCAAAGCGATGAGAAGGCTATCGAAAAAGCGCATAATGCGCCGTTCCGTGCACCGATGATCATCACCGTGATTGCCAAATGCCAGGATCACCCAAAAGTGCCGAAGTGGGAGCAGGAAATGTCGGCAGGTTGCGCGGTGATGGCGATGCAGATGGCCGCTGTCGCTCAGGGCTTTAATGGTATCTGGCGCAGCGGTGCGCTGACCGAGAGCCCGGTGGTGCGTGAAGGGCTACAATGTGGCGAGCAGGATAAAATCGTCGGCTTCCTCTATCTCGGCACGCCGCAGCTCAAAGCGTCGACGACCATTACCTTCCCGGAGACGGCACCGTTCGTCCGTTACCTTTAAAAAAACCGTTACGATTGTCTGGAATATAGGCAACTGCCCGCGAATTCAGACAGTCGTACTTATCACGGCTCTGTTCTGGCGTTAACATACAGCCCCTATGCAAATGCCAGAGCAATGACAGGAGTTGTCCATGAGCGAGCAGGCCATTCGTTTAACGCAGTACAGCCACGGAGCGGGTTGCGGTTGTAAAATTTCACCGAAGGTGCTGGAGACCATCCTGCACAGCGAGCAGACGAAGTTTATCGACCCGAACCTGCTTGTCGGTAACGAAACTCGCGACGATGCCGCCGTTTACGACCTGGGTAACGGTACCTCGGTCATCAGCACCACCGATTTCTTTATGCCGATTGTCGACAACCCGTTCGACTTTGGCCGCATTGCGGCGACCAACGCCATCAGCGATATCTTCGCGATGGGCGGTAAGCCGATCATGGCGATCGCCATCCTCGGCTGGCCAATTAACACCCTGGCACCGGAAATTGCCCGTGAAGTGACCGAAGGCGGGCGCTTTGCCTGCAAACAGGCCGGCATTGCGCTGGCGGGCGGCCACTCCATCGACGCGCCGGAACCGATTTTCGGCCTGGCGGTCACCGGTATCGTCCCAACCGAACGGGTGAAGAAAAACAGTACCGCGCAGGCGGGCTGCAAGCTGTTCCTGACCAAACCGTTGGGGATTGGCGTGCTGACCACCGCCGAGAAAAAATCGCTGCTGAAGCCAGAACACCAGGGGCTGGCGACGGAAGTGATGTGCCAGATGAACCTGGTGGGCTCGGCGTTTGCCAATATCGAAGGCGTGAAAGCGATGACCGACGTAACCGGTTTTGGTCTGCTCGGCCACCTGAGCGAAATGTGCCAGGGCGCGGGCGTCCAGGCGCAGATTGACTTCGACGCGGTGCCGAAACTGCCGGGCGTGGCAGAATACATTGAGTTAGGCGCTGTACCGGGCGGGACCGAACGTAACTTTGCCAGCTATGGTCACCTGATGGGCACCATGACCGCCTCACAGCGCGCGCTGCTCTGCGACCCACAAACCTCCGGTGGCCTGCTGCTGGCGGTCACGCCAGACGCCGAAGAGGCGGTGCATGCGGCGGCGGCGGAATTTGGTATCAACCTGACCGCCATCGGTGAACTGGTGACCGCACGCGGTGGCCGTCCGATGATCGAGCTGCGCTGAACCGATGCGGTTGTTCATAGCGGAAAAACCGAGCCTGGCTCGCGCCATTGCTGACGTGCTGCCGAAGCCACATCGCAAGGGCGACGGTTTTATCGAATGCGGCAACGGTCAGGTCGTGACCTGGTGTATCGGCCACCTTCTGGAGCAGGCGCAGCCTGATGTCTATGACAGCCGCTATGCGCGCTGGAATCTGCAGGACCTGCCGATTGTGCCGGAAAAGTGGCAGCTACAGCCCCGGCCATCGGTCACCAAACAGCTGAACGTCATTAAGCGCTTCCTGCATGAAGCCAGTGAAGTCATTCACGCTGGGGACCCCGATAGAGAGGGGCAACTGCTGGTGGATGAAGTGCTGGACTACTTGCAACTGTCGGCGGAAAAACGTCATCAGGTGCAGCGCTGTCTAATCAACGACCTGAACCCACAGGCGGTGGAGCGGGCGATTTCCCGTCTGCGCGCCAACAGCGAGTTTATCCCGTTATGCGTGTCGGCGCTGGCCCGCGCTCGCGCTGACTGGCTGTACGGCATCAATATGACCCGCGCTTATACCATTCTTGGGCGTAATGCGGGCTATCAGGGCGTACTCTCCGTTGGGCGCGTGCAGACCCCGGTGCTGGGGCTGGTGGTGCGCCGCGATGAAGAGATCGAGCATTTCGTTTCGAAGGATTTCTTCGAAGTGAAAGCGCACATCGTGACGCCAAAAGACGAACGCTTTACCGCCACCTGGCAGCCGAGTGAAGCCTGTGAGCCGCATCAGGATGAAGAGGGGCGTTTGCTGAACCGCGCGCTGGCCGAGCACGTGGTGAAGCGTATTGGCGGGCAGCCCGCGCTGGTCACCGCCTACAACGATAAACGCGACTCCGAACCCGCACCGTTGCCGTTTTCGCTGTCGGCCTTGCAGATTGAGGCGGCCAAACGTTTTGGCCTCAGCGCACAGAACGTGCTGGATATCTGCCAGAAGCTGTACGAAACCCATAAGCTCATCACCTATCCGCGTTCCGATAGCCGCTATCTGCCGGAAGAACATTTCGCCGGTCGACACGCGGTGATTAACGCTATTGGCGTACACGCCCCAGATTTGCTGCCGCAGCCGGTGGTGAATACCGATACCCGCAACCGCTGCTGGGACGACAAAAAGGTCGACGCTCACCACGCGATTATTCCCACGGCGCGGGCCAGCAAGGTCAATCTCACCGACAATGAAGCGAAGGTGTATAACCTCGTCGCACGTCAGTATCTGATGCAGTTCTGCCCGGATGCGGTGTATCGCAAATGCCAGATCGATCTCGATATTGCCAACGGTAAGTTTGTGGCGAAGGCGCGTTTCCTGGCAGAAGCCGGCTGGCGCACGCTGCTGGGGGCGAAAGAGCGCGACGAAGAGAACGACGGCACACCGCTGCCGGTGGTGGCTAAAGCAGATGAACTCCTGTGTGAAAACGGCGAAGTGGTAGAGCGACAAACGCAGCCGCCGCGCCATTTCACCGACGCTACGCTGTTGTCGGCAATGACCGGGATTGCCCGTTTTGTGCAGGATAAAGACCTGAAGAAGATTCTGCGTGCCACCGACGGGTTAGGTACTGAAGCGACCCGCGCCGGGATTATCGAACTGCTGTTTAAGCGCGGTTTTCTGACCAAGAAAGGGCGCTATATTCACTCAACCGACGCGGGAAAAGCGCTGTTCCATTCGCTGCCGGAGATGGCGACGCGCCCGGATATGACGGCGCACTGGGAGTCCACGTTGACGCAAATCAGCGAAAAGCAGTGCCGCTATCAGGACTTTATGCAGCCGCTGGTGGGCACGTTGTTCCAGCTTATCGAGCAGGCGCGCAGTACGCCGGTGAGACAGTTCCGTGGCTTAGCGGCGCCAGGCGGCGCGAAGAAGTCGTTCAGTAAAGGCAAAGGGAAGAGTAAGAAACCGACGGCAAGCCCGGAACAAGACGCGTAATCGCCCCGACTGCCTGATGATGTTTTCTGGAAAAATGTAGCCCGGCCGAGCGAAGCGACGCCGGGGAAAACCCGGAGTTGGCGCTAAAGCGCCTCGTCCGGGCTACCGACAAGATTAAATCACGCCCTGCGCCAGCATCGCATCGGCCACTTTCACGAAGCCTGCAATGTTCGCACCGCGAACGTAGTTGGTCTGCGCGGATTCACCGCCGTGCTCAACGCAGGCGTGGTGGATATCCAGCATGATGTGGTGCAGACGCGCATCCACTTTCTCCGCTTTCCAGCTCATACGCGCTGCGTTCTGCGCCATTTCCAGGCCAGAGGTTGCGACGCCACCGGCGTTCGCCGCTTTACCCGGTGCGAACAGTACGCCCGCTTCGAGGAACAGGTCTGTCGCTTCGATGGTGGTTGGCATGTTGGCACCTTCCGCCACGGCCTTCACGCCGTTGGCAATCAGCACCCGTGCCGCGTCAACGTCCAACTCGTTCTGGGTGGCGCACGGCAGCGCGATATCCACCGGCACGCTCCACGGCTGCTGACCTTCCAGATAGACCAGGCCAAACTCGCGCGCGTAATCGGCCACGCGGCCGTCGCGGCTGGCTTTAATTTCGCACAGACGTGCCAATTTCTCTTTGGTGAAACCGGCTTCATCAACCACGGTACCGCTGGAGTCGGAGGCGGTCACTACGCGTGCGCCAAACTCCATCGCTTTTTCGATAGCGTACTGCGCCACGTTGCCGGAACCGGAAACCGCCACGCGCATTCCTTCAAAGCCCAGACCGTGACGCTTAAGCATCGCTTCAGTGAAGTACACCAGACCGTAGCCGGTGGCTTCCGGGCGGATCAGGCTGCCGCCAAACGACAGGCCTTTGCCGGTAAACACGCAGGCGGTGTTGTTGGAGAGCTTTTTCATCATTCCGGCCATAAAGCCGACTTCACGCCCACCGACACCGATATCGCCCGCTGGGACGTCAGTGTCTGAGCCCAGATGACGATAGAGTTCGGTCATCAGCGACTGGCAGAAGCGCATGACTTCGCCTTCGCTTTTACCTTTCGGATCGAAGTCAGAACCGCCTTTACCGCCGCCCATAGGCAGGGTGGTCAGGGCGTTTTTGAAGGTCTGTTCGAAGCCGAGGAATTTGAGAATAGAGAGGTTTACAGACGGGTGGAAGCGCATTCCCCCTTTGTACGGCCCAATCGCCGAACTGAACTGCACGCGCCACGCGCGGTTAACCTGCACCTGATTGCGGTCGTCTACCCACACGACGCGGAATTGAATAACACGCTCAGGTTCAACTAATCGTTCCAGCAGAGAAAGCTGGCGATAGTGCGGGTTCTGTTCCAGAAACGGCCAGAGCGTTGTCATGACTTCACGGACAGCCTGAGCAAACTCGGTCTGGTGTGGGTCGCGTTGTTGAACATGAGCCAGGAAGGAGTCCAGGGAGCAAACCTTATCCATAAGTATAAGTACCTCTTATGATTGTGGATGTATGTAGTTGTTATGGTTGTGTTTAATAAAGTGTCGTTTTTCGACTATATCATTACCTGGCTAACGTATGACAAGTAAATTCCAGGACCAAAATAAAATTAATACTCGGGGTGGGGTCATAACTAAAAACGATGATGTAAAAAACGTAAGCTCGCCCCGAATTTGGTCGATAGTATTAAGAGACGATTTTTCAGGAGATTAAGTGATGAAAACGTTCTGGATAGCGGGCGCTCTGGCGCTGTTTTGTCATGCGGCACAGGCGCGGCCGCAGCTTGAGGTGAATGTCCCGCAGGAGGTGTTCAGCAATAGCAACACCACCCAGCGGGCACAGCCGTGCGCCCAGTGCTGTATTTATGAGAACCAGAACTACTCGGAAGGGGCGGTGATTAAGGCCGAGGGCGTACTGTTACAGTGTCAGCGTGATGAACGAACCATCAGCACGAATCCACTGGTCTGGCGTCGGGTAAAGCCATAAACGCCTCAAGCAGAGGCACATCGGCGGGGGCCAGCGCATAGCTAAAGGCCTCTTCTGGCGTGCACCACACCAGCGCGCTGTGTTCGTGGGCGATGATTTCACCGTCAAAGCGGGGCACGTGCCAGGCATGAAGGTGGATTATCCGCCCGGAGACTTCACGCTGGTGGCTGGCAACGTAACGGCCAGGCCAGGCGCGGATCGCCAACTCTTCCTGTAGTTCGCGCACTAGCGCTTCCGGCTGGCTTTCGCCCGGCTCAACTTTTCCGCCCGCGAACTCCCATAGTCCGGCCTGATCGGCATGCGGCGGGCGCTGGGCCAGCAGAATTTTGCCGTTTTGTTCGATAATGGCGGCAACAACATCAATGGTTTTCAGCATAGCGGTCAAAGAGTTGATAAAAGGAATGCCATATTATCGCTGCTTTGTTGTTAGCTAAAGCCTTGCAGGAGTCTCCGGGTGAAAAATAAACAACCCTGGGTGCAACCGCTCAGTCAGTTACCCCTCAGTCTGAAACCTATTGTTGCGATGCAACAGAAACATTACGGCAGCGTATTGAATCCCACCCGCTGGTGGGGGCGAATGCCCCGGCTCTTCTGGTTAGTGGCATTGTTCGTTGGCTATCTGGAGCGTAAAAAAGCGCGTCTGGACCCCACGCTGCGGGCGCTGTTGATGACCCGCGTTTCTCAGCAGTGCGACTGCGCATTTTGCATTGATGCCAACAGCCTGCGTCTGGCACAGCGTAGCGGGGCGATGGATAAAGTGCTGGCGCTGGGCAACTGGCAAACCTCCACGCTGTTTTCTCCTGCTGAACGTGCGGCGCTGGACTACGCTGATGCGATGACAGCTACGCCGCCGTCCATTTCCGCAGAACAGAAAGCGACGTTACAGCGTCACTTTAACGATGAGCAAATAACGGAAATGACCGCGCTGGTGGCATTCCAGAATTTGTCGGCGCGCTTTAACGCTGCGCTGGAAATCCCTTCGCAGGGGCTGTGCCACACCCCAGGAGAGCACGATGCTCGATAAACATCTTCACCCGCGCCTGAAGCCGCTGCTGAACCGCGCGGCCCAAGCACTGGACCGGCCTGGCATTTCCGCCGATGGTATTACGCTGCTGGGCTTTGCGATTGGTGTACTGGCGCTGCCGTTTCTGGCGCTGGGCTGGTACGGCGCGGCGCTGGTGGCCATCGTGGCAAATCGGTTGCTGGACGGGCTTGACGGCGCGTTGGCCAGGCGACGCGGGCTGACGGATGCCGGCGGCTTTCTCGATATCGCCCTCGATTTTCTGTTCTACGCGCTGGTGCCGTTCGGTTTTATGCTGGCAGATCCGGCGGCGAATGCCCTGGCGGGTGGCTGGTTGCTGTTTGCGTTTATGGGCACCGGCAGCAGCTTTCTGGCGTTTGCGGCGCTGGCGGCGAAGCATCAGATTGATAACCCAGGCTACGCGCACAAATCGTTTTACTACCTTGGTGGTTTAACCGAAGGCACCGAGACGATTTTGTTATTTGTATTGGGCTGCTTGTTTCCGGCGTGGTTTGCGTGGATGGCGTGGATCTTTGGCGCGCTGTGCTGGCTGACGACGTTTAATCGAGTGTGGGGAGGGTACATGACGCTGAAAAATCTCCAGCGTCATGAAGAGGCGGATTAGCGAGAACTGTCGGGGCCGCGATCGCCGGTGGAAACCGGGTTTTTAGGGTCGCTGCTCCACTCGTACCAGCCGCCGTCGTAGACGCTGACGTTCTGCCAGCCCATCGCACGGGCGTACATAAAGGTCTCCGACGCGCGCCAGCCGGTGCCGCAATAGAAGGAGACCTGCTGGGTCGGCAGAATGTTCCATGACTTCCACATTGCCGCGATATCGTCTGCGCTGCGCATGGTGCCGTCCGGGTTATGGAAATCTTCCATATGGGTGGAGTCGCTCCCCGCATGGCCCCAACGAGCGCCAGCAATCTCACCTTTTGGCTTAATGTAGCTGTAGCCGCTGGTGGTGCCGATAAATTCCGGCCACGAACGAATGCTGACCAGTGACGCATCCTGACGGTGCAGCAGGCCGCGCGCCTGTTCCATATTCAGCATTAACTGCGGTTGGGCGGGGATGGTGATGCCGAAGTCTGGTGCCGGAGTGACGTCTTTCGGCAGGCCGCGTTCCACCGGCAGACCCGCATCGGACCAGGTTTTCCAGCCGCCGTCCAGCAAACGCACATCTTTCACGCCTGCATACAGCATAATCTGCGCGACGCGCGCCGCAGCATAGACATCGCGACCGTAAAGAATAACGGTGGTGTCATGGCGGATGCCGTGTTTCGCCAGCATCGCTTTGAGCTTATCGTCAGAAACCTTATTCCACAGCGGCTCGCTTTCCACCTCGTTGGTGTCGATATAGCCTGCGTTCGGAATATGGCTGACCAGGTAAAGTTTCGGCGCGCCCCAGGCGGCTTCAATCACTTTAACGTCGCCCGCCGGTTTTGCCGGAACGTTTTTTCCCTGCTGTAAATCATGCAGCCACTGCGGGTATACCAGTTGTTCGAAGTGCGGCAGCTTTTGCAGACGGTCTGGCTGCTCCAGCGCATCGCTCAGGGTGGAGATATTGTTGAAGCCCGCTTGTTTCAGACGTTTGGCGACCGCCTCGTTGTCTTTACTGTCGCCGTAAAGTGCGATGTCGGTGGTTTTACTCAGCTGATGCTGCTGCGCCCACGCGCTAAGCTGCTCGTCGTTCATCGCGGAGAGCCAGCTGGCGGAGAGGTTTAACGCGCCCGGTTCGTGGCCCTGGGTGCCGTTGGCATGCTGAGGCCAGCCGTTGTAAAACGCGCTCATGCGCGTATCAATGGCGGTGCCATTTTGCTGCAGCAGGTGGGTCAAGGTTAAGGTTTTTGCCGTTTCGGCAGCAAAGACAGAGGAAGCGAGGCCAAGCGCAACGGCCAGCGCGGTCAGTTGAGAAACACGTTTCATCAAATCATCCGACGAGGAAAAAAGGAGCATTATTCTGAACCTCCAAAGGGGAAAATACCTTGCGTTAACGCAGTATTTCCCGCGTCAATGCCAGTTTGCTAACTGCAAACAGAGGGCGTCGGTGGGGACATCATCCGGGTCGTGAGTCACCTGCACCACGGGAATGTGCAACTGGCGGAGTTCGTCGAACACCCATTGGCGAAAACTGCCGCGCAGCGGTCCGTCGAGGCGGCTAAATGGTTCATCCAGCAGCAGCGCGTCGGGCTCTGCCAACAGCGCGCGCAGCAGCGCCACGCGGGCGCGCTGGCCACCGGAAAGGGTGGCCGGGTCACGACGATAAAAACCGTCTAACCCCGCCTGCTCCAGCGCCAGCTCAACGCGAGGCTGGCGGGTATGACGGGCAACGGTCGCGGGCAGCGCTAGCTGCAGGTTCTGACCGACGCTCATATTGTCGAACAGCAGCGCGTCCTGGAACAGCACGCCGATGCGCCGTTTCTCAGTAGGTAGTGGATCGCAGCGGCGGCCATTAAGCCACAGCTCGCCCTGTGCGCGAAAGGCGCCATCGAGCGCGCCAACCATCCACGAAAACAGCGTCGACTTTCCGCAGCCTGACGGCCCCATCAGCGTCACAATTTCGCCCGCCGCGACGGTGAAGTTAACCTCGCGCAACAGCGGCTGACCGCCGAGCGTGAGCGTCAGATTGTTGACCTGCAACATTAGCGTAATCCCCGGCGTAAATAACCGATACGGCGCGCCAGCAGCGCGGTAAGTAAAAAGAAGCCCATTGGCAGTAACAGTTGCCATAGTGCCTGGGCGGCGAGCGTCGCGGTTACGCCGCCGCTGCTCAGCGCCACGGCTTCGGTGGTGAGCGTCGGCACGCGTCCACCGCCAAGCCATTGGGTGGGCAGGTACTGGGCGATACTGACGGAAAAGCCGACCGCCAGCGCCGACAGCAGCGGGCGAACGATCAGTGGGCACTTCAGCCGTAGGAAAATGGTCCCACGCTGCCAGCCAAGCGTTTTCGCCAACAGTATCTGGCGCGAGTCAATGTTCTGCCAGGCCGGGCGAAGTACGAAAAGCATCCACGGCACCACCCACAGCAGATGTCCCCACAGCACGGTGGTGAACTGCCCGTCGAGCCAGCCATATAGTGCCAACTGATATTGCCCTGCGGCCAGCGGTAGAGCCGGTAGCAGCAGCGGCAGGTTGAGCCAGTGCTGCGTCCGGCGTGGTCCCCACTCCAGCCACAGCAAGCAGACCGACGCACCGGCCAGCGCGGACAGCAGCGCCAGCCACAGACTGTTGTTGAAGGTATCGGCATCGGGCAGAGTGGCGTGCGCTTGCAACATCAGAAACAGGGTACAGACTAATCCGCTGAGCGGCAGCAGCAGGCCGACTATTCGTCCTGGGGTTTGCGAGAAACTGGGGCGTCGTACGCCGTTCAACCTGGGCAGTCGCCGTTGCCAGAGCGACCAGAGGCCTGCGGCGGAACCGGCAAGTAGCGCCAATAACACCAGTAACAGCAGGCAGGCCAGTTCACCTTTGACCTGATCCTCCGGGGCTGCCGAATTCAGCCATTGCCAGGCCAGCACCGCCAGCGTCGGCGGGTTGCCGGGGCCGATAATCGTCGCCACGTCGACCACCGACAGCGTCCAGGCCGCGGTGGCCAGCAGCGCCACCTTGAGCGAGGGCATCAATGCCGGAAGAATAACCCGGGTCAGGCACTGCCCGCGCCCGTAGCCGAGGCTTTTAAACACCACCACCTGTTCTGCCAGCCGGCGTTCGCCGAGTAGCGCCCAGCACACCCACAGTAAAAAGCCGCTCTCTTTGACCGCCAGCACCAGACCCAGCCCGATACCGTAGCGGTCCTGAAATGGGCTGAGCATCGGCAGCAAACGGTAGAGTTCACCGCCTTCGGCAAACAACAGCAGCGCGCAGGTAGCGAAGGCCACGTGCGGTAGCGCCAGCAGCCAGGGCAGACGGGAGGCGAGCCGCTGCCAGCCCGCAGAAGGCCAGAGCGTCGCGATGACCAGTAGCGCCAGCGCCAGCGCGCCACCCACCGCGAGCAGTGTGGAGACGACCGTCGCGGTCAGCGCTTGCAGTAGTTGCGGGTCGGTGAATAGCGGTTGCCAGTTGACGAGCGAAAACGCCGATCTCAACAGCAGACCGGCGGCGGGAAGCAGGGGCAGATAGATAATCAGCATCATGCCCCAGCAGAGCAGAATCAGTGCGTACCGTAACGGCGCAGCCATTCCTGCTCCAGTGCGTTCACCCAGGCGGCATGCGGCTCAGCCAGTACTTTCGGTGCGTGTTCCGGGATAAGCGATTGCAGCGTTTTTTGCTGCCCAGCGTTCAGCTTTGCCGGATCCAGTACGCTGGGGTCGCCCCAGATGGCCGGGTCAGCCTTGCGCAACTGTGCTTCAGGGGAGAGCAGGAAGTTTGCCACCACCTGCGCCCCGGCGCTGGCGGAAGCGTTCTCCGGAATGGTCACGAAATGCACGTTGCCCAGCATGCCGCTCTGGAAACCAAAGCTGTAGCTGTCCTTCGGCAGCTCGCCTTTTGCCACTTTCTGCTTCGCGTGCATCGGGTTAAAGGTGAGGGAGAGGCGCAGTGAACCGTTGCTCAGCATAGCGTCCATTCGCGCCGGTGAAGGGGGGAAATCTTTGCCATTGCGCCACAGCAGCGGGTGCAGCGTATCAAGATAGGCCCACAGCGGCGCGGTGACGGCAGCAAAGGTCTTTGCCTCCGGTGGCTGCTTCAGCGCATCTGGCTGGGGGGTGAGGTTGATTAACAGCTGCTCAAGCAGCGCAGTGCCGGTGAAATCGGGCGGGCGCGGGTAGGTCACCGTGCCGGGATGGGCTTTGGCAAATTCGAGCAGCGCCTGCGGTGAGTCCGGCGGCTGCGGCGTTTGCTGCTGGCGAGCAATAAAGGTCAGCTGCGCGCTGCCCCATGGCGATTCTGCGCCTTCCACCGGTATCGAGAAATCTTCCCGCACCGGTTTGCTCACATCCACATAGCGCCAGTTCGGTAACTGCTCCGCCCAACCGGTACGCAGCAGGTTGGCCTCTTTCAGCGCGCGGAAATTTTCACCGTTGACCCACAACAAATCGACCGATCCGTTGGTCTTACGCCCGGCCTGCGCTTCGGTCTGAATGCGCTTTACGGTGTCTGCCGCATCGGCAATGTGTACGATGCGCAGGTTAATGGCGTAATCACGCTTCACCTCACCGCTCACCCAGTCAAGATAGTGGTTCACCGCGTCGTCGCCGCCCCAGGCGTTAAACCAGACGGTTTGTCCTTTGGCCTCGTTTTCCACCTGTTGCCAGTTTTGCGCGTAAGCCGCTAATGGACTCAGCGCCAATAGGCCTAGCCCCAGCAGCCCAGCGCGCAGGCGATGTACATCTGCGTGATAACGCATCAGAAATTCCTCTTTTGCCGTTCGTGATAGAACGTCTTAGCGACAACGATAACGATAGTCAGGGCGAACAAAATAAACAGCCCGGTGACAAACCAGAAGGTGCCACCGGTGAGCAGGCTGCCGACCCATGAATAGACGATAGTAGCGGGAAGCTGACCAATACCTGTGGCGATAAAAAAGTGGCGAAAGCGCAGCGACGTCAGCCCGGCGGCGTAGCTCACCGGGTCGAAGGGGACGAAAGGCAACAGGCGGCAGACTAAAATCGTGTGTTTACCGTAGCGTTCAAAGAAACCGTCGATGCTTTTGAGCACCATTTTTCCGGTCAGCTTTTCGACCACGCCGCGCCCCATCAGCCGGGCGATGTAGAAGCATAGCGCGGCACCGGCCATCGAGCTGGTCCACGAGAGCACCGCACCCCAGAACGCGCCGAATAGCGAAGCATTGGCGAAGGTGATAAGAAAAGCGGGCAGCGGGGCGGCAACGGCCTGAAAAATCATCAACACAAAGGAGACGGCGGCGGCCTGTGAGCCATAGGAGTGGATGAAGAGCTCGATGCCCTGTTGGTCGACGGCGAGAAACGCGGTCAGGCTGTGATTGATAAAGGCGTTCACGCTCGGCACATACCACCAGGCAAGCAGCAGCGTGATAAACGCGACGATCAGCAGCAGACGGAAAAACAGCGTGGTGCGGTGTGATGCCATCAGCGCTCCTCCTCGGACAAATCAACGCGTCTATGCCGGGCATAGCGTTTGGCCGCCTGCACAAGTGCAAACAGCGCCAGCCCGGCGAGGCTCAGTTTGAGGATAAACGCCAGCGTCAGGCCGTGTGCCGCCAGTTCACTTGCCATCAGCGTATAAATAAAAATCCCCGGCAGCGTGGTCAGCGCAGAGATCAGGGTATAGGGCCAGAAAGGGATGGCGGTCAGTCCGTAGGCATAGTTTTGGATATTGTACGGAAAGAGAGGAATGAGTCGGGTAAGAATCAAAAAGTCGATGCCGCTGCGGGCGATGCCGCGCTCAATCGCCTGAAAGGTAGCCGTGTGGCCGACATATTTCAGCAGCAGCGCGCACCCGAGCCAGCGGGCGAGCAAGAAGGAGACTGCCGAGGCAGCGGTGGCAGCAATCAGCGAGAGCAGCGTACCGAGCCATGGGCCAAAGACAATGCCGCCGACGAGCACCAGCACGCTACCGGGCAGCAGGCATACCGTAGCGAGGATAAACAGAGCGATATAGGTGACGTAGCCAAGCGTGCCGCTTTGGCGTACCTGTTCCTGCAGGTGGCGGAAGTTGGTGACCAGGTCAGCGAGGTCGAAGGTGTGGATCAGGATAGCGAATAGGCTGATGACAGCGACAATGAGCAGGAGCTTAGTGGCTGTGTGGTAGTGACTTCTTTTGCATGGGGGTCCTCCTGCCGGGAAGAAAAAGTGCGCGCGACGGTATTATAGATTAGTGGTCACTGCAAGATATTAGCGTTGGTTTATTGATTTTGCTCAGAATTTTTCATTGTAGGTTTCGGGTTGGGTGCGGGGTTCCGTTCACTTTTCGTTGGGCGGAAAATGTTGCTTCTTCGGTTTCAGAAAGACGGTTTTTTGCTGTTAGCTAAAAGACCGCACGGTTTTTAGTGGCGTCTAAATCGTCGAAGCAACCCCTGTAGCTACCGTCTTGAACGTCAAGCGGTAGCTACAATGGAAAGGGAATGTTAAAGCCAATAATAACTATTTAAACGTCGCCCACACCGGCGCATGATCTGACGGCTTCTCCATCCCACGGATCTCGTAATCAATCCCCGTCTCCACGCAGTGTGCCGCCAGCGGCTGGCTTGCCAACAGCAAATCAATACGCAGCCCACGGTTATCGTCAAACCCTTTGGAACGGTAATCAAACCACGAGAAACGATCGTTGGTGTCTGGATTGGCATTACGGAACGTATCCACCAGACCCCAGCCCAGCAGACGCTGCATCCACTCGCGCTCTTCCGGCAGGAACGAGCACTTACCGGTGCGCAGCCAGCGCTTACGGCTATCTTCGCCAATCCCGATATCGAGATCGGTCGGGCTGATGTTCATATCGCCCATAATCAGCACCGGGTTCTCTTTACTCAGACGGGTTTCCAGATAGTTCTGCAAATCCTGATAAAACTTGGTTTTGGCCGGGAATTTGGTTTCATGGTCGCGGCTCTCGCCCTGCGGGAAATAGCCGTTCATCACCGTCACGTTGCCGAAGGGTGACGGCACTTCGGCGATGATCAGACGACGCTGCGCCTCGGGATCATCGGTCGGGAAACCACGGTGCACGGCAATCGGTTCGGCTTTGGTCAGCAGTGCGACGCCATAGTGGCCTTTTTGTCCGTGGTAGAAGACGTGGTAACCGAGCTTCGCCACCTCTTCCAGAGGGAACATGTCGTCGTGAACCTTGGTCTCCTGCAGGCCAATCACATCAGGCTGATGTTTTTCAACGATGGCTTGCAGTTGATGAGGACGGGCGCGCAGGCCGTTGATATTAAAAGAGACAAATTTCATAGTGGTCGTCACTTTACCTGGTGAATTGTGACGGGATAGTAGCAGAATTTAACGTACCTCGCTGCCTTCGCCCGGCGGTATCGCCAATTTCTTTTATTACCACTGCCATGTTGCAGAGCAAAATCTGCACCAGATTGAGGCAATCTGCGCCGTAATAAGGCGTAAATCTACGATAAATTTCGCAGTTGATCACAAATCCAGAATGATATTTTGCGGATGCATAATATTTCTTAATTTCACCCTGCAATCATCGCCTGATGTCACTAATATTCACTTTTTATGCACTTGTGGTGAATAGGTTGCTTTTGTAACTTATTGATATTTCGTTATCAAACTCCGTTTATGCATTTTTACCTCTCGCTGGCACGAACCGTGCAATCTACATTTAAAGGGAAAAGCATCAATTCATTAACATAAAATAAACCATTTATTTACTTATCGAGGTCGCTATGTCTCAGTCAATCAGCCGTCAAAATTTTGATCAGTGGATGATTCCGGTTTACGCCCCAGCAGCGTTTATTCCTGTTCGCGGTGAGGGGGCCTGGCTGTGGGATCAAGAGGGCAAAGGGTATATCGATTTTGCTGGCGGTATTGCGGTGAATGCCCTGGGACATGCGCACCCGGCAATGGTCCGCGCCCTGACCGAGCAGGCGACGAAGTTCTGGCATACCGGCAACGGCTATACCAATGAACCGGCGTTGAAACTGGCGAAGCAGCTGATTGACGCCACCTTTGCTGATCGCATTTTCTTCTGTAACTCCGGGGCTGAAGCCAACGAAGCGGCGCTAAAAACGGCGCGTAAGTTCGCTCACGACCGCTTCGGTGCGCATAAAAGCGGCATTGTGGCCTTCAAAAATGCGTTCCATGGCCGCACGCTGTTTACCGTTACCGCAGGCGGACAGCCCGCTTATTCTCAGGACTTTGCGCCGCTGCCGCCGGACGTTCGTCACGGGGTTTATAACGATCTTGAATCCGCGCGCATGCTGATTGATGACAGCACCTGTGCGGTGATCGTGGAGCCGATTCAGGGCGAAGGTGGGGTTATTCCGGCGACGCTTGAGTTTTTACGTGAGCTGCGCGAGCTGTGCGATCGCCATCATGCGGTGCTGATTTTTGATGAAGTGCAGACCGGCGTGGGCCGTACCGGTGAACTGTACGCCTATATGCACTACGGCATCACGCCGGATCTGCTGACCACCGCGAAAGCGCTGGGCGGCGGCTTCCCGATTGGTGCGATGCTGGCGCGCGAAGAGATGGCGAGCGTCATGACCGTCGGTACCCACGGCACGACCTACGGCGGTAACCCGCTGGCCTGCGCGGTGGCAGGTGAAGTGCTTTCCATTATTAACACGCCAGCGGTGCTGAACGGCGTCAGACAGCGTGAGCAGTGGTTTAAAGAACGACTGCAGGCCATCAATGCTCAGTTTGGATTATTTAAAGAGATTCGCGGCATCGGCCTGTTAATTGGCTGCGCGCTGCGTGACGAATACGCCGGGAAAGCGAAGCAGATAAGCCTGCTGGCAGCGGAAGAGGGGCTGATGGTGCTGATTGCCGGGGCGAATGTGGTGCGTTTTGCCCCGGCGCTCATCGTCAAAGAAGAGGACGTGACGCTCGGTCTCAACCGTTTCGCCGCGGCCTGTGAACGTTTTGTCGCGGGAGAGTCATCATGATGATTATCCGTCCCATCGCGTCTGGCGATCTGCCCGGCTTGCTAAAACTGGCCGGAAAAACCGGTGGCGGGCTGACCTCGCTGCCGCAGGATGAACACACGCTGGCGGCGCGTATTGCGCGCTCGCAGGCGACCTGGCAGGGCACGCTGCCGCGCGGCGACCAGGGCTATGTGTTTGTGATGGAAGATACCCGCAGCGGCGACGTGGTCGGCGTGTGCGCCATCGAAGTGGCCGTTGGCATCAACGACCCCTGGTATAACTATCGGGTAGGGACGCTGGTGCATGCGTCAAAAGAGCTGAACGTCTACAACGCGCTGCCAACGCTGTTTCTGACCAACGATCACACCGGCAGCAGCGAACTGTGCTCGCTGTTTCTCGACCCGGAGTGGCGTAAAGAGAGCAACGGACACCTGCTGTCATCGTCACGTTTTTTGTTTATGGCGGCATTCCGCGACAGCTTTAACCACAAGGTGGTGGCAGAGATGCGCGGGGTGATTGACGACCACGGCTATTCACCGTTCTGGGAGAGCCTTGGTAAACGCTTTTTCTCGATGGAGTTTGCCCGCGCGGATTATCTCTGCGGCACCGGGCAGAAGGCGTTTATCGCCGAACTGATGCCAAAACATCCGATCTACACCGATTTTCTCAGCGAAGAGGCACGGGCGGTGATTGGGCAGGTGCATCCGCAAACGGCGCCCGCGCGCGCCGTGCTGGAAAAAGAGGGCTTCCGCTACCGCGACTATGTCGACATTTTTGACGGTGGCCCGACGCTGGAGTGCGATATCGACCGCGTACGGGCGGTGCGTAAAAGCCGTCTGGTGACGGTGACGGCAGGTGAACCGGCAGGGGCCGATTTACCGCTGTGCGTGGTCGCCAACGAACAGTATCAACACTACCGCGCGATGCTGGTCCATGCCGACCCGCAGGCAGATGTCCTGACCCTGAACGCCGAGCAGTCTGATGCCCTGAACTGTCACCCGGGCGACGCCGTTCGTCTGGTGCGCTTATGCCCTGAGGAGAAAAAATAATGAGCCTATGGATCAATGGTCGCTGGCTGTCCGGTCACGGCGAGGCGCGGCGCAGCACCAACCCGGTGACGGCAGAAGCGGTATGGCAGGGCAATGACGCAGATGCCGCTCAGGTTGAGCAGGCGGTTGCCGCCGCGCGTTCGGCGTTTCCCGCCTGGGCGCGGCGACCGTTCAGTGAACGTCAGACCATCGTCGAAGGGTTTGCTGCTCTGCTGGAGGCCCATAAAGCCGCGCTAACCGACACCATCGCCCGCGAAACCGGCAAGCCGCGCTGGGAAGCGGCCACTGAAGTGACGGCGATGATCAACAAAATTGCCATCTCTATTAAGGCCTACCATAGCCGTACCGGGGAGAGCCATACCGACATGGCCGACGGCGCGGCGACCTTACGCCATCGTCCGCACGGCGTGCTGGCGGTGTTTGGCCCCTATAACTTCCCTGGACATCTGCCAAACGGCCATATCGTGCCGGCGCTGCTGGCAGGCAATACGCTGGTGTTTAAGCCGAGCGAACTGACGCCTGCGTGCGGCGAGGAGGTGGTTAAACTCTGGGAGCAGGCTGGGTTACCGGCGGGCGTGCTGAATCTCGTTCAGGGCGGGCGGGAAACCGGTGAAGCGCTCAGCGCCCAGTCAGGACTTGATGGTGTGTTATTTACGGGTAGTTCGGCAACGGGGTTCCATTTGCATCGCCAGCTTGCCGGGCAACCACAGAAAATGCTGGCCCTTGAAATGGGCGGCAACAACCCGCTGATTGTCGATGACGTTGCCGATCTGGATGCCGCGGTGCACCTGACCATTCAGTCAGCGTTCGTCACCGCCGGACAGCGCTGCACTTGTGCGCGCCGCCTGCTGGTGAAGCGTGGCGCGCAGGGCGATGCGTTTCTTCAGCGGTTGGTTGAGGTGACGGGGCGCATTATGCCGGGCGCGTGGAACGCCGACCCGCAGCCGTTTATCGGCGGGCTTATCTCGCCGCTGGCCGCGGAGCGAGTCTACCAGGCCTGGCAGATGCAAGTAGAAAAAGGCGGTAAAACGCTGCTGGCACCACGGTTACTCAAGCCGGGAACGTCCCTGCTGACACCGGGGATAGTTGAGCTCAGCGAAGCGCACGACATCGCCGATGAAGAGGTCTTTGGACCGCTGCTTGGGGTGTGGCGCTACGATGATTTTGATGAGGCGATTCGTCTGGCTAACGCCACCCGCTACGGCCTCTCCTGCGGGCTTATCTCGCCAGACCGTGAAAAATTTGAGCGCCTGCTGCTGGAAGCACGCGCCGGGATCGTCAACTGGAACAAACCGCTGACGGGTGCGGCAAGCACTGCACCGTTTGGTGGCACCGGTGCTTCCGGTAACCATCGCCCCAGCGCATGGTACGCCGCGGACTACTGCGCGTGGCCAATGGCAAGCCTCGAATCACCGTTGCTGACGCTACCCGCAACGCTCAACCCTGGGCTTGATTTTCAGCATGAGGTGCCATCATGAACGCCTGGGAAGTGAACTTTGACGGCCTGCCGGGGTTAACTCACCATTACGCCGGGCTGTCGTTTGGCAATGAAGCCTCGACGAAGCATCAATATCAGGTCTCTAACCCGCAGCGCGCGGCGAAGCAGGGACTACTAAAGATGAAAGCGCTGGCGGACGCGGGATTCCCGCAAGGGGTGATCCCACCGCAGGAGCGACCCAACGTTGCGCTGCTGCGCCAGCTTGGCTTTAGCGGGCGCGACGAGCAGGTGATCGCCAAAGCGGCTGCGCAGTCGCCAGAACTGCTGAGTGCCGCCAGCTCGGCCTCGGCGATGTGGGTGGCGAACGCGGCGACGGTTTGTCCTTCGGCGGATGCGCTGGATGGCAAGGTGCACCTGACGGTGGCAAACCTGAGCAGCCTGCTGCACCGCGCCAGTGAAGCGCCGACCACTCAGGCCATTCTGGAGGGCATTTTTGCCAGTCCTGACCATTTCGTCGTGCACCGCGCGCTGCCTTCGGTGGCGGCGTTCGGGGATGAAGGGGCGGCTAACCACAACCGCCTGGGGCGCGACTACGGCCAGCCAGGGGTACAGCTGTTTGTCTATGGTCGTGACGGCGGGCAGGGCAACCAGCCGCAGCGCTATCCGGCTCGGCAAACGCGGGCAGCAAGCGAAGCGGTGGCCCGGCTGAACCAACTCAACCCGAATCAGGCGATGTTTGTGCAGCAAAATCCGCAGGTCATCGACCGTGGCGTGTTCCATAATGATGTTATCGCGGTAAGCAATCGGCAGGTGCTGTTCTGCCATGCTGAAGCCTTTGTGAACCAGTCCGCGCTGATGGGCGAACTGGCGCAGAAAGTGCCGGGGTTTATGCCGATAGAAGTGCCGTCCTCAAGGGTAACAGTGGACGATGCGGTGTCGACCTATCTGTTCAACAGCCAACTGCTCAGTAAACCCGACGGCAGCATGATGCTGGTACTGCCGGGCGAGGCGCAGGAACACCCACGGGTGTGGCGCTACCTTAACGATCTGCTGGCGCAGGATAACCCGATAGACGCACTGCGGGTGTTCGACCTGCGTGAAAGCATGGCCAACGGCGGCGGACCGGCCTGTCTGCGTCTACGTGTTGTGCTTACCGAGGCTGAACGCCAGGCGGTGAATCCGGCGGTAATGATGAACGACACGCTGTTCGCCACGCTGAATGATTGGGTCGATTGCTACTACCGGGACCGGCTAACTCAGGCCGATCTTGCTGACCCGCAGCTATTGCAAGAGGGACGAGAGGCGCTTGATCGCTTAACCCAGATACTGCGTCTGGGCTCGCTCTACCCGTTCCAGTGCTAAGGAGGCGGTATGAAACAGTTTCTGGCCTTGACGCTTGCGGGGAGGCTGCCGGAGCAGCCCGAGGGCAATACGGCGTACTTCCATTGGGAGTGGCGTGAAGCTGGCGTGCTGCAACTGACGCCGGACGAGCCCTGCTCACAGGCGCTGGTGCTGTCAGCGGGCATTCATGGCAATGAAACCGCCCCGGTGGAGATTGTCGATTATTTGCTGAAAGCGCTTTTAAACGGTGAGATTAAGCTGCGCTGGCATCTGCTGGTGGTGCTGGGTAACCCGCCAGCGCTGCGCGATAACAAGCGCTATTTGCACAGCGATATGAATCGCATGTTCGGTGCGCGCTGGCGGCATTTTCCCGTCAGTGACGAGACCATTCGTGCCGCCAGCCTTGAGCAGACCGTCACTGCGTTTTACCAGCGCTGCCCGGCTGAAGTGCGCTGGCATCTGGATTTACATACTGCTATTCGTGGCTCGCATCATCAGCGCTTTGGTGTACTGCCTGCGCGGGAATCACCGTGGGATCCGCCTTTTCTACGCTGGCTGGGCTCAGCGGGCCTGCAGGCATTGGTTTTTCATCAGTCACCCGGTGGGACCTTTACTCACTTTAGCTGCGAATATTTTGGCGCGCTGGCCTGCACCCTTGAGCTGGGGAAAGCCAAACCGTTTGGACAAAATGATTTAAACCAGTTTGCGCTGGTAATGCGGCAGCTCAGACATTTGCTGGCGGGGGAGTTTGGCGGCGGCGCTGATACGGTGCCGTTGTATTATCGTGTCGTGCAGCAGATTACCCGCCGCAGCGCCGACTTCCGGCTTTATATGTCAGCGCAGACGCTAAACTTTACCCCTTTTGCTAAGGGGACGGTGTTGGCGGAAGACGGCGATACGCGCTACGTGGTGTCATCACCCTGTGAATATGTGCTTTTTCCGAATCCTGAGGTGGCGCTGGGGCTGCGGGCGGGATTGATGCTGGAACGTTGCCCTCCAATGGATTAATTAAACTGGGCCGCACGTGGGGGCGCTGCGGCTTTGATTATTTGTGCCAGGATTTATTGCGGATTATTCTTAAGGTTGCGCTTTATTATTAATCATGGCTGCTTTATACTTCTTCAAAATCTCTTCTTAATCAAATGGTTGATTATTTTTGTTGCAACTCTCCACATTTCTTCCTTAATTTCCTCATAATTGGCACGAAATCGTTTTTTACACTTTCATTGTTTTACGCACGCTCTGATTAATTGACGATAAACCCCGTAAAGTTAATCTCGTCAACACGGCGATGCGCCGTCAGAATAACTGAAAGTAAGGATTCGATGATGAAAAAATTAACTGCTCTGTTTGTTGCCTCTACGCTGGCTCTGGGCGCGGCTAACCTGGCTCACGCTGCGGACACTACCTCGACCACCACCACCGACGCGGCGCAGCCGAACGGTACGATGATGCATCATCACAAAGGTAAAATGGGCCCACGTCATGACATGATGTTCCAGGGGCTGAACCTGACCGATGCGCAGAAACAGCAAGTTCGCGACATCATGAAAGAGGGGCGCCAGCACATGAAGCGTCCGCCGCAGGAAGAGATGCGCGAGATGCACAACCTGATTGCCAGCGACAGCTTCGACAAAGCGAAAGCTGAAGCGCAAATCAACAAGATGGAAGCACAGCATAAAGAGATGATGCTGTCTCGTCTGGAAACTCAAAACAAGATTTACAACATCTTAACGCCGGATCAGAAAAAGCAATTTAATGCCAATTTTGAGAAGCGTCTGACAGAACACAAAGCGCATGAAGGTAAAATGCCACCTGCGCCTGCTGAATAATACCTTCAGCGCACGGTCTTAAGACCGCCGGAGTTGCCCATAAACGCCATCAGGCTATGGGCAGCTCCGGCGGTTTTTTATTGCCGATAAATCAAGACATTATTTCTTCCAGAAATCGTCGAACACGGTAATCGGCGTGCGGCGTTTGTGCTCGGTCTTCAGATACCAGCCTTCGATGGTTTTGGCGATTTCCGCGGGTAGCGTTTTGCCTTCCAGATAGTCATCAATATTGTCGTAGCTGACGCCGAGTGCGGCTTCATCCGGCAGAGAAGGGCGGTCGTCCTCAAGGTCGGCGGTTGGCGCTTTCTTATAAAGGTGCTCCGGGCAACCAAGCGCGGCCAGCAGTCGTTTCCCCTGGCGTTTGTTAAGGCGGAAAATCGGGTTGATGTCGGTGCCGCCATCGCCGTACTTGGTGAAGAAGCCGGTGATGGCTTCGGCCGCATGGTCGGTACCCACGACGACGCCGTGCGTCATACCGGCGATGCTGTACTGGGCTTTCATACGTTCACGGGCTTTTTCATTGCCGCGAACAAAGTCGCTCAGTTCGATACCGGCCTCGCGCAGCGCCTGTTCGCTGGCGAGCACCGCGCCTTTGATATTGACGGTCAGTACGCGGTCGGGCTGGATAAAGGTAATCGCGTCCTGGCAGTCCTGTTCGTCGGCCTGGACACCGTAAGGCAGACGCACGGCGATAAACTGTAGTGCGCTGTCGCCGGTTTCGGCGCGCAGTTCGTTAATCGCCTGCTGGCACAGTTTGCCGGTAAGGGTAGAGTCCTGACCGCCGCTGATGCCCAGCACTAATGATTTGATAAACGGATAGGTTTTCAGATATGCCTTGAGAAAATCTACGCTGCGGCGGATCTCTTGTTGCACGTCAATCTGTGGTTTTGCGCCGAGTGCCTGAATAATGTCTTGTTGTAATGCCATTTACCCCTCCGGAATGTGTGTGCCAGCCTGAAAATCGCCTGTCGTTGGCCCATCAGAACAAAGTGTTAAAACTACCTCTTTGACGGTAAAACGACAAGGATCACCGTTTTGACTGCTGGATATTAGCCCGATTTACCGTGGGTTACGGTAATCAATGCGTTGGGTTATTTGATAAATAGCAATATTTATTCCAGGCTTAATGGACACCAACAAAAAAGGAGAGGGAAAATGAACAAGAATATAGCAGGGCTTCTGGGTGCCGCCGCGGTATTGACCATGCTGGCAGGCTGTACCGCCTACGACCGTACCGCCGATCAGTTCACGCAACCGGTGGTCAAGGATGTGAAAAAAGGGATGAGCCGCTCTCAGGTGATGCAGATTGCCGGTAAGCCATCCACTGAAATTAAGATGATTCATGCTCGCGGAACCTGCCAGACCTACATTCTGGGTCAAAGAGATGGTAAAACAGAAACCTACTTTGTGGCGCTGGATGACACCGGCCACGTCATCAACTCTGGCTACCAGACCTGCGCCGAGTACGACACGGACCCTGCTGCCAAGAAGTGATCCTCGTGCATTTATAGGATTCGTACGAAAGCCTGACCCGTGTGTCGGGCTTTTTTATGAGGAATGATGCTTATTTCTTGTCGCGAATTATTTTGAGTAAAGTGTGAAGGTAGTCAAAACGAGAGGTCAATGAGAGACAATTTTTGGGTCTTGAGAATTATCCGTACACAAATTGTTGCCGTATACTCATCCCATAAACAGAAGATAACTCATCTGTTACATACGAGGGTAGTGGGCACATGGAACATCGCCCGATGATGACAGATTTCACAAGTTGAGGAAGCGTGAATGGAAAAGAAACATATCTATCTATTTTGTTCTGCAGGCATGTCCACTTCATTACTGGTCTCCAAAATGCGAGCTCAGGCTGAGAAATACGAAGTGCCAGTTATTATTGAAGCATTCTCTGAAGCGTTCGCTGCAGAAAAAGGTCCAGAGGCAGATGTGGTTCTGCTTGGCCCGCAAATCGGTTATATGCTGAACGATATTAAAAAGATTCTGCCAAATAAGCCGGTTGAAGTTATTGACTCAACGCTCTACGGCAAGGTCGATGGTTTAGGTGTGTTAAAAGCAGCTGTTGCTGCAATTAAGAAGTCAGCTGCGCAGTAATTTTATATTTATTTTTCCCGTCAAAGAGTTATTTCATAATTAATCGCCGCAATATTGATTGCGGCCTTTTAAGGGTATTTTTCTATGAGTAAAGTGATCGATTCGCTTGAAAAGGTACTCCTTCCTTTTGCTGTTAAAATAGGAAAGCAGCCTCACATCAATGCCATCAAAAACGGTTTTATTAAATTAATGCCGCTGACCCTTGCGGGGGCCATGTTCGTCTTAATTAATAACGTTTTCCTGAGCTTTGGTGAGGGGTCATTCTTTTATTCAATGGGGGTCCGCCTGGAACCATCAACCATTGCGACCTTAGACAGCTTTAAAGCCATCGGCGGTAACGTTTATAACGGTACCTTAGGCATTATGTCGCTGATGGCACCTTTCTTTATCGGCTCTGCGTTAGCAGAAGAACGCAAAGTTGACCCAATGGCAGCCGGCCTGCTGGCGGTAGCGGCATTTATGACCGTCACCCCATACAGCGTCGGTGATGCCTACGCTGTCGGTGCAAACTGGCTGGGTGGTCAAAACATTATTTCCGGTATGATCATCGGTCTGGTTGTGGCGGAACTGTTCACCTTCGTTATCCGTCGTAACTGGGTGATTACCCTGCCGTCGAGCGTGCCGTCTTCGGTTGCGCGCTCCTTCTCGGCGTTAATCCCGGGCTTCCTGATTCTGTCTATCTTCGGGATCATCTCCTGGATCCTGACTTCGTACGGCAGCAACTTCCACCAGATCATCATGGACTCCATCTCCAAGCCGCTGGCTGCGATGGGTGGCGTGGTAGGTTGGGCGTACGTCGTGTTCAACAGCCTGCTGTGGTTCTTCGGTGTACACGGTTCACTGGCGCTGACGGCGCTGGATAACGGCATCATGACCCCATGGGCGCTGGAAAACATCGCGCTGTACAACCAGTACGGTTCCGTTGACGCCGCGATTGCCGCTGGCCAGCAGTTCCACTTCTGGGCGAAACCGATGCTCGACTCCTACATCCTGCTGGGTGGTTCCGGTGCGACGTTGGGTCTGATTATCGCTATCTTCATTGCATCCCGTCGCGCTGACCATCGTCAGGTGGCGAAACTGGCTCTGCCATCCGGTATCTTCCAGATTAACGAACCGATTCTGTTTGGTCTGCCGATCATCATGAACCCGGTGATGTTCATCCCGTTCGTACTGGTACAGCCGATTCTGGCAGCTATCACCCTGGCGGCCTACTCGATGGGCATCATTCCTCCGGTGACTAACCTGGCACCATGGACCATGCCTACCGGCCTGGGGGCGTTCTTCAACAGTAACGGTAGCGTTGCCGCCCTGATTGTTGCGCTGTTCAACCTGGGTGTCTCAACGCTGGTCTACCTGCCATTCGTGATGATTTCGAACAAGGCGCAGGCCACCATTGAAGAAGAAGAAAGCGAAGAAGACATCGCTGCCTCTCTGAAATTCTAATGCCAATGCGGTATGGAGCGAGCCTCCATACCGCCCTCACAAAAGGGAATAGTTATGTTTGATCTGGATAATGTGGTTGCTGAGGACGTGCAGGAAAACGATCTCGAAGAAGTGGTGATGGGCCTGATTATCAACTCAGGGCAGGCACGCAGCCTGGCATACGCCGCGCTGAAACTGGCGAAGCAGGGTGATTTTGAAACCGCGAAAGCCACGATGGACCAGTCCCGCATTGCGCTGAGTGAAGCGCACCGCGTGCAGACTCAGCTGATTGAGAGTGATGAAGGCGAAGGCAAAATGAAGGTCAGCCTGGTGCTGGTCCATGCGCAAGATCATCTTATGACGTCAATGTTAGCTCGCGAGCTGGTTGCTGAATTGATCGAACTTCACGAGAAGGTACAATAGGCTTTTCCCTATGAGGCAACCAAAGATGATCACCATGGAAATCAACACCGCCCGAGAACAACAGCTCTTTAACGGTAAAAATTTTCATGTCTTCATCTACAACAAAACGGAAAGTATCAGTGGGTTACACCAGCACGACTACTACGAGTTCACTATCGTACTGACCGGCCGCTATTATCAGGTGATAAACGGTAAGCGGGTCATGCTGGAGCGAGGAGATTTTGTTTTCATCCCGATGGGGTCGCATCACCAGAGCTTCTATGAGTTCGGTGCTACGCGCATTCTCAACGTGGGGATCAGCAAAGATTTCTTCGATACGCACTATCAGTCGCTGATTCCGTTTGCGCTGGTTGCTTCGCAAGTCTATTCGATCAAAAGCACGTTTCTGAGTTACATCGAGTCGGTTATTGCCTCACTACACTTTCGCGAAACGGAATTCGACGAATTTATTGAACTGGTTTCCTTCTACGTGATTAATCGCTTACGCCATCACCGGGAAGAGCAGGCGCAGGACGTGACGCCGCAGTGGCTAAAAACCACCGTAGAAGCCATGCACGATAAATTAAAATTTGGCGAAGGGGCGTTGGAAAATATGGTCGCGTTATCCGGGAAAACCCAGGAGTATTTAACCCGAGCCACCCAGCGCTATTATGAAAAAACACCGATGCAGATTATTAATGATATCCGCATTAACTTTGCCAAGAAACAACTGGAAATAACCAACTACTCAGTAACCGATATTGCGTATGAGTCAGGTTACAGCAGTCCAAGTCTGTTTATTAAAACATTCAAGAAGCTGACCTCATTCACGCCAAGTAATTATCGGAAGAAACTGACAGTTATCAAATAACGCGCTACGAAATTATTTCGTAGTTCTGAAACAAAGCATTTAGCTCACCGCATATTATGCGGCGGGTAAGCCACGTTTAGCTTGTGGATCTCGAGGGAGAAAAGTATGAGCCAGAAATTGAAAGTCGTTACTATTGGTGGTGGTAGCAGCTATACGCCGGAATTACTGGAAGGTTTTCTTAAACGCTATCATGAGCTGCCGGTAACGGAACTGTGGCTGGTTGACGTCGAAGGCGGCCAGGAGAAGCTGGATATCATCCACGCACTGTGTGAGCGCATGGTGGAAAAAGCCGGCGTTCCGATGAAGGTCTATAAGACGCTGAACCGCCGCGAAGCCCTGAAAGACGCCAACTTTGTCACCACCCAGCTGCGCGTAGGCCAGCTGAAAGCCCGTGAAAAAGACGAACGTATTCCGCTGAGCCACGGTTACCTGGGTCAGGAAACCAACGGCGCGGGCGGCCTGTTTAAAGGTCTGCGCACCATTCCGGTGATTTTCGACATCATTAAAGATGTTCAGGAAGTCTGCCCGGACGCGTGGGTCATCAACTTCACCAACCCGGCCGGGATGGTGACCGAAGCGGTTTATCGCCACACTGACTTCAAACGCTTTATCGGCGTGTGCAACATTCCAATCGGCATGAAGATGTTCTTCACCGACGTGCTGCGCCTGACCGAGAAAGACGATCTGTCCATCGACCTGTTCGGCCTGAACCACATGGTGTTCGTGCGCGACGTGCTGGTCAACGGCGAGTCTCGTTTTGCTGAACTGCTGGACGGCGTCGCCTCCGGTACGCTGTCGGCGAATACCGTGAAAAACATCTTCGATATGCCATTCAGCGAAGGGCTGCTGCGCTCCCTGAACCTGCTGCCATGCTCTTATCTGCTGTACTACTTCAAGCAAAAAGAGATGCTGGCCATCGAAATGGGCGAATACTACAAAGGCGGCGCGCGCGCCCAGGTGGTACAGAAAGTCGAGAAGCAGCTGTTCGAACTGTACAAAAACCCGGATCTGAACGTGAAGCCGAAAGAGCTGGAACTGCGCGGCGGGGCATATTACTCCGATGCGGCGTGCGAGGTGATCAACGCTATCTACAACGATAAGCAGACTGAACACTACGTCAACATTCCACACCACGGCCATATTGATAACATCCCAGCAGACTGGTCTATCGAAGTGACCTCCATTCTGGGCCGTGATGGTGCAAAACCGCACCCGCGCGTGACCCACTTTGATGAAAAAGTGCTGGGCCTTATCCACACCATCAAAGGTTTCGAAGTGGCGGCTAGCCAGGCAGCGTTGAGCGGTGAGTTCAACGATGTGCTGCTGGCGCTGAACTTAAGCCCGCTCATCCACTCTGATAAAGATGCAGAGGTGCTGGCACGTGAATTGATTCTGGCGCATGAAGAATGGCTGCCGAACTTCGCTGCCACCGTGGAGAAACTGAAACAGTGACAGGAGGCATGATGGAACGTCTGTTAATCGTCAATGCCGACGATTTCGGTCTGAGCAAAGGCCAGAACTACGGCATCCTTGATGCCTGCAAGCATGGCCTCGTCACGTCGACAACCGCGCTGGTGAACGGTGCGGCTATCGACCACGCGGCGCGCATCAGCCGTCGCACGCCGGAGCTCGCCGTGGGTATGCACTTTGTGCTGACCCTGGGCGAACCGCTGTCATCCATGCCGGGGCTGACCCGCGAGGGCAAACTCGGCAAGTGGATCTGGCAGATGGCGGAAGAGGGCGCGCTGCCGATGGATGAAATTGCTCATGAGCTGGAGTGTCAGTACCGTCGCTTTATCGACCTGTTCGATGCCGAACCGACGCATTTTGACAGTCATCACCATGTGCATATGATCCCGCAAATTTTCCCGCTGGTGGCCGAATTTGCGAAATCGAAAGGCATTGCACTGCGTATTGACCGTACCATTCCGTATCCCTTTGAGATCCCGGAAGGAATACGAAGCACCGCGGCATTCAGCAGCGAGTTCTACGGTGATGCCGTGACCGAAGCGCTGTTCCTGCAGGTACTGGACGCCTCTATGGCGCGCCAGGAGCAGTCTCTGGAAGTGATGTGCCATCCGGCGTTTGTTGACCGGACGATTATGGGCAGCGCGTATTGCTACCCGCGTCTGGATGAGTTGGATGTGCTGACCTCTGAATCGCTGAAGTACGCGATTGCTGAACGAGGTTATCGTCTCGGAACCTACCGCGACGTGTAAAAAGTGTCTTGTGTTACCCCCTCAACCCTTGCCCGGCAGCGTTCCTGCCGGGCTTTTTTGTGTATGACGCGCCCGGACGATTCCTGCTATCATAAGACTTTCCTGCTTTTGCCATTAATGATTGTGAATTTAACTGCTTATGAAACCGCTTCGCCAACAAAAACGGCAGATTATCAGCTATGTACCGCGTACCGAACCCGCTCCGCCCGACCACGCCGTTAAAGTCGAAGGCTTTCGCGACGTCTGGCTTTTGCGTGGCAAGTACGTGGCATTTGTGCTGATGGGCAGCGCGTTTTGTCGCTCGCAGGCGTTCTCTATTCCGGAGTCGGCCCAGCGTTGGGCAGTGCAGATGCGGCAGGAAGGGGATATCGACGCGTAACGGCGTGATACGGATATAAAAATACCGCTGGTGAAAACCAGCGGTATTTTTGTTGCCCGGCGAAACGATGTGACGGCGGAGCAATCCCGGAGTCGGCGTTCCGCCTCGTCCGGGCTACGGGTTAGCGGTGAGCTAACTCGGCGTCTTCTTCGCTATTCAGCACGTCTTTGTCGGTCTGGCGCAGCCACTGGCTGGTCAGGGTACCGGCAGTCATGGAACCGCTCACGTTCAATGCAGTACGGCCCATGTCGATCAACGGTTCGACAGAAATCAGCAGCGCAACCAGCGTCACCGGCAGACCCATCGCAGGCAGCACGATAAGCGCCGCGAAGGTAGCACCGCCGCCCACGCCTGCGACACCGGCGGAGCTGACGGTCACGATGCCGACGAGCGTAGCAATCCAAACCGGATCCAGCGGGTTAATGCCTACGGTTGGCGCAACCATCACCGCCAGCATTGCCGGGTAGAGGCCTGCACAACCGTTCTGACCAATGGTGGCACCAAAGGAAGCAGAGAAACTCGCGATAGATTCCGGCACGCCCAGACGACGGGTCTGCGCTTCCACATTCAGCGGAATGGACGCGGCGCTGGAACGGCTGGTGAAGGCGAAGGTCAGCACCGGCCAGACTTTACGGAAGTACTTCAGTGGGCTAACGCCGTTGGCGCCCAGCAGAAGGCCGTGTACCACGAACATAATCAGCAGGCCCAGGTAAGAGGCGATAACAAAGCTGCCCAGCTTGATGATGTCCTGCAGGTTAGAACCGGCAACCACTTTGGTCATCAGCGCCAACACGCCATATGGCGTCAGTTGCATGACCAGACGAACCAGCTTCATTACCCAGCCCTGCAGGGTATCGATAGCGGTCAGCACGCGCTTGCCTTTCGGCTCATCATCTTTCAGCAGCTTCAGTGCAGCCACGCCGAGGAAGGCGGAGAAGATAACGATGCTGATGATGGAGGTCGGGTTAGCGCCTGTCAGATCGGCAAACGGGTTTTTCGGCACGAAGGAGAGCAGCAGCTGCGGTACGGTCAGGTCAGCGAGCTTACCGACGTAGTTGCTCTGAATGGCGTTCAGACGCGCGGTTTCAGCAGAACCCTGTACCAGACCTTCAGCGGTGAGGCCGAACAGGTTGGTAACCAGTACGCCGACCAGCGCCGCAATCAGCGTGGTGAACAACAGCGTACCGATGGTCAGGAAGCTGATTTTACCGAGCTGAGAGGCGTTATGCAGACGGGCAACCGCGCTCAGAATCGAGGCGAAGACCAGTGGCATGACGATCATTTGCAGCAGCTGTACATAGCCGTTACCGACAATGTTGAACCACTGGATGGAATCTTTCAGTACCGGGTTATCGGAACCGTAGATCAGCTGCAAGGCGAGGCCGAAGACCACACCAATGACCAGGCCGACCAGCACTTTTTTAGCCAGACTCCACTGCTTATGCCGAGTCTGCGCCAGAGCAAACAGCAGTACCACGAACACGATAATGTTCGCTATTAATGGAAAATTCATCCCCGTTCTCCTGAAGTATTATCCACGGCGTTCAGCGGCAATAGAGAGAGCCGCGACGCGTGTTTTTTTAGATCAAATCCGTAAAGATTTGTCTGGATGTGAGAAGGTTAACAGAAGTGTATTAGTCCGCTTATATCCAAATGGAATGGATTATGCCAAAAGTGTGATTTCCGCTGGATTATTGTTCAATGTGGCGACCAATAAAGCGATTGAAGTCCGTCTGCAGCATATTGATCATCGACGATGACCAGCGTACCGCGCCGTTGTCAGGCAGCGACTGGGGCATAAAGACGGCGTAGGCGAACAGTGCCATGCACAGCACGCGCTCCAGCTGGTTGCCTTTGCGCGGCGCGAGAATCGGCAAACGAAAACGCCAGCGGCATGGCCAGAGCAGCGGCACGCCCGCAGGGGTAAGCATATCGGCAAGAATATGGCTGAGATAGCCCAGCACCATCCCCTGAACCGCATCGGCCGGAACAATCCAGCTGTCGGGCACTTTCAGATAGAACAGCGTCAGCGCGCCAAAGACGGCGAGCAGGCTGTGGGTGAAACCGCGGTGGCCGCAGAGTCGTGCGATGGGTTTGGAGAGCCAGCTAAGCCGCTGCCCGAGCAGCGAACGCGGGTGATCGATATCCGGGAGCAGACAGGTCAATATCGCCGACGGCACAATATGCCACCAGTCCCCCTGGGCGAGAACTGGCGTGAGCTCGGCATTTTTAGCAAACACCGCGCAGGCGATGGAAAAGAGCAGATGACCTTCCGCCGTCATGATAAACCCGTTATTCTGTAAATTCATACAGTATAGGGTTTTTATACAGTAGGCGGAAGAGGTTACAGTGTAACTCTTTGTCAAAAATTAGCGCGCCAGCCAGCCACCGTCGACGGCAATGGTGTAGCCATTGATGTAATCAGAGGCGGATGAGGCGAGGAAGACCACCGGGCCCTTCAGATCGTCCGGCGAACCCCAGCGTCCCGCCGGGATGCGGTCGAGAATTTCTTTGCTGCGTTCGGCATCTTCGCGCAGCTGCTGGGTATTGTTGGTGGCCATATACCCTGGCGCAATAGCGTTGACGTTAATCTGATGCTGAGCCCACTCGTTAGCCAACAGGCGAGTAATGCCGAGCACGCCGCTTTTTGAGGCGGTGTAGGATGGCACACGAATGCCGCCCTGGAAAGAGAGCATCGAGGCAATATTAATAATTTTTCCCCCATCGCCCTGTTTCAAAAACTGCTTCGCAACGGCCTGGGAAAGGAAGAATACCGATTTGATATTGAGGTTCATCACCTCATCCCAGTCCTTTTCGCTAAAGGAGAGGGCATCTTCCCGGCGAATGGTTCCAGCGTTGTTGACCAGAATATCGATACGTCCGGCAGCAGCGACGGCGGCAGGTACAATATCGGCGATGCTTTCAGGCTGGCTGAGATCGGCCTGAATACTGTAAAGGCGTCGGCCCAGTGCGGCGACTTTCTCTGCGGTCTCCTGCGGTATCCGGCGGCTAACGCTGACGATATCGCACCCAGCCTCCGCCAGCCCCAGCGCCATACCCTGGCCCAAACCTTTATCGCACCCGGTCACGAGTGCCACTTTACCTTGCAGATTAAAAGCGTGAAGAATCATGTCGACCCCTGTATGCGGTTTTTATCGTTATGAGATGACCTACAGGGCTAAAGCATAGAAGGGTGTGATCGAATATTCAAATAAAAATAAAACAGCGTTTCATTTTTTATGATGCAGGTATCATTTGCGGGCACAATGAATGCCCGCAAAATTATTACCCGAGCAGATTTTCGCGAGTTAAAAACGCCAGCGTCGGCAGCTTGACGTCCGCCAGGCTGAAACGTGGGTCGAGTTGGCCTTCAGCAGCGGGCACGACAATAGAGCGCATCCGCGCCGCTTTGCTGGCAATCATACCGTTGACGGAATCTTCCAGCGCCACGCACTGCAGTGGGCTAACGCCAAGCTCGGCCGCGCAGTTGAGATACACCAATGGGTGCGGTTTGCTGTAATCGAGTTTGTCGGCGGAGGCCAGCGCGTCAAACTGATGACGCAGGTCGAACATGGTCAGTACTTTTTCCAGCATAGACAACGGTGAGGCCGACGCGAGGCCCACTTTCAGCCCCTGCGCTTTGCACAGCGCGACGGCTTCGCGGACGCCCGGCAGCAGCGGACGTTTTTCTTCCACCAGTGAAATTACACGCGAAATAATACGTTCTACGACGGTGGCGCAGTCTGGCCCCGTCCACGGCTGTTGCCCGAACCAGAGTTCCACCACCAGATCGATGCGCAGACCGCGGGTATCCGGAAGCTCATGACGGCGGGTGAAATCCACGCCCAGCGCGCCGAGAATTTCGTGTTCGCTCTGTTCCCACAACGGTTCTGAATCAATCAACAAGCCATCCATATCGAAAATCGCGGCACGTATTTGACGCTCGGTGGACATAACTTCCTCTCCTTTAGGGTAACGAGTTCAGCAATGGTATATCATATCGCGCGTAAAGTCGGGCGAAAGTCACCTTCAGCGGGTAGACTAAATAAGCACTTAGCCCGAGAACAGGCGTCTTAACAAGGGGAACCCATGACGTATCAACAAGCTGGACGCATTGCCATCCTGAAGCGGATTGCCGGGTGGGTTATCTTTATACCCGCGGTGATCTCAACGCTGATTTCCGTACTTAAATTTATGTACGAGCACAGCGCGAAACAGCCGGGAATCGATGCCGTCATGATGGATTTCGTGCACGTGATGGTCGAAATGATGCGTTTCAATACGCCATTCTTAAATATCTTCTGGTACAACTCGCCGCAGCCGGATTTTCATAACGGGCTGAACATCATGTTCTGGGTCATCTATGCGCTGATTTTTGTCGCGTTGGCGCTGCAGGACTCTGGTGCGCGGATGTCGCGTCAGGCGAAGTTTTTACGTGAAGGGGTGAACGATCAGCTGATTCTGGAGAAGGCGAAAGGGGCGGAAGGGCTCAGTCGTGAAGCGCTGGAAGCGAGAGTCGAAGTGCCGCGTCACACGATTCTGGTGCAGTTTTTCCCGCTCTATATCTTGCCGATTATCATTATTGTGATTGGTTACTTTGTTTTGAAGGTGCTCGGTTTTCTTTAATGTGCACCACCATCTGGCCTACAAGCAACAAGCCCGGCAATTGCCGGGCTTGTTGCTTTATGCCGCTGGAATCGCGCGCGGTTTACCCTGGGGGTCAACCGCGACGTAGATAAACAGCGCCTCGGTGGCCTTGTAGCGCTGACCAATGGGCTCCGACGACACCTTTTTCACCCACACTTCAATATTGATAGTGACAGACGTGTTGCCACGTTTTACGCAGCGTGCATAGCAGCACACCACATCACCTACCGCAACGGGACGCAGGAAAGTCATGCCATCGACCCGGACGGTCACTACGCGACCGTGAGCCACTTCCTTCGCCATAATGGCGCCGCCAATATCCATTTGCGACATTAACCAACCGCCGAAAATATCACCGTTGGCATTGGTATCCGCAGGCATGGCTAACGTGCGTAATACCAGCTCACCCTGAGGCGCGTCATTTTGTTGTGTCATGGTTCTTCTCTGTACTTACTTATGGTCGTCTTGCGGCATATGACGATAGATATAAACGCCGCTAAGCACGGTGAACACCAGCGTCAGGGCCGTTAAGCCAAACACCTTAAAGTTTACCCAAATTTCCTGGGGTAACCAGAAAGCGATATAGATATTGGCCAGACCGCAGAGGATAAAGAACACCGCCCAGGCCAGATTCAGCCGTGACCACACGGTTTCCGGCAGGGTAAGCTCTTTGCCCAACATGCGCTGGATCAGCGGCTTTTTCATCACCCATTGGCTCACCAGCAGCGCGCCAGCGAAGAGGGCATAAATTACCGTCACCTTCCATTTAATAAACTCATCGTTATGGAAGAAGATAGTCAGACCACCAAACACCGCCACCAGAATAAAGGTAATCAGCGCCATTTTTTCAACTTTGCGATAGCGTACCCAGCTGTAGATCAGCACCACGGCGGTGGCCACGATCAGGGCGCTGGTGGCCGCATAGATGTCATAAATCTTGTAAAAGGCGAAGAAGACAACCAGCGGTAAGAAATCCAGAAACTGCTTCATACTTCGATTCCGTAGTTCAGCGCTGCCCACCGATGGGCAGCATCAGTTATTGACGAATAAGCATATACACGCGGAATAAATAGATCAGCAACAGTGCGGAAACAAGGTTGCTAAGGGTATTTACCACCACCGCGCCGAGGTAAGGCGTCAGCACGGCAAAGCTGGAAGCCATCAGCAGCAGCAACGTTTTTGCCAGCATCCAACCGATAACCGCCGGTGCGATAAGGCGGATATTTGCCCAGCCCAGACGCGTACTGACGCGAACGGCAGAGAACACACCGAGCTTATCCTGCACCATGATGATCGGCGCGAAGGCTAGCACGATAGCCAGCAGAATACCGGGCACGATAATCAGCATCATGCCCATTTGGATCAAGAAGGTGCTGAGGAAGATAAGCACAAACAGCTTCGGCAGCACCGGTGCGCTTGCGCCAATAGCACGCAGGGCGCTGACGCGGTGCCCGGCGGAGATCAGCTGGATAAGCAGCAGAATCCCGCCCGCAAGCACCGCGTTACCGATGAGCCCCGAAAAGGTTGAAGCCGCAGAGGAGCGCAGCAGAACTTGTTGCTGCTCCGGCGTCATGTTCTGTACCAGATCGAACAGGCCGGTGCTACCCGCCAGGTTATCCCCAACGGTCAACGTTGCGAGCTGATCGTCGCTAGGTGAGAAGGCATGGCCGAGCACTACGGTGATAAATGAACAGAGCAAAGCAATCAGTAAGATGGTGACGAACTGATTACGGAAAAAATTACCCGTGTCACGGTATACAGACTGCGCCGTGATAGACATGCACTCTCCTTGAGTATGGCAGGTGTTGATTAGCCGGCAATTGTACCGCAAATCGTGCAGCCGTAGCACGTCCTGCGCGAGCTGGGCTAAGTATATCTTTGTAAAGAGAAACTCACGGCGGCGAGGCGCGGTGAACGTGCGCTGATTTTCACCGCACATTGTTCCACCATTCTTATCATTCAACGGTGGCGATAAAAACAATGTCATGGCCGATTTTCCTGGCAAAATCATAGAATTGATATAAGCGCAAATGACACGTTGGCAGAAAATGGTAAAAATTAATCTGGATCAATAAATGTTAAATCTAATGATTTAGTGTGATCTGAGTAGGATCAAAGGTAACTCGTTATGGGTATATTTGCCGCGCTTGAAAAACCATAATGAGGAAGTGGATATGAAAAAGTTAGCAGTGGTTGCATTAATGTTGAGTACCTTTTCCGGCGGCGTCTGGGCGCACGAAGCGGGTGAGTTTTTCATCCGTGCAGGTTCGGCGACCGTCAGACCAACGGAAGGGTCTGATAACGTTTTGGGCAGCCTTGGCAGCTTTAACGTTAGCAACAATACGCAGCTTGGCTTGACCTTTACCTACATGGCCACGGACAACATCGGTATTGAGCTGCTGGCAGCTACGCCGTTCCGCCATAAGGTGGGCACCGGGCCGACGGGAAATATCGCTACCGTGCACCAACTGCCGCCAACCCTGATGGCGCAGTGGTACTTTGGCGACGCGCAGAGCAAAGTACGCCCGTATATTGGCGCGGGTATCAACTACACCACCTTCTTTGATAACGACTTTAACGATACCGGTAAAAAAGCCGGGCTTTCTGACCTGAGCCTCGATGACTCCTGGGGCGCGGCAGGCCAGGTTGGTCTGGATTATCTAATTAACCGCGACTGGCTGCTGAACATGTCGGTCTGGTATATGGATATTGATACTAACGTCAAATTCAAGGCGGGTGGGGCCAATCAGAGCGTGAGTACGCGTCTTGACCCGTGGGTATTTATGTTCTCGGCGGGTTATCGGTTCTAACTGTCCTGACAACGCTGGTCATCTTATGGTCAGCGTATTCTCTTGCCAGGAATGTTCCGCATTTAAAGTATACATTCCTTTTTCTTAGTCACCGGAAATAAAAGCCCTTACTGTTGATAACGCACTATTTTATCAATGAAGTCAGCTTTAACGGTGGGTGCGAAAAAGAGAACAGGAATGGCAAACAAATACCTCAATTACAACACGCGAACGGAAGCACTTCGGCAGTTGAAAGCACCAGGGGACAGTATTCTGATAGTGCCCTATAACGATGGTGGTTTTCAGCGGGAGTCGACCAGTTTAAAGGCGGCCGCCATTAAGCAAAGTATGAGGATCGAGTTGAAATCGGTGCTGCTGGTGGTGGAAGGGGAATTACCGCAGCGTTTTTTACGCGTGACCAAAGTAGCGTAATCAGTGATGTGCTACTGAGGGTAATAATAAGGCTCCCGTAGGAGCCTTATTATTATTTAACGAGCTGAGCGTTGAGCACGACGCCTTTTTCTTCCACAATCCGCAGCAGGTGTCCAGCTTTTCCCCAGTCGCCGTTAGACTGCTGGCGCCAGCCTTTTTCCACTAGAAACTCTTCAGCGGCAATGCTTTTCATACCCAGAATAGTTTCTGCCTCGCCTACGATCTGACCATACTTTTTATTCGCAGCAGTTGCTGGCTTAGGCGCCGTTTTGGCAAGCGGTTTGCCTGCATTCGCGGCGTTTTGCGCCTTGGTTTTGTTGATGTCGCAGGTGACGCCTTCCGTCATCTGTGTACAGCCGGAACGGATGAGCTGCTCGCGGTATTTGGCATTAATAGCATGGGCCGGTGCGGAGGCAACGACGGCGAAGGCCAGCGCGGAAAGCATGATTTTTTTCATTAAGGATGGAGCCTGTGTTGTGTGTTTCGTTATAACTATTGCTGCTCTTATTACACTAAAAACTGAAGGGGATCGTACCAATCAGTCCGTCGTCAAATAACAGCGACAAGCGTATTCTATTGATGACTACTTTTTCTCATCGCGATAGCGGCGAGCATTATCGTACAGATTGACGCACATCGTATGACCTCACAAAAAATCCCCCCCATCACCAGGGGGGTCGTCTACTACAGACTAAAAGTGAATGATGAACAGCTTAAATACGTTTGAGGCACATAGTGCAGCAGGGCCACTAAGGCGACGATTAAGGCGTGAACTAGCGCCTTCACCGGCACAGCCACCAGTCCCTGAGAGAGCGCCAGGGTTAGGTTCAACGTCGTTAGCGATACGGTAATCACCGCCATCGTCAGCGCGAACGTAATGCTCATAATCCAACCTAGCGAACAGCAAGCGCGTAGTAATACCATTTTGAAAATCCTCTACATCAAACACGCTACTGTGCTTTAGTCAGTTGTGGCGAAAATAAAATATCGTGAACAGTACCGTTTAACCGCCGTGGTTTAATTATGTCGCTAATAAACGACATATTTCGCGCACGGGTAACCCGTAAAAACATCAGCGTTCTTTTTAATTTCCACTTAAAAGTACTTACATTGACCTGCCGTCAGTCGATATAAATAAACGAGCCTATTTACTCGGTTATCTCTGGATTACTTTCCCGATAAAGCACGAGCGCTTCGGTAATGATCTGCTGTTTACTTTTTCGCGTTTGGCTTGCCACTTCACGAACGTATTCACAAAGCTCGTCTGCGACACGCGCACTCAGCATTGTCAGCCCTGCATTCAGACTTTCGCCACGGCGTCGACGCTGAGCAGGATAGGTTCTGGCGTGTTTCATACGATTCTCTACGTCACCCAGGACATTATTTTTCTGCATGAAATATGAAGGTGCTCAAATGACATGTCAACGTACGAATAATGTCGTAGATATTGTATTAAAAACGTTAAGTATGAAGGGGAATATCCGCTATTTATTCCGAATGAAAGGGTAGACCGTGTGCAAGGACGTTTCCGTTATTTTTTGATGCCTGATGTTACATTTTGAAGCAGCATTGAACGTGGGAAAAATGTGCGGTAGACCTTGTCAGGTCATTGGACAGAAGAAAACGCAGTCTGGGCAACGCATTACGTTATGTTAAGGAGTAGGGAAATGCTCCCCTAATTTTGTATGATTTATATATCTGCATGGCGACGTTATTCATTATTTAATACAAAACAATCAGCATTGCATCCATGCTACTAGTACAAAAATGGTCAATTTTCTCGCAACAGTTTTTTAAAAAAAAGCGAAGGCATATCGCTTTATGGGCATCAGAAAAATGATCGACATTTGATTAATATCAAAAATAGATGAGTACCAGGAATACGTAAATCGACCGAACGTCGATAGAAAAATAGTTGTAAAATTAATCATTAGCGTGGAAAGCGATGAGTTTTAAGGGAAATAGCGACGTTTTTCATTCTCGTGATGGCGCGAATGGCATTTCTGGGTATTTTCAACCATGCTCAAAGTGTAAAATTTATGCGTCGCCGTACTCACTTTTAGCCAGGTAGCGTTAATGCGCAATGTCCTTATCCTCGTCATCGCCGCGGCGCTTCTGCTGATCTCCGGTATTTTTATTCTCAATGCCCAGCTCTGGTATTCGCTGCGTTCTGAACGTCTGGCGGGGGCACACTACGCGGCGAGAAATATAGCCACCATGCTGGGTGAAGCGCAGGAAGCCAGTCGGGGAGCGGAGGAGGTCATCGAAAAAGGATGTGATGCTCAGGGACAGTATCAGTTGGGCACTGAAGCAGCACTACAGCCGCATTTACGCACCCTCCTTATCTTTAAGGATGGCAGGGTGTGGTGCTCCTCGTTGCCGGGTAATCACATACTGATACTGCATGTGGCGCAGATCCCAGAGAAATCGCTGCTGTTATTATCGAGGGTGAACACGGTTGACGATCGTCCGGTGCTCTTATTCCAGCGCCGTTTTGCCGGAAAACGTATCATTATCACCGTGAGCGACCGCCATATTCGCGACGTTCTCAATACCCCGCTTCGTGATGCAAATTATTCACTGGTGGTGGATAACCAGGTGATGGGCCTATCTGGTGATATTCAGCCTCATCCAGCAAACCTGCCCGGTCATGGCATGGTGAGTGTGGAACATTATCCCTTTGCTATTCAGTACAATCTTCCCGCGCTGTTCAGCGTCGAACGGCTGGTTCATCAAGGCGGCGGGATTCTGATTTTCCTGCTGCTGCTCTCCGGCGTTGCCGCCTATGCGCTGTATCAATACCTTAATAAAAGCACGACACCGGAAGAGACGCTGCGCAAAGCGATTGCCAAAGGGGAAATCGTGCCTTACTACCAGCCCATCGTAAACGGTCGAGAAGGGACGCTGCGCGGCGTGGAAGTACTGGCCCGCTGGAAACACCCCAAAGCGGGCTTTATCTCTCCCGCGGTCTTTATTCCCGCAGCTGAAAAATCGGGCTTAATTGTGCCGCTAACCCGCAGCCTGATGGCGCAGGTGGTGGCGCATATGAATGCCATTGAGAGCAAGCTACCGGAAGGTTTTCACATCGGAATTAATTTCAGCGCATCGCATATTGTGGCACCGGGTTTTGTGACCGAGTGTCTGGCGTACAAGCAGCATTTTGCTCGCCAGGATCTGAATCTGGTGATTGAAGTCACGGAGTGGGAACCGCTGCATGTCGATGAGCATCTGATTCAGACGCTGAACGTGTTGCATGAAAATGGCTTCGCCATTGCACTGGATGATTTCGGTACCGGTTACTCCGGACTCTCTTATCTGCACGACCTACATATTGACTACATCAAAATCGATCAGAGTTTTGTCGGCCGGGTAAACGCCTATGAGGACTCGACGCTGATTCTGGATTCCGTGCTTGAACTGGCGCGTAAACTCTCAATCAGCATCGTTGCTGAAGGGGTCGAGACCCAGGCGCAGGTCGATTACCTCAGCCGAAATAACATTACCTACCTGCAGGGGTACTATTTTTTCAAACCGGTATCCCTGCCTGAGCTGGTCAAAATTCTGCTGTCAAAACCGAAGGTCAGGGTGGTTGTTGAATAGCCCAGACCGCTAGCGACGTGATTCAGTGGCAATCTTAATGGCCAACCCCGTCAATACGCCGCCCATCAGCCAGCGCTGGATGGTGCCAAATGAGGGGCGACGCACCAGAAACAGCGCAATGGTCCCGGCGGAAAGTGCCACCAGCGCGTTGATCGACACGCTAATCACAATCTGCGTCATGCCCAGCATCAATGATTGTGTCAGCACGCTGCCGCTGGCGGGGTTGATAAACTGCGGCAGCAACGAAAGGTAGACGATGGCAATTTTGGGGTTCAACAGATTGGTCAGAAAGCCCATCAGGAACAGTTTGCGCGGGCTGTGCTGGGGCAGCTCTTTAAGCTGAAACGGCGAACGTCCGCCGGGGCGCACCGACTGCCACGCCATCCACAGTAGATAGGCCACACCGGCAATGCGCAGCGCATCATAGGCATAGGGCACCGCCATCATCAACGCGGTTAAGCCGAAGGCGGCGCTGACCATATAGAAGATAAAGCCCAGCGCTACACCGCCGAGTGAGACCAGCCCCGCAGTGCGTCCCTGAGAAATGGAGCGTGAAATCAGGTAGATCATATTGGGGCCGGGGGTGAGCGCCATGCCGAGTGAGACGAGGGCGAACGCGAGAATGTTGTGGGACTCTGACATGGGTAACTCCAGCGGGGCGAAGAGTTTTTATACTACGACTTCTCATTCATACGGGCGAGACAATTGTTGGTAGGGAACGGCTCCCGGCGGCGCTTCGCCTGGACGGGCTACAAATGGTGTAGCCCGGGCGAGGCGTTTACGCCGACCCCGGGGCCGGCACGAGGACAAAAAAAAGCCCGCATAAAATGCGGGCAAAAATACTGGAAGCAATGTGAGCAATGTCGTACCGAATACCTGAGTGATTTGCTCAACTATTCGGTAATGAGAAAGATAATATTTCTCATTTAAGATATCAACCCTATCTTTTGTGTGAAAGCGCTTTTTTTTATTCCAGGGTGAATACCGTACGCTTCTGGCTATCATCCAGCGGCCAGGCGGTAGCAACGTTTTGCAACGCCACGGGCGTGGTCGCGATGGTAAACTCACCTGCGGCCGCCGCATTCAGCATCTCGCCGGTCGCCTGCAACAGTTGCGCCATCGGCAGGCTGCCAATCCCGCTGCCCATTAACTGCAGCGGGGCAGAGCGCAGCACCGCGCCGCTAAGGGCAATATCGCTTCCAGCAAGCGACCCGACCTGTACGTAGCGAATCGGTGTGTCGCCTCGGCTGTATTTCGCCAGTGCGGGCAGCAGCAGTTCTGCGCTGTGGCCCCAGAGATAATCGACAACAACATCAATGCCCTGGTTGGCCTGAACGGCGAATTCCGCGCTGAGGGTGGTGTCATCACCGGTGAGCAGAATGGTGGCATCAGCGCCCAGCGTCGCGAGGGTACTGGCATTACGCCCGGTGGCGATCACCTTTTTGGCGCCGAGATAGCGGGCAATCTGCACCGCGAGCTGCCCGGCGCTGCCGGTCGCGCCGTTTACCAGGACGGTTTCACCGGCCTGGAAATGCGCGCGCTTCACCAGCGCCGCCCAGGCGGACATTCCTGGGTTGGCCATCGCGGCGGCAGTGACATCATCTAAGCCATCCGGCAGCGCAAAGCAGTTCTGACGGGCAACAGGCGCGAACTGCGCCACGCTGCCCCACGGCGCGGTTGGGAAGGCAAAATAGACCCGCTCATCGGTAGGGAGCATGCCGGTACCGTCGATACCGACAACAAACGGCAGCGTGCCGTCAAAGCTGTAGTGTTTACCGGAGGCGCGGCTTTTCACTACGTGGCTAATGGCGGCGGCGTGGACGCGAACCAGCGTCTGCTGCTCTCCTACCTGCGGTTCATCAAAATCGGCCCATACTGGGCCTTGGGCGAGGTCAAAGACCACGGCAGCTTTCATCAGTGTGTCTCCAAAAGGTATTTATGTGTAAAATGCACATATCAGATAACGGCACTATACTCGCCTGGAGAATATATGCAATATGCACATAATGATTATGACATCACGGAATTCCACGGCGCGCTGCTGGATATCATCGGCGTGATGAACCAGCCCGCCCGGGATGAGCAGCTGTTACAGGCGGCAGGGGTGCAGCTGGAGCAGCTGCTGTTTCCGCTGCTGGTGGCGATTGGCCGCCGTGGGCCGATAGGGGTGGTGGAGTTGGCGGATAACCTCGGGCGGGATTACACCACCGTTAGCCGTCAGGTGAAGAAACTTGAAGCGCAGGGGTTAGCGCATAAGCAGCCAAACGCGCGCGACAGGCGGATTAGCGAAGTGACGCTAAGTGAGCAGGGACAGGCGATTTTTGCGCAGATAGCGGTGGCTCGACAAACGCTGATGAATCGGGTGCTGGCGAACTGGTCGCCGGAAGAGGTGCAGGCGCTGTTCACGCTGACGCGTAAATACGCCGACAGCCTGCAACAGCAATAAGCCGCCTGACGAGCGTCAGGCGGCCTGAGGCATTACGCTGATTTAGTTGCCGCTTTCATGCTGGTAACAAAGCTTGAAAGCTCATCCAGCATCGCCTGCGGGTTCTCGACGTTACGCTCAATGATTTTGACAATCGCAGAGCCCGAGATAGCCCCGGCAGCGCCGGCGTCGATGGTCGCCGTCACCTGATCCGGTGCGGAGATACCAAAGCCCTGCAGCGGCGGTGCCGCATTGTACTCAGCCAGTTTTTCCACCAGATGATGCAGCGGCAGCGCGGCGCGGGTTTCGGTACCGGTTACGCCTGCGCGTGAGAGCAGGTAGGTATAACCCCGACCGTGTTCGGCAATCTGGCGCAGCAGTTCATCGTCGGCGTTGGGCGGGCAGATGAAGATCGGCGCGACGTTATGGCGCATCGCGGCCTGACGGAACGGCGCGGACTCTTCTACCGGCACATCGGCAACCAGCACGGAATCGACGCCGACGCGAGCGCACTCGGCGTAGAACGCATCGATACCGCGGTTGAAGACCAGGTTGGCATACATCAGCAGGCCAATCGGAATTGTCGGGTGCTTGTGGCGAATCGCTGCCAGCATCTCAAAGCACTGGGTCGGCGTGACGCCCGAAGCAAAGGCGCGCAGGGTCGCGTTCTGAATCGTTGGACCATCGGCCAGCGGGTCAGAGAACGGGATCCCCAGCTCCAGCGCGTCGGCACCCGCGGCAATCAGCGTGTCGATAATCTTCAGCGACTGCTCTGGGTTTGGGTCGCCCAGGGTGACGAAGGGAACAAACGCGCCTTCCTTGCGGGCCTTCAGTTGAGCAAACAGGTTGTCATAGCGTTCCATCAGATTTCCCCTCGCGCTTTCAGAATATCGTGTACGGTAAAGATGTCTTTGTCGCCGCGACCGGACAGGTTAACGACCAGCAGCTGCTCTTTTTCTGGGTTTTCACGCATCATTTTCAGCGCGTGGGCCAGGGCGTGAGAAGACTCCAGCGCCGGGATAATCCCTTCGTGGCGGCTGAGTTCCTTGAAGGCGTCCAGCGCTTCGTTATCGGTAATCGACACGTACTCGGCGCGACCAATGCTGTTCAGGAAGGCGTGCTGCGGCCCAACGGACGGGAAGTCCAGACCGGCAGAGATAGAGTATGACTCTTCAATCTGGCCTTCATCGGTCTGCATCATCGGCGATTTCATACCAAAGTAGATGCCAACGCGACCGTGCTTCAGCGGTGCGCCGTGTTCGCCGGTTTCGATACCGTGACCGGCAGGTTCAACGCCAATCAGGCCGACGCTGGTTTCGTCGATAAAGTCGGCGAACATACCGATAGCGTTAGACCCGCCGCCGACGCAGGCAATCACGGCATCCGGCAGGCGACCTTCTTTTTCGCGGATCTGCACTTTGGTCTCTTCGCCAATCATGCGCTGGAATTCACGCACGATGGTTGGGAACGGGTGCGGGCCCGCGGCGGTGCCGAGCATATAGTGCGCGGTTTCATAGCTGCCAGACCAGTCGCGCAGCGCTTCGTTACAAGCATCTTTCAGCGTAGCGGAGCCGCTGTGTACCGCGATAACCTCTGCACCCATCAGGCGCATACGGAAGACGTTCGGCGACTGACGTTCAATATCTTTCGCGCCCATATAGATGCGGCACTTCAGGCCGAGCAGGGCGCAGGCGAGTGCGGAAGCCACGCCGTGCTGACCGGCGCCGGTTTCGGCGATGATCTCAGTTTTGCCCATACGCTTTGCCAGCAACGCCTGACCCAGCACCTGGTTGGTTTTGTGCGCGCCACCGTGCAGCAAATCTTCACGCTTGAGGTACAGCGTGGTTTTGGTGCCTTCCGTCAGGTTACGACACTTGGTCAGGGCCGTTGGACGACCGGCATAGTTTTTCAGCAGGTCAGTAAACTCTGCCTGAAACGCAGGGTCTTTCTGGGCGCTGACGAAAGCCTCTTCCAGCTGGCGCAGGGCGGGCATTAGAATCTGCGGAACGTACATCCCGCCAAATTCACCAAAATAGGGGTTCAGTAAAGTGCTCATTATTGCTCCTTAATATGCGCGCAGCGTTTGAAATGCCGAGGCCAATTTGCTGGCATCTTTAATACCCGGCTGTGACTCTACGCCTGAATTGAAATCCAGCCCGACGCAGCCGCTTTTGGCCGCTTCTACGCAGTTATCTGCGCTTAAACCACCGGCCAGAATCACGTTGCTCAGATCCTGACCTTGTAACAGTGTCCAGTCGAAACGCTGCCCGGAACCGCCCTGACCGTTGTCGAACACGTATTTATCGACGTGGTTGAGGTCACGAGATGGCAGCGTGTCGGCGACGCTCAGCGCTTTCCAGATTTGCACGCTGGCAGGGAGTTCGGCGCGCAGAGCATCGATATAAGCCTGGTCTTCGCTGCCGTGCAGTTGAACGGCTTTCAGCTGCAATGTCGTCGCGCGTTCCACGACTTCGGCCGTTGGGGTATTACGGAACACGCCCACGTAGGAGAGCGGGGCGCCATTTATCACTTCACGCGCTTGCGCATCGTTTACCGCACGCGGTGAGGTTGGCACAAAAATCAGGCCGCCGTAGATAGCACCGGCTTCATAGGCTGCTTGCGCATCTTGTGGGCGGGTCAGCCCGCAGACTTTGTTTTCGCCCAGCAGCACACGGCGGACGGCGGCGTTCAGGTCATCGTAGGCCATCATCGCCGAACCAATCAGGAAGCCGTTGGCGTAGTGGCTCAGGTCACGAACCTGCGCGTTGGTATTGATGCCGGATTCACTGATCACCGTGACATCGTGGCCCAGACGCGGCGCCAACTGGCGAGTGCGGTTCAAATCGATAGAGAGATCGCGGAGGTCGCGGTTGTTGATCCCCACGACTTTCGCCTTCAGCGCAATTGCGCGCTCCAGCTCTTCTTCGTTGCTGACTTCGGTCAGCACGCCCATGTTCAGGCTATGCGCGACTGCCGCCAGTTGACGATACTGCTCGTCGTCCAACACGGAGAGCATCAGCAGGCAGGCGTCCGCCTGGTAGAAACGCGCCAGGTAGATCTGGTAGGCATCGATAATAAAGTCTTTGCACAGAATCGGCTGCGGCGCGATGCCGCTGACGATAGGCAGGAAGTCGAAGCTGCCCTGGAAATACTTCTCATCGGTCAGTACGGAAATTGCCGAAGCGTAGTGCTTATAAACGTTAGCAATGCGCGCCGGGTCGAAATCATCGCGGATCACCCCTTTCGACGGAGAGGCTTTTTTGCACTCCAGAATAAAGGCGGTACGGGTGCCGCGCAGCGCATCATAGAAGCTGCGCTGGCTTGGCTGTACGTCGTTCTGGAACGAGGCTAATGGTTGTTGCTGTTTGCGGGCTTCTACCCAAATCGCTTTATCGGCAACGATTTTTGCTAATACGGTCTGCATTTCTTATCCTCTTGCCGCTAATGCGGTGACGCGGTCGTAGGCTGCACCACTGTGCAGAACATCCAGCACTTGTTGTACGTTGGCTTTCAGGTCTTCGTGACCGTACAGGCGCAACAGCATGGCGACGTTGACCGCCACCGCGGACTCATGGGCCGCTTCACCTTTACCTTGTAGCAAGCGCGTCAGAATGTCACGGTTTTCTTCCGGCGTGCCCCCGGCCAGTTCGGCCTGATGATAAGGCTTGAGGCCAAAGTCATCAGCGGTCAGCTGATAGCTCTTAATTTCGCCCTCATTCAGCTCCGCAACGACCGTTGGCGCGTGCAACGACACTTCATCCATACCGCCGCTGTGAACCACCGCCGCACGCTGATAACCCAGTACGCGCAGGGTTTCTGCAATCGGCAGCACCAGTTCCGGGCTGTAGACACCAATCAGCGCCAGCGGCGGATGCGCCGGGTTAATCAGCGGCCCCAGCACGTTGAACAGGGTGCGGGTTTTCAGCTGCTGACGAACCGGCATGGCGTGACGGAAACCGGTGTGATACTTTGGTGCGAACAGGAAGCACACCCCGAGTTCATCCAGCGCCTGACGCGATTTGTCGGCGTTCATATCGAGATTAATGCCGAAAGCGGCCAGCAGGTCGGAAGAGCCAGACTTACTGGAGACGCTGCGGTTGCCGTGTTTGGCGACCTTCAGCCCACACGCGGCGGCGACAAAGGCGCTGGCGGTGGAGATGTTGATGCTGTTGCTGCCGTCGCCGCCGGTGCCGACGATATCGGCAAACGGATAGTCCGGACGTGGGAACGGCGCGGCGTTTTCCAGCAGGGCGGTGGCGGCACCGGCAATCTCATTCGGGCTTTCGCCGCGAATTTTCATGCTCACCAGCGCGGCGGCCAGCTGTTCTGGTTTCACTTCACCGCGCACCACGGCGGAGAAGAGCTGATGGCTTTCCTGCTGAGACAGGGTTTCGGCCTGATACAGTTTTTCCAGAATCGGCTGCAGCGTGTTGCTCTGCTCCAGCTTTTGCAGCGCCCATGCCAGCGTTTGTTCCAGCAGACGAGCGCCCTGCGTGGTCAGAATCGATTCCGGGTGGAACTGGAAGCCGCAGACGCGATCCGCGTCGTGACGTACCGCCATCACCATGCCATTGAAATGGGCGTTGATGGTTAAACCGGCCGGAATGTTGCTGCCTACCAATGAGTGGTAGCGCGCCACCGGCAGCGGGTTGCTTAAGCCAGCAAACATTGCCTGGCCGTCGTGTTCAATGCTGGAGGCTTTGCCGTGCAGGATTTCGCCTGCCTGACCAACATAGCCGCCGTAGGCTTCAACAATTGCCTGATGACCGAGGCAGATACCGATAATCGGCAGCTTACCGCGCATGCGGGTCAGCAGTTCAGGCATACAGCCCGCTTCAGACGGGGCACCGGGGCCAGGAGAGAGCATCAGTACCGGGTTATCCATGGTGCCCAGACGTTCAATTAAGGTCTGTGCTGGAACGTGGTTACGGTAAATCACCACGTTGTGGCCGTTTGCGCGCAGCTGATCTGCCAGGTTGTAAGTAAAGGAGTCGATGTTATCGAGCAGCAGAATGTCAGCCATCAGAAAATCTCCTGTGCATGATGAGCGGTGGCGATGGCGCGCAGAACCGCACGAGCTTTATTACGGGTTTCGTCGGCTTCAGACTGCGGAACGGAATCCAGAACCACCCCGGCGCCAGCCTGAACGGTCGCAATGCCGTTTTCAACGAACGCGGAGCGGATAACGATGCAGGTATCAAGGTCGCCGTGGGCGGTGAAGTAACCCACCGCGCCGCCGTAGCTACCGCGGCGTTTACCTTCAGCGGCAGCAATCAGCTGCATTGCACGCACTTTCGGCGCGCCGCTCAGGGTGCCCATGTTCATGCAGGCGCGGTAGGCGTGCAACACGTCGAGGTCTTTACGCAGCTCGCCAACCACGCGGGAGACGAGGTGCATCACAAAGGAGTAACGGTCAACTTTGGTCAGGTCTGCCACGTAGCGGCTGCCGGGCGTACAGATACGCGCCAGGTCGTTACGCGCCAGGTCAACCAGCATCAGATGCTCGGAGAGCTCTTTATGGTCGGTACGCATTTCCAGCTCAATGCGGCTGTCGAGGTCACGATCCAGCGAGCCGTCAGCGCGGCGGCCGCGTGGGCGGGTACCGGCAATCGGGTAGATCTCAATCTGGCGGTTGGTCGCGTCATACTTCAGCGAGCTTTCCGGTGAGGCACCGAACAGGGTGAAATCATTGTCCTGCATAAAGAACATATACGGGCTTGGATTGCTCTTCTTCAGCACGTCGTAGGCGGCGAGCGGAGAAGGGCAAGGCAGCGAGAAGCGGCGAGACGGTACCACCTGGAAGATTTCCCCGGCGCGAATCGCTTTTTGCATCTTACGCACCACATCACCGTACGCTTCGTCACTTTGGTTCGTTTCGCAGCGCATGGTGCTAATTTCATGTACCGGCAGCGCTGACGGCGGCTCGTTCAACTGCTGGCGAACCTGGGCGATACGCTGCTGCAGGCGGTCTTTTTCTGATTCTGATGGTGTAAACAGGCTGGCCTGAATACGCGTGTTTTTGGTCTGGTGATCAATCACCAGCAGCGTTTCAGCCAGATAGAAGCAGTAGTCCGGGCAGCTGGTATCGCTTTCCAGTTGCGGCAGGTCTTCGAAACCAGCGACCAGGTCATAGGCAAACAGGCCACCGAAGAACATCGCTTCACGTTCGTTCTGCGGAACGATCACCAGCTCTTGTAACAGGCGGAAGGCGTCGAACACCGACAGTGAACACAGGCGAGCATCTTCATCCAGAAGCGAACTCACCGCCGGGAAGCGCAGTACGCGGCAGGTTGGCTGGCGGTTGTTTTCGACGCCCGCTGGTAGCGCGGCATCCAGCAGCGGCAGCAGGGAAGCGCCGTTATCTGACAGCGCCTGAATGGTGACGGTATCGCCCAGCGCGGTGATGCGCAGCGCGCTATCGACCAGCAGCAGGCTCTTTAAATCGTTTTTGCTATCAATGTCGGCTGATTCAAGCAGCAGCGTCGCCGGGCGCGCACCGCACAGCTGATGGAACAGCGCGGTGGGATTTTCACGGTAAATCGCGTCACTGGTCAGAAGCTCGAGCATAGGTTTTTGTGTTTGCATCGTTGTTCTCGCCTGTTCTGAATAATTTTTACTTAATAAAAAGCCCGCTCATTGGCGGGCCGGGTATCTGTATGCATAACGCAGACGTGATGACTCCGCCCTACTGGGAAGTACGCCACCAACCGCCGTGCAGAGCAATGATTTTATGCGTCATGTTGAGATACCTTCTACTAAGTGAACTTGCGTACTAGTTAACTAGTTCGAGAGGGCAAAGTCAACCCCTGATTTTAGAATTTCACGCAATGCCGTTATGATAGGCCGCGAATCTTTATAGGTAGTCCAATGGGAGCTGTTTTGAGCGACAACGAGTACGCCATCATTTATGACCTGCATAGCCACACGGTCGCCTCCGACGGACGACTGACGCCGGAAGCGCTGGTGCATCGTGCGCTGGAAAACCGCGTAGGCACGCTGGCGATCACCGACCATGATTCTGTCGCTGCCATTCCTGCTGCACGAGCGGAAATCGCCCGCGCTGGTTTGCCGCTGACGCTGATTAGCGGCGTAGAAATCTCGACCCTGTGGGAAAATCACGAGATCCATATCGTTGGCCTGAATATTGATATTGCCAATCCGGCGCTCACAGCGTTCTTAAGCGCACAGATAGCCCGCCGCGAGCAGCGCGGGGTGATGATCGCCGAGCGGCTGGAAAAAGCGCATATCCCTGGTGCCTGGGAGGCCGCGCAGAAGTATGCCGATGGCGGGGCGGTGACGCGGGCGCACTTCGCGCGTTTCCTCGTCGAGCAGGGCAAAGCGAGTAATATTGGCGACGTTTTTAAAAAGTACCTCGCACGTGGGAAAACCGGATACGTTCCGCCACAGTGGTGTACAATAAAGGAAGCTATTGATGTCATTCATCATTCGGGTGGGGTAGCGGTATTGGCCCATCCGGGGCGGTATAATTTGTCCGCCAAGTGGCTGAAAAGACTGCTGGCACACTTTAGTGAACACGGCGGCGACGCGATGGAAGTCGCCCAGTGCCAGCAAGCGCCTCACGAGCGCGCTCAGCTTGCCACCTATGCCCGCGAATACGGTTTACTGGCGTCACAAGGGTCGGATTTCCATCAGCCCTGCCCGTGGATTGAACTGGGCCGCAAACTGTGGTTACCCGCAGGCGTCGAGGGTGTCTGGCAGCGCTGGGAGCAGCCGCAGAATTCAACTGAGAGGGAAGCATGAGTCAGTTTTTTTATATCCATCCGGATAACCCGCAGGCGCGTCTGATTAACCAGGCGGTCGAGATTGTGCGTAAGGGCGGCGTCATCGTCTACCCAACCGACTCCGGCTACGCGCTGGGCTGCAAAATTGAAGATAAAGGCGCGATGGAGCGTATCTGCCGCATCCGTCATCTGCCGGACGGCCACAACTTTACGCTGATGTGCCGCGACCTGTCCGAGCTGTCGACTTACTCCTACGTCGATAACGTGGCGTTTCGCTTAATCAAAAACAACACGCCGGGCAACTACACCTTCATCCTGCAGGGGACCAAAGAAGTGCCACGTCGCCTGCTGCAGGAAAAGCGTAAAACTATCGGGATGCGCGTACCGTCAAACCCGATTGCTCAGGCGCTGCTGGAAACCTTAGGCGAGCCAATGCTGTCGACCTCTCTGATGCTGCCGGGCAGTGATTTTACCGAATCCGACCCTGAAGAGATTAAAGATCGTCTGGAGAAACAGGTGGATCTGATCATCCACGGCGGCTACCTCGGCCAGCAACCCACCACCGTTATCGACCTGACCGAAGATTCGCCGGTCGTGGTGCGTGAAGGCGTCGGCGACGTTAAACCGTTCCTCTGATCCTTCCTGACCCGGCGACGCCTCGCCGGGTATCTCTTCTATTCCAGCTGACTTATCTGCTCCAGCATCCACTGCTGCGCTTTCGCCTGTCCGCTCGCCGGGCGGTAATACACTTTCAGAGTGTAAGGGGGAATAGGGAACGGCGGCGTGTGCAGGGTGAGCTGGCGGGTATCAAAAAGCTGGTGCACCCCGCGACGCGGTAGCGTGATGGCCAGATCCGTGCGGCTGACGATAAACGGTGCCGACATGACGCTCGGCAGTTCCACCACTGTGCGTCGACTCACGTGGCGTGAGGCAAGGTAGCTGTCGATGGGACGATGGTGTTCGTTCCACGGGCTGACCACAACGTGACCCAACTGCAGATAGGTTTCTGGTGTCAGCGTCTCGTTCGCCAACGGATGACCTTTGCGCACCGCCACCACGTAGTCGTCGGTAAACAGCTCCAGCGACGCTAAGCCGTGGCGAGGCTGCACATTCTCTTCCTCAAATCCGATGGCAAAATTGACTCTGCCAGTCAGCAGTTCTTCCAGCGCGTCATATTCGCGGGAGTAGACAATCCGCGTGCGAATACCGGGCGCGCAGGCCTGAAGCCGGGCTATCAATTCGGGGAAAAATACCGCGGCGGTATAATCGGTGGCGGCAAAGGTGAAGGTCTGGTTGCTGGTTTCAGGCTGAAAGCGATCGGCCTGACCCAGCTCGCCGTTCAGCGCCGATAATGCTCCGGCAATGGCGGGAAACAGCGATTCCGCCCGTGGCGTCGGCTGCATCTGGCTACCCTGGCGGCTGAATAACGGATCGTTGAGTGAACTACGCAGGCGACTTAATGCGTGGCTGAATGCCGAAGGGCTCATAGCGAGCTCGCTGGCGGCTTCGGCCACGCGACGATGGCGGTAAAGGGAGTCGAAGACCAGCAGCAGGTTAAGATCCAGCAGGCGAAGATTACGATGCATGATATTCAGTTTGCCGTTGAAAAGAATGCAGCGTATTCATATCACGCTGGCGCTAGAATAGCGACCATCAACTGAAAGCTGTATCTCTGGAGGCATTGTGTCACACGCTACTTTCCGTCAGGCCACCCCGTCCGACATCGACCGTTGTTATGAAATTGAATCCGCAGCCTATCCGGCAGACGAAGCGGCGACGCGGGAGAAAATTGCCATTCGCATCGACCGCTATCCGCAGGGCTTTCTGTGCATGGAGCAGGATGGCGACATTATCGGCTTTATCAATGCAGGCTGCGCCTGGGAGGTGGTGATGTCGGATGAGGAGTTCAAAGAGCTGGTGGGCCACGACCCGCAGGCGCCGAACGCGGTGATTATGTCGGTGGTGCTGCACCCGGACTACCAGGGTAAAGGTCTTTCCACCGCGCTGATGCAGGCGTTTATCGAGCATATGCGCCAGCAGGGCAAAACGGCCATCTACCTGATGTGTAAAGCGCAGTATCTGGAGATGTATAAACGTTTTGGCTATCAGTTCCTTAAAAAGTCTGACTCGACGCACGGCGGGGAGGAGTGGTTTGAAATGGTGCAGGGGATTTAGCTTTTTATCGCGCCATCAGACTTCTTTTCGCCGCGACGGCCGATAAAGTGAAACAAAAGGGCAGGAACAAGCTGCCCTTTTCTCCTAAAATTCGTGTAGTATGTGCGGTCACCATTTTGGGTGGGTAGCCTGCGTCACGAAAATACGCCGCTGCCTGCCTCCTTATGCAACCCGGTGCTGATTCCCCGCGTTGCTGATGAAGTCTCTAAGACGCCTGTGAAGGCGACACCTGAAGGAAGCTCTATGAGCGATAAAAGCGATAAAAGCGAAAAACTGCAAAAAGTGCTGGCACGCGCCGGCCACGGCTCCCGTCGTGAAATTGAAACGATTATTGAAGCGGGCCGCGTTAGCGTGGACGGCAAAATCGCCAAGCTGGGCGATCGCGTTGAAGTGATCCCAGGCCTCAAAATTCGTATCGACGGGCACCTCATCTCCGTCAAAGAATCCGTAGAACAAATCTGTCGCGTTCTGGCGTACTACAAGCCGGAAGGCGAACTGTGTACGCGTAACGACCCGGAAGGTCGCCCGACCGTATTCGACCGTCTGCCAAAGCTGCGTGGCGCCCGCTGGATTGCCGTTGGCCGTCTGGACGTGAACACCTGCGGTCTGTTGCTGTTCACCACTGACGGTGAGCTGGCAAACCGCCTGATGCACCCAAGCCGTGAAGTTGAACGTGAATACGCGGTGCGCGTGTTCGGTGAAGTGGATGACACGAAAGTGCGTCAGCTCTCCCGTGGCGTACAGCTGGAAGATGGTCCTGCGGCATTCAAAACCATTAAATTCAGCGGCGGTGAAGGCATCAACCAGTGGTACAACGTGACCCTGACCGAAGGCCGTAACCGTGAAGTTCGCCGTCTGTGGGAAGCGGTAGGCGTGCAGGTGAGCCGTCTTATTCGCGTTCGCTACGGCGATATCCCGCTGCCGAAAGGCCTACCGCGCGGTGGCTATACCGAACTGGATCTGGCGCAGACCAACTATCTGCGTGAACTGGTAGAACTGCCAGCAGAAACCTCCTCGAAAGTGGCGGTAGAAAAAGATCGCCGTCGCATGAAGGCGAATCAGATCCGTCGCGCCGTGAAGCGTCACACCACCACCGGTGGTAATACCGGCAACAATAATAATACGAACCGTCGTTCCAGCACCCGTAATAAACCGAAAGGCTAACGACGTCAGTTCCGGCGGGCTCCCGCCGGAATACTCTCCCCGTGTTAATCTCTTCCTGTGATGTCATTCACACTTCTTTATAAAGACAAAAAACAGGAATTCCTCGGACAAAGAACGCAAAGTGATTAAATAGCCCTCGCCATATACTGTTGCCACAGATTACTCAAACAGGTAGCCCGAAATGGATACAACGAAAAAACTCTCGGCAAGCTATGTGGTTATCGGCGTCAAAGAAAAAATTGGCTACGGCTTCGGTGACTTTGCCTCTAATTTATCCTTCGGTTTTGTCTCTCTCTTTTTATTATTCTTCTATACCAACATTTACGGTATTAGCGCAGTTCAAGCGAGCCTGATCTTTGTTATTGCGCGAGTCGTTGATGCGATTTTTAATATTCTGATTGGCTTCGCTATTGATAAAACCCACAGCCGTTACGGCAAGCTACGCCCGTGGCTATTATATGGTTCGGTGCCGCTGGGGTTGCTGACCGTGCTGTGCTTCCTGCCGTTTGGCGGTGAGGCCAAATTCTGGTTCGCACTCTGTTCCTACACCATCTACTGCCTGGCGTACACCGCGGTCAACACGCCGTACTCGGCGCTGACCAACCGGTTAACCCAGCACGAGGCCTCACGCTCGTCGCTGTCGGTCTATCGCTTTGTGATGGCGATTGTCGGCTACCTGATCGTCTCTACTACCGCGGATATTCTGATTTCACCGTTTGACGACAAACAGTTGGGCTACGTCTTTGCCGTCTCCTGCTTTGCGCTGCTGGCGACGTTCCTGTTCCTTGCCTGCTTTGGCATGACCAAAGAGCGCGTGGGAGAAGAAGAAGATACGCCGGCGCCGACGCTGCGTGAAATGTTCCGTGCGGTGGTGGGCAATGCGCCGCTGATTAACCTGTCGTTATTTACTGTTTTCTTTTATATCGCCTACACCGTGTGGATGGCGATCGCGATTTACTTTATTAAGTACATTATCGGCAATGAGGGTTTTACCGCCTCGTTCTTTATGATTCAGTCCGCCGCTTATATTTTGGGGACGGTGGTTTCTGAGAAAGTGATTGCCGTCATCGGCAAAAAGAAAATGACGCTGGTGGCGCTGTTGATTGGCGTGCTGGGCGTGCTGATGCAGTATTTTGTTGCCGGTAATAATATCTGGCTGATTATGACCGGGGTGTGCCTGTTCAGTATTACGCTGGGCATGGGATTTGTCGCCATGTGGTCAATGATTGCCGACACCGTGGAATATGCCGAATGGCACCACGGCGTGCGAACCGAAGGCGCTATTTACGGCTTCTTCAACTTTATTACCAAAATAGCGATGGCCATCGGCGGCGGTTGCGCCGGGTGGATGCTGGATTATTACCACTATGACGCCGCTAATATTAGTGCCGACGCGCTAAGTGGCATCAATATTCTCATGACGCTGTTCCCCGGCGCGATGTTTGCGATTAGCGCCATCTTCGTTGCCAGCTACTCGCTGGATGAAAAAACCTACCGCGACATCGTGCAGAAAATCAGCCTGCGCAAGCAGAACGCGCTTTAACCTCAGGGAGCCAGAGACATGAATCGTGATTTTAAAACGCTTATTGCGGCAATGAATGCAGAAGAGAAAGTGGCGCTGCTGACCGGCAGCGGGCTGTGGCGTACGGCGAGCCTGCCGCAGCACGGCATCGACGATATTGTGATGACCGACGGTACTTACGGCGTGCGTTACAGCAGCGCGCAGATAGACGGCAACGAAAAGTGGAGCATGGATGATTTTATCTCTGTGATCACCCAAACCGCCGACCGCGCTAACGCCGAAGAACCGGCAGCGAAAGGGGGCAGTGAGGCGTTGTTCAGCGCCTCGCTGCCAGCCACCTGTTTCCCTAACGGCTCAAGCCTTGCCTGTAGCTGGGATATAGATCTGGTCTATCAGATGGGCCAGGCGCTAGGGCGCGAATGCCAGCATATGGGCGTCGGGATTTTACTGGGGCCGGGGATTAATATTCGCCGCACGCCGCTGGCGGGGCGCGGTTACGAATACTATGCCGAAGATCCGGTAGTGAGCGGCGATATTGCCGCAGCGCTCATCAACGGCTTACAGGACGAAGGCGTGGGCGCCAGCCTGAAGCACTTTGCGGCCAACAACTCGGAATACCGCCGCACCGAAATGGACTCCGTTATTGAGGAGCGCGCGCTGCGGGAAATCTATCTGGCAGGCTTCCAGCGGGCAATTGCTAAATCGCAGCCGTGGACGGTGATGTCCTCCTATAACCGCCTGAACGGTGTGCAGACGTCACAAGACCCGTTCCTGCTGACACAGGTGCTGCGCGATGAGTGGGGCTACGACGGCCTGGTGATGTCTGACTGGTATGGTATTAAAGATCGTCCTGCATCGCTGATGGCGGGGAACGATCTGGCAATGCCGGAAACTCGCCGCGATAAGCAGACGCTGCTGGCGGCCATCAACGCAGGCGAAGTGCCAATGGCGGTGGTCGATAGCGCCTGCCTGCGAATGCTGGAACTGCTGGATAAAGTGCAGCGCAATCGCCGCCCGAATGCTCAGGCAGATTTCTCTGCACATCACCGCCTTTCGCAGCAGTTGGCGGCGGAATCTATCGTTCTACTGAAAAATGACGACAACCTTCTGCCGCTGCGCCCGGAAAAGACGCCGCGTATCGCCGTGCTGGGTAAACCGGCGCAGGAGCCAGTGATTCAGGGGTCCGGCTGCGCGACCACGGTGCCGTATCTGCTTGACCGTCCGCTAGATGAAATCTTTGACCTCGCCGGTGAAGCGTTCAGCGTCAGTTGGGCCATCGGCGCGCCGGACGATCTCCAGTGCGACGAAGCCGCGCTGGTTCAGGCGAAGGTGGTCGCGCAAGAGGCCGATGTAGCGGTGATCTTCGTCAGCACGGCGGTGGGTGAAGATGGTGAAAACGGCGACCGTCACGACCTGAATATTCTGGCGGTGCATGAGCGGCTGATTCGTGAAGTCGCCTCGGTTCAGCCCAACGTGGTGGTGGTGCTGGCAAACAGCGATGCGGTGGTGATGCCATGGCTTGGCGAATGCAAAGCGCTACTGGAAACCTTCTTTGCCGGGCAGGGCATGGGCCGCGCAGTGGCGGAAATTCTGTTCGGGCAGCGTAACCCAAGCGGCAAGCTAACGGTGACCGTGCCTAATACCCTGGAAGAGACGCCGGCCTGGCTGAACTATCCAGGTGAAAACCTGCGCCATCACTACGGTGAAGGGTTATTTGTTGGTTATCGCTACTACGATAAACGCTGCCTGACGCCGCGCTTCCCGTTTGGATTTGGCTTAAGCTATACCCAATTTAGCTACGACAACCTGTCGTTGTCAGCGGAGACGATTGGCGCGGACGACACGCTCACCGTTAGCTTTGAACTGAGCAACATCGGCGCGGTAGACGGCAAAGAGATTGTGCAGCTGTACGTTTCTGCTCCAGAGGGTGAATTGATCCGTGAAGTCCGCGCACTGAAAGGGTTTGATAAAATTGCCCTTGCGGCGGGTGAGACCCAACGCGTCAGCCTGCAGCTACCGATTAGCGAACTGGCCTGCTACCATCCTGGCCTTGCGGATTGGGTGATAACACCGGGGAACTGGCAGGTACATATTGGTGGTTCTTCCCGCGACCTGCCGCTGAACGCGACGTTTACGGTGGATTGCCCGGCGCGCTACGTGCCGCTGCGCGACGATAACTCGTTGCAGCAGTTGATACAGCAACCGAAAGCCTTTGCACGCGTAGTCCAGCTGATTGCCGATAAGAGCCAGCTGCCGCCAGAGCAGGTACGAGAAAAGCTGATTCGCCTGGCTCCGGACTTGTTCTGCGGCTTGCTGATTGCGCTGACCGAGTTCCTGGCGCTGGATATCGAGCGTGACGAGCTCAATGCCGTGCTGGCTGAACCCCAGTAACGGCCCATAACAGGAGAGAGCGCGTGTTCCCATTTTCAGTGACGCATCCCCATCCGGCGACGCACTCCGGGCGGCAGACGGCGAATAGCGGCTACGAGCTGATTGCTTTTGACGCGGAAAAGCTGAATGTGTTTGCCGCTGAGGTCCGCTACTGCGAGCCGCACTGGCATCCGGCACCGGAGCTGATCACGGTGCTGAACGGGCGCTTTTCTCTGACCGTCGGCCAGCAAAACGTCATGCTGCAACAGGGCGAGATGCTCTATATCAATGCCGAAGAAGTGCATGAACTGAATGCGGAGGAAGAGGGGAGCCAACTGGTCACGGTGCAGTTCTCCCCTGGGCTTTTTGATGAACTGCATCCTGCGCCGCTGTTGGAGTGGCGCACGCATGAATTTGCCATGAGCGCTGCCGACGACGTGGTTTTCCAGCGGCTGACGGCGCTGCTGGAACGCATCATTGATAATCACGCGCCGTTTCAGCGCATCGCTGCTATCTATCTGCTATTGGATGCGCTGGTGGCTGCCGGGCAGTCTATTGAACGAGGGGAAAGTACGCTGCGGGAAGAGGCGATGATCAAAGAAGGGATTGAGTATATTAATCAACACTTTGATCAACCTCTGACCCTCAGCGATGTTGCTGAGCATTGCGGAATGAGCTACTCATGGTTCTCCCGACTGTTTAAAAAGGTCAGTCGGCACAATTTCAAAGAGTATCTGACGCTGGTCAGGCTGAACAAAGCCCGCACGTTGCTGCGCGACACGCGCACGCCGATTACCGACATCAGCCACAGCTGCGGTTTTCAGGAGCACAAGCTGCTGATTGCCGCCTTTAATAAATACTGCGGGCTCACGCCGACGGAGTACCGCAAGCGCTTTATTTCGCGCCAGAATCTGACCGAGGTCGCGCTGGCACAGGGTGAGGACTGCCTGTGCCTGCCGCTCAATCATGCGCTTCTCGACCGATTAGCGGTCAGTAATCAATCCCAATCTGCGCCTTAATACCGGCTTCAAACGCATGCTTCACCGGACGTAGCTCGCTGACCGTATCGGCATACTCAAGAATATCCCGATGGCAGCCGCGACCGGTAATGATCACCGTTTGATGATGCGGACGATTTTTCAGCGCGGTTAATACCTCTTCTAACGGCAGATAGTCGTACGCCACCATATAGGTCAGCTCATCGAGCAGCACCATGTCCAGCCTATCGTCCGCCAACATCCGTTTCGCATGTTCCCAGACGGCGAGGCAGGCTTCGGTATCGCTCTCCCGATTCTGGGTGTCCCAGGTGAAGCCGGTGGCCATAACCTGAAACTCAACGCCGAGCGGCTCAAGCAGATTGCGCTCGCCGTTAGGCCAGGTGCCTTTAATAAATTGGATCACCCCAACGTTATGGCCGTGGCCAACCGCGCGGGTCGCGGTACCGAAGGCGGCGGTGGTTTTGCCTTTACCGTTGCCGGTAAAGACGATAACGATGCCACGGGTATCCTGGGCGGCGGCCACGCGGGCGGCAACGCGCTCTTTTACGCGCTGCTGGCGCTCGCGGTAACGTTCATCACTCATTGTGCAATTCCTGGTTTACGCCCTGGCTGGGCATCAAAAGTCATACCGGTTTTACGGCGGCTATCGTCACCCATCAGCCACAGATAGAGCGGCATAATATCGGCGGGGGTTTTCAGCTTCAGCGCGTCTTCCGTTGGGAAGGCGCTGGCGCGCATTTTGGTACGCGTGCCGCCGGGATTAATACAGTTTACGCGCAGAGGGCGATTTTTATACTCTTCGGCCAGCACCTGCATCATCCCTTCGGTGGCAAATTTCGACACCGCATAGGCCCCCCAATTGGCGCGCCCTTCGCGGCCGACGCTCGATGAGGTAAAGACCAGCGAGCCGGATTCTGCTTTCAGCAGCAACGGCAGCAGCGCCTGGGTAAGCATAAAGGTACCGTTGACGTTGACCTGCATCACCTGCTGCCAGACGGCAGGGTCCTGCTGGTCCATCGGTACCACGTCACCCAGAAGCCCGGCGTTGTGCAGCACGCCGTCAAGATGCGGGTAGTGCAGGCTAACCTGCTGAGCAATATGCTGACATTCCTGCGGCGTGCAGGTGAGCAGGTCGAGGGTAAACCAGCGGGCAGGCCGTAGACCTTCGCGATCCATTTCTTGCGCAACCGCGCGCAGTTTTTCATCGTTCCGGCCGAGCAAAATAACGCTGGCGCCGTAACGGGCATAGGTCATTGCCGCTTCACGACCGATACCATCGCTGGCACCGGTGACCAGAATGATACGGTTTTGCAACAAATCGAGTTGGGGTTGATAGTGCACGGTGACTCCTCTATGGCGCTTACCCGCCATATTTCATGGACTTTTCATGGCTTTTGGGCTTTATGCCTGAATCTTCGCGCTATTTCAATCAGCGCACGGGAGAGACAACGGTTAATTAACAATTTGCAATGATTTCATCAGCAAAAAAGTAATCTGGAATGCGCCTCGTAGCCTGATACTGCAGTCGAGACGTACTGAACGCGGTGTTGTACACTGGGCGGTAGATTCTGTGATTTTTGTACAAGGTGGATGTGTGGAATTACTTTTTCAATATGGTCTTTTTCTGGCGAAAATCGTCACGGTTGTTGTCGCCATTGCGGTGATTGCCGTACTGATTGTCAACGTCACGCAGCGCAAACGCCAGCGTGGTGAGCTGCGAATCACCAACTTAAGCGAGCAGCACAAGGATATGCAGGAAGATTTAGCCGTGTCGCTGCTCGACGCGCCTCAGCAAAAGCTTTGGCATAAGGCGCAAAAGAAAAAGCTGAAGCTGGAAGCGAAAGCGGCTAAAGCCAAAGCGAAGCAGGGTGACAGCACGGCAGCAACCAAACCGCGCGTCTGGGTTATCGACTTTAAAGGCAGTATGGATGCGCATGAAGTCTCCTCCCTGCGCGAAGAGATTACCGCCGTGCTGACCGTTGCAACCCCGCAGGATCAGGTCGTCGTGCGTCTGGAAAGCCCTGGCGGCGTCGTGCATGGCTATGGCCTGGCGGCATCGCAGCTGCAGCGTATCCGCGATAAGCAGATCCCGCTGACGGTAGCGGTCGATAAAGTGGCGGCCAGCGGCGGTTATATGATGGCCTGCGTGGCTGACAAAATTGTGGCGGCACCGTTTGCCATTCTCGGGTCGATTGGCGTGGTGGCGCAGATCCCGAACCTCAACCGTTTCCTGAAAAATAAAGATATCGACGTCGAACTGCATACTGCCGGTCAGTACAAGCGGACGCTGACGCTGCTCGGTGAAAACACCGAAGAAGGGCGCCAGAAGTTTCGTGAAGAGCTGAACGAAACGCATCATCTGTTTAAGGATTTCGTTAAGCGGATGCGTCCGTCGCTGGACATCGACCAGGTTGCAACCGGCGAGCACTGGTACGGCACGCAGGCACAGGAAAAAGGGCTGGTTGATGAAGTGGGCACCAGCGATGAACTGCTGCTAGGCTTGATGGAAGGGCGTGACGTTATCGGCGTGCGCTATGCGCAGCGTAAGAAAATGATGGACCGGTTTACTGGAAGTGCGGCAGAAAGCGCCGACAAACTGATGATGCGCTGGTGGCAGCGCGGTCAGAAACCACTGCTATAACGATTTCCTTTCTACTCTATAGCCCGGTAAAACAGGTTTACCGGGCTATATCAGACTGCTCAGGCGCAAGCCCTATGTTCAGTCAACCAGGTGATACTTTTCAGACAGCTGGTGGGCGAGATACTTGAACATATTAAACACCGCCGTGCTTTTCGGCGTCGGCAGGCCCTGTTCATCCAGGTAAAATTCACCGCTGAAGACCAGCACGCCGTTGCGCTGTTCTACGCCGGTGGCTTCAATACCCGCCATAGTATCTTCATGCTCACGAATGAGGCGGTTTGCTTCAATAAGCAGTGTCTGACGATCGATAGGTTGGCTATTATTGGACATATTCAACTCCTCAAAATTCCTGCGCTAGTCTACGCCGGGCGCCGTCTTCGGGCAAATTTTCCCGACGTTTACCAGGGACAAGCATTTTACCTCAGAGTTGGCATGATTGGTGATTGCATGCTAATAAAGTTGCGTAACGAATTTTATCAGGTACAGTGTGACGCTTTCGGCGATCTGGCAACAGATTTGCTTGACATTCGACCAAATATTCTTCGTGCTATAGACCCTGGTGAAAAAAAGTCTGTAAACTCAGCTACCTGGCTACGTGTCTCAAAAGCCAGTTGGTAAAGGGTTGATATCCATTGGTATTGCCGCAACATACAAGGCTTGTCGCCAGTGGAATGTGGAACATGTGCGATGTATTCCTGGAAGAATCAAATTAGGTAAGGTGAATATGGGTAAAGCTCTCGTTATCGTTGAGTCCCCGGCAAAAGCCAAAACGATCAATAAGTATCTGGGTAATGACTACGTGGTTAAGTCCAGCGTCGGTCATATCCGCGATTTGCCGACAAGTGGCTCAGCCGCCAAAAAGAGCGCTGACTCTACCTCCACCAAAACGGCCAAAAAGCCTAAAAAGGATGAACGAGGCGCGCTGGTTAACCGCATGGGCGTCGACCCATGGCATGACTGGGCGGCACACTATGAAGTGCTGCCTGGCAAAGAAAAGGTAGTATCGGAACTCAAACAGTTGGCGGAAAAAGCCGACCACATCTATCTCGCAACCGACCTTGACCGCGAAGGGGAAGCCATTGCATGGCACCTGCGGGAAGTGATCGGGGGTGATGAATCACGCTATAGCCGCGTGGTGTTTAACGAAATTACGAAAAATGCGATCCGTCAGGCGTTCGAAAAGCCGGGTGAGCTGAATATCGACCGTGTTAACGCTCAGCAGGCGCGTCGCTTTATGGACCGCGTTGTGGGCTACATGGTCTCGCCGCTGCTGTGGAAAAAGATCGCCCGCGGTTTATCCGCCGGTCGCGTTCAGTCCGTGGCGGTTCGTCTGGTGGTGGAACGCGAACGCGAAATTAAAGCGTTTGTGCCGGAAGAGTTCTGGGAAATTGACGCCAGCACGACCACGCCGGGCGGCGATGCGCTGCCGCTGGAAGTGACCCATAAGGGTGACAAACCGTTCCGTCCGGTTAATCGTGACGAAACGATGGCGGCGGTTAGCCTGCTGGAAAAAGCCAGCTACAGCGTCCTTGAGCGTGAAGATAAGCCGACCAGCAGCAAGCCTGGCGCGCCGTTTATTACCTCTACATTGCAGCAGGCGGCCAGTACCCGTCTGGGCTTTGGCGTGAAGAAAACCATGATGATGGCGCAGCGCCTGTATGAAGCGGGCTACATCACCTACATGCGTACCGACTCCACCAACCTGAGTCAGGATGCGGTAAACATGGTTCGCGATTTTATCGGCGATAACTTCGGCAAAAAATACCTGCCGGAGAACCCGAACCAGTACGCCAGCAAAGAAAATTCACAGGAAGCGCACGAAGCGATTCGTCCTTCCGACGTTTCCGTTCAGGCGGAAGCGCTGAAAGATATGGAAGCGGACGCGCAGAAGCTGTATCAGCTGATCTGGCGCCAGTTCGTGGCCTGTCAGATGACGCCAGCGCAGTACGATTCCACCACGCTGACCGTGAAAGCGGGTGATTTCAAACTCAAAGCGCGTGGTCGTACCCTGCGCTTTGACGGCTGGACCAAAGTGATGCCTGCGCTGCGTAAAGGCGATGAAGACCGCACGTTGCCGATGGTCAACCAGGGCGATAAGCTAAGCCTGGTTGAACTGACTCCGGCACAGCACTTCACCAAACCGCCTGCTCGCTTTAGTGAAGCCTCGCTGGTTAAAGAGCTGGAAAAACGCGGCATCGGTCGCCCGTCCACCTATGCGTCGATCATCTCGACCATTCAGGATCGTGGCTATGTGCGCACCGAAAACCGTCGCTTCTATGCGGAAAAAATGGGCGAGATCGTCACCGATCGTCTGGAAGCGAACTTCCGCGAGCTGATGAACTACGACTTTACCGCGCAGATGGAAGATCACCTCGACCGCGTGGCCAACCACGAAGCCGAGTGGAAGCAGGTACTGGATCTGTTCTTTGGTGATTTCACCAAGCAGCTCGAAACGGCTGAGAAACCGCCAGAAGAGGGCGGCATGCAGCCGAACGAGATGGTGTTGACCAGCATCGACTGCCCGACCTGTGGCCGTAAAATGGGTATCCGTACCGCCAGCACCGGCGTGTTCCTCGGCTGCTCCGGCTACGCGCTGTCGCCGAAAGAACGCTGCAAAACCACCATTAACCTGGTGCCGGAAAACGAAGTGCTGAACGTGCTGGAAGGCGATGACGCGGAAACCAACGCGCTGCGCGCCAAGCGTCGCTGCCAGAAATGTGGCACGGCGATGGACAGCTACCTGATCGATCCGAAGCGTAAGCTGCACGTTTGTGGTAACAACCCGACCTGCGACGGCTACGAGATTGAAGAGGGCGAGTTCCGCATTAAGGGCTATGACGGCCCGATCGTTGAGTGCGAGAAATGTGGTTCTGAAATGCACCTGAAAATGGGGCGTTTCGGTAAGTACATGGCCTGTACCAACGAAGAGTGTAAGAACACGCGTAAAATTCTGCGTAGCGGTGAAGTCGCTCCGCCGAAGGAAGACCCGGTTCCGCTGCCAGAGCTGCCGTGCGAGAAGTCGGATGCGTATTTCGTGCTGCGTGACGGTGCGGCTGGGGTATTCCTGGCGGCCAACACCTTCCCGAAATCACGTGAAACCCGCGCGCCGCTGGTAGAAGAGCTGTTCCGCTTCCGCGACCGTCTGCCGGAAAAACTGCGTTATCTGGCCGACGCGCCTCAGCAGGACCCGGCGGGCAACAAAACGATGGTTCGTTTTAGCCGTAAAACCAAACAGCAGTACGTCGCTTCTGAGAAAGATGGCAAGGCGACCGGCTGGTCAGCGTTCTTCGTTGACGGTAAATGGGTTGAAGCGAAAAAGTAGCGTTTTTTGCCTACACTGTCACAAAGGGCCGCATTTGCGGCCCTTTTTTATAACCTCGTTATTATTTTTTGTTTCCATCTATACACACTTGCTATAAATGATATAGTGGTTATAGCCAATGCATTTCTTATGATTAAATCGTCTTTATGACCGATTCCTGAGCGCAGACTGGATACAACCGCATGAAATTACAGCAACTCCGCTATATCGTTGAGGTGGTCAACCATAACCTTAACGTCTCCTCCACCGCTGAAGGTCTGTATACCTCGCAGCCGGGTATCAGTAAGCAGGTCAGAATGCTGGAGGATGAGCTGGGGATTCAGATTTTTGCCCGTAGCGGTAAACATCTGACGCAGGTTACGCCAGCGGGCCAGGAAATCATCCGTATCGCGCGTGAAGTCCTGTCGAAAGTAGATGCGATTAAATCCGTTGCAGGGGAGCATACCTGGCCTGATAAAGGCTCGCTGTACGTGGCGACGACGCACACTCAGGCACGCTATGCGCTGCCGGGCGTGATTAAGGGCTTTATCGAACGCTACCCGCGCGTATCGCTGCACATGCATCAGGGGTCGCCAACGCAAATTGCGGAAGCGGTCTCTAAAGGCAATGCCGACTTTGCCATCGCCACCGAAGCGCTGCATCTCTATGACGATCTGGTGATGCTGCCGTGCTATCACTGGAACCGCTCGATTGTGGTCACGCCAGAGCATCCGCTGGCATCTAAAACGTCTGTCACCATTGAGGAGCTGGCGCAGTATCCGCTGGTCACCTACACCTTTGGCTTCACCGGTCGTTCGGAGTTAGACACCGCGTTTAACCGCGCGGGTCTGACGCCGCGTATTGTCTTTACCGCCACCGATGCCGACGTGATTAAAACCTACGTACGCCTGGGATTAGGGGTAGGGGTGATCGCCAGCATGGCCGTCGATCCCCACTCTGACCCAGATTTGGTGAAGCTGGACGCAGAAGGTATTTTCAGCCACAGCACCACCAAAATTGGCTTCCGCCGCAGCACCTTCCTGCGTAGCTATATGTATGATTTTATTCAGCGATTTGCTCCGCATCTGACGCGTGATGTGGTTGATACCGCCGTAGCGCTGCGCTCGAATGAAGACATTGAAGCCATGTTTAAAGATATAAAGCTGCCAGAAAAATAAGCTTCACTTAATTATCCGCCTCTTCCCTAAAGGGGCGGAAACAGTTATATCCTTGCTATAGCACGCCTTTTCCATCTCCCGCTCCGCGCTAAAATTTGACTAAGAATTGTTTCTATTACTCATTACGCCGCAAAAGTAGAAATAAATTTAGGGTTAGGCAAATTTGTCTTCTCAAATATCGCTTTGAGCTCAAAAGATTAAATTAATCTCCATGTAATATTCGTAAAACCTCTGGATTTTTGCTTAAAATTTACTTAGGATTTATCTCAACGATGATTAGTTGTAACAATTGATTGGTGTGAAAATGATAAGTAATATCGATTGTGAGAGGGCGGTAATGGCGGCAGAAGATAACGGTTCTCGTGTGAAACGCAAAGCCTGGCTGAGCGTATTCCTGGGCTCTGCACTGTTCTGGGTAGCGGTAGCGCTGCTGGTCTGGAAAATCTGGGGCTAACCGTGCTCACGTCTGAACGCGTCAAGCCGGTGAAGCCCTCCGCTCCGGTAGAAAAAAAACCGCAAGATGACAAAAATAGTAAGGTCAATATTCCTGATGAATGGAACCTGACCCGCGATCAAAAAGAATTTATCGATCTCTTCAATCAGGATGAGAATAAGAAACAATAACTTTATGGTTATTTTTCACTTTCATTTTCATGCCGTCAAACGAAATAAATCCTTTCTCTGCTATTAATTCCATCTGGATGTTATTCTGAATAACCCATTGATTGAATTTATCAATCTGAGCCCTTTCCCTGCGTTTTCCCCTGATTGTGTTATCTTTTATATAGACCATGAGGAGTGTCAGAGTACTGCAATTCCCGCCATTTAAGGAGGAGCTATGTCGTCAACACTACGAGAGACCTGCAAGGATACACTACAGGTCGATAATAAAACCTACCGTTACTACAGCCTGCCGCTGGCTGCTAAGACCCTGGGTGATATCACCCGCCTGCCTAAATCACTCAAAGTTCTCCTGGAAAACCTGCTCCGTTGGCAGGATGGCGATTCGGTCACCGCTGAGGATATTCAGGCGCTGGCGGGGTGGCTTAAACAGGCCCACGCCGATCGTGAAATTGCCTATCGTCCCGCCCGCGTCCTGATGCAGGACTTTACCGGTGTGCCGGCGGTGGTCGATCTCGCTGCCATGCGCGAAGCGGTGAAACGCCTCGGCGGGGATACCCACAAAGTGAACCCGCTGTCACCTGTTGACCTGGTTATTGACCACTCGGTGACGGTGGACCGTTTTGGCGACGACGAAGCGTTTGATGAGAACGTACGTTTGGAGATGTCTCGCAACCACGAACGTTACACCTTTTTACGCTGGGGGCAGCAGGCTTTCAGTCAGTTCCGCGTCGTGCCGCCGGGCACCGGGATCTGCCACCAGGTAAACCTGGAATATCTGGGGCGCGCGGTGTGGAGCGAGCAGCAGGGCGATGAATGGGTTGCCTATCCCGACACCTTGGTCGGAACCGACTCACACACCACGATGATCAATGGTCTTGGCGTACTGGGCTGGGGTGTGGGTGGCATTGAAGCGGAAGCCGCGATGCTGGGGCAGCCGGTATCTATGCTCATTCCTGACGTGGTCGGCTTTAAACTCAGCGGCAAGCTACGCGAAGGGATCACCGCCACCGACCTGGTGCTGACGGTTACGCAGATGCTGCGTAAGCTTGGCGTGGTGGGTAAATTTGTCGAGTTCTACGGTGACGGGCTGGATTCTCTCCCGCTGGCCGACCGAGCCACGATTGCCAACATGGCGCCGGAATACGGCGCAACCTGCGGCTTCTTCCCGATTGATGACATTACCCTGTCGTATATGCGCCTCAGCGGACGCAGCGACGAGCAGGTAGCGCTGGTTGAAGCCTATGCGAAAGCGCAGGGGATGTGGCGACGCAAGGGCGATGAACCGGTCTTCAGCCAGACGCTGGCATTGGATATGAACGACGTTGAAGCCAGCCTCGCCGGGCCGAAACGCCCGCAGGATCGCGTCGCGCTGGCTCAGGTGCCGCAGGCGTTTAACGCCACGACCGAGCTGGCGGTAAATCAGGGCTCAACGGGGAAAAACGCCGTCGACTTTACGCTTAACGGCGAAACGCATGCGCTTCCTGAAGGGGCGGTGGTGATTGCCGCGATTACCTCTTGTACCAACACCTCAAACCCTAGCGTGTTGATGGCCGCCGGGCTACTGGCGAAAAAAGCCGTGGCGCTGGGCTTGAAGCCAAAAGCATGGGTCAAAGCCTCGCTGGCACCGGGGTCGAAGGTGGTCTCTGACTACCTGGCCCACGCGGGTCTTACGCCTTATCTTGACCAGCTTGGTTTTAACCTCGTCGGCTATGGCTGTACCACCTGTATCGGTAACTCTGGCCCGCTGCCGGATCCGATTGAGAACGCCATCAAGCAGGGCGATTTGACGGTTGGCGCGGTGCTTTCCGGTAACCGTAACTTTGAGGGCCGTATTCACCCGCTGGTGAAAACCAACTGGCTGGCCTCGCCTCCGCTGGTGGTGGCTTACGCGCTGGCCGGGAATATGCGGGTGGATCTGACCCACGACCCGCTGGGGCAGGACAGCAATGGGAACCCGGTCTACCTGAAAGATATCTGGCCGAGCAGCGCCGAGATAGCCGAAGCGGTGCAGCAGGTCTCTACCGGGATGTTCCATAAAGAATATGCGGCGGTCTTTGCCGGAACGCCGGAGTGGCAGGCGATCGACATTCCTGCTTCCGACACCTATGAATGGCAGGATGATTCCACCTATATCCGACTGTCGCCGTTCTTTGATGAAATGGGCGTAACGCCCGACCCGGTCCAGGATATCCACGGTGCGCGCGTGCTGGCGATGCTGGGAGACTCCGTCACCACCGACCATATCTCACCGGCAGGCAGTATCAAGGCCGACAGCCCGGCAGGCCGCTACCTGCAGGACAACGGCGTTGCCAGCCGCGATTTCAACTCCTACGGTTCTCGTCGTGGTAACCACCTGGTGATGATGCGCGGCACCTTTGCCAATATCCGTATTCGCAATGAAATGGTACCCGGCGTGGAGGGGGGCATGACGCGCCTGCTGCCGGACGATAAGGTGATGTCGATTTACGATGCCGCGATGGCCTATCAGCAGCAGGGTACGCCGCTAGCGGTGATTGCCGGGAAAGAGTACGGCTCCGGCTCCAGTCGCGACTGGGCGGCAAAAGGTCCGCGCCTGCTGGGCGTCAGGGTGGTCATCGCCGAATCGTTCGAACGTATTCACCGATCGAACCTGATTGGCATGGGCATTCTGCCGCTGGAGTTCCCGCAGGGGGAAGATCGTAAAACGCTGAAGCTAACCGGTGAAGAGCAGATTGATATCGCCGGACTACAGCAGTTGAAGCCGGGGGTGATAATTCCGGTGCTGATCACCCGGCCGGATGGGCAGCAACAGACGCTGGCGTGTCGCTGCCGTATTGATACGGCGACGGAGCTAACCTACTACCAGAACGATGGCATCCTGCACTACGTCATTCGTAATATGCTGGGATAAAAAAAGGGGCCGAATTCTGGCCCCAAAACGGACGATGGCAATAACAGAAGCAAAAGAAAATGAGAGCGGCACGTTGAACAGAAACCCACCTCTCACGCCCATATAGCGTGAGAGGTTTTCCGCTTATTTAAAGGTGTAGACCACCCCCATACGCAGACGGAACTGACGTTCGGTTGAACGGGATGAGCGGCCAATGTCGCCAAAGGTAACGTATGGCTTCCACTCCTTTTTATCCCCGAGGGTGTAGTCGAACTGCCACTCCTGCTCGTAGTCATAATGCTGGTTCCCCCACAGAATCTCATCGCCGTGCTTATAGATAAATTTGTAGGTCGTAGAGAAACGGTCGAGGGTGTAGCGCAGATAAAGGTCGCCACGGTTTACGGTGCGGTGTTTATTGGTGCTACAGGATTTATCCCCATTATACCCGCAGTCTGGATCGTTAGCATAATCGGTCATTTCAAAACGGTACATCCCGCCGACTGCCCAATTTTCATTAAACGTGTACCATGGCACAAAGCCAAATTTCCACTCCGTTCTTTCACTGTTAAATTCGGGCTGAATTAATGGTGCGATTTTGAAATTTCCGAAGGTAAATGATTTTGATAACGTTAATTCTACGGCATTGATGACCGGGTCATCGTACCATTTATCCTGTGGATCATCGCCACCGGTTTTGTATTTTGTCTCAATCGCGAAATTGTAATTGTCCGGCAGCGCCGCAGACATATTCAGCTTGTCATAGTGGGTACGGTCACGTACACGGTACTCATGCCGGTAATCAAGGCTGAGTGAGCGGATCGGAGAGGTATATTCTTCAGCCAGCACAACGTTGCTGGTTAATAAGACGCAACCTGCTATAAGGTATTTACCGGATAACATAACAATTCTTCCCTCATTATTATTTGAATAATGCATTACACAATGCACTCGGTTTATCCTGCGTGAGCCTGTCGATGTATTAATTGCCACTACTGGCAAGCTTCGCTAAATGAACGCCCGTAGTTAAGCATCCGCTGCAACGTTAAAACCTTTATAAAATCACCAACTCTTTTGATTTTTTGTCGGGAAAGCTAAGAAAGATATTTATCGTGTTAAGAATGTGAGCATGTCTGAAATTATTCATGATAACGCTGAAACCTTTGTTATTGCGTCATCCGGTAACGGGCTTTGTCATTATTTCAAAGGTTATTGCCGGTAGGCCTCGGCATGCTGTGAGCCACTCCTGTCAGCTAAGACTGACGGGAGAATCCGCATCCTGAGATGCCTTTGAACCGACCCGACAACTCCTGACATTGAGGACACTATGGCAAAGGGTGATGTCACTCCACTGACGTTTACATCTGAAATTGACCCCGTCACCCACGTTCGCGTGGTTCGGCTAACCCCGCGGGATCGTATTTTTCACCGCAACTACTTCTATCAGAAGTGCTTCCTGCAGGGGGGCACGCAGCTGCTGATTGGCGGCGTCGATGATGGCAACTGGAACTACTGGCTGCTGGATCTGCAACAGCATACCCTGCGTCAACTGACGGAAGGGCCGGGTGACAACAGCTTTGACGGCTTTATCACCGAAGATGACTGCGCCCTGATCTTTATGCGCCACAACTGCCATATTGTCAGGGTTGAGTTGGATACCCTACGTGAAGAGGTGCTCTACGAGCTACCCGCGCAGTGGGTCAGCACCAGCGCCTGGGCGCCGGACAGCACTGGCAGCAAGATGATCGGCATGTCGCTGTCAGCGGATACCTGGATCCCGCTGAACGACTGGAACGATTTCCAGCGGCAATATCACCTGAACCCGACCACCCGCTGCGAGGTTATCGATCTTGCCACCGGGCGTTCGGAGGTGCTGTTTGAAGAGCCGCGCTGGCTGGGCCACCCCGGCTTTCGCCCGAATGACACCAACACCATCATGTACTGCCATGAAGGGCCGCATGACCTGATTCGCAACCGCATCTGGCTGTACGATCGCCAGACCGGCCTCTCGGCGCCGGTAAGCCAGCCGGAAGCAGAAACCTTTACCCATGAATTCTGGGTGCCCGACGGTTCACGCATCATTTTCGTCTCGTTGAATAAAGAGACGCATCAACGCCATATCTGCCAGACGCTGGCCGGCAGCGCACAGAGCGAGAAAGTGATGGAAATGCCTGCCTGTTCGCACCTGATGAGTAATTACGACGGGTCGCTACTGGTCGGCGACGGCTGCGGCACGCCGGTTGATTTAACCGATGAGGGTGGCTACACGGCGTTAACCGACCCGTGGCTCTACCTGTTTGAACCAGGCCAAAAGCAAACGCGCAAAATTACCCGTCACGACACCTCCTGGCGCGTTATTGACGGGCAGTGCCAGGCGAGCCACCCGCATCCCTCTTTTAGCCCGGATTTAAGCCACGTGCTCTACACCTCTGACCGCGACGGCCTGCCTGCCGTCTATCTGGCAGAGATTGCCCCTTTACTGAAAGGAAGCTCGAAATGAAAAAGATTGCCTTCTCGTTAATGCTCGCCTGTAGCGGCATGCTGTGCACGGCCCCGGCGTTTGCGGACGACAGCGATACGGTGACGCTGCGCGTGGCCTGGTGGGGCGCAAACTCCCGCCACCAGAACACCCTGAAAACCATTCGCGCCTTCGAACAGGTGCATCCGAATATCAAGGTGAAAGCGGAGTACACCGGCTGGGATGGTTTTGTATCGCGTCTTTCCACGCAGATTGCCGGGAAGAACGAACCGGATGTGATGCAGCTCGACTGGAGCTGGATTCAGGTGTTCTCGCGCTCGGGCAACGGCTTTTACGACCTCAACCAGCTGAGCAAAGAGGTGGGGCTGGATAACTACGCGGGCAAGCTCAGCACCGTCACCGTCAATGGCAAAGTGCAGGGACTGCCGGTGTCGCTGGTGGCACCCATTCTTTACTACAACACAGAAACCTGGAAGAAAGCCGGGCTGGCTTACCCAAAAACCTGGGATGAACTCTTCGCCGCCGGACAGGTGTTTAAAGAGAAGCTCGGCGATAACTATTATCCAGCGATCGTCACCACCTCAATGGAGCTAATCAACTCGTGGATGGTGCAGAAATACAATCAGCCGATGCTCAATGAAAAAGGCGAGTTCACCTACAGCGAAGCGCAGTGGCTGGAATTTGTACAGGTCTACCAGAAACTGGTCGCTGAGCATGTCCTGCCAAGCCAGAAGTACATTCAATCTTTTGGCAAAGCGCAGCCGTTTGAGATGAAACCGTGGATCAACGGCGAATTTGGCGGATCGAACCTGATGAGCTCGGCGGTCGCCAAATATGAAGACACCCTGACGCCGCCGGCGAAGCTGGAAGTCGGGCCCTATCCGTTGCTGCCAGGTGCCAAAGATGCGGGGCTGTTTATCAAACCATCGATGATCTTTGCCATCAGTCGCAACACGCAGCACCCGAAAGAGGCGGCCATGCTGCTTGATTTTATGGTCAACCAGCCGGAAGGCGTGCAGCTAATGGGGCTGGAACGTGGCTTCCCGGTCAGCAAAGCGGCGGCGGACTTCGTGGTGAAAACCGATATGGCCCAGCCGAACGACCCGGTGATCACCGGCCTGAAGCTGGTGGAAAGCATGCCGTCGGACAACGTCTACGTCTCGCCGTACTTCAAAAATCCGGAGATCGAACAGTACTGGCTGGATCTCACCCAGCGGATCGACTACGGCAAAATCAGCGCTGAAGATGCAGCAAAAGAGTTCGAACGCACGGCGAAACGCGCGCTGCGTAAACATGCACCGATGAAGTAAGGGGAGTTCATGGAGAGGAAACAACTGCAGTTTAGCGCCGATGAAACGGTGCTGATGACCGAAAAACTGATCGATGCGCTGGTGAATATTCGCGACGAAAACGGCGCATTTCTGATGACGCTGGCCGATGGGCGCGTGGTCGACACCAAAGGGTGGGGCGGCTGGGAGTGGACCCACGGCGTGGGGCTGTACGGGCTCTGGCAGTACTGGCAGCAAACCCGTGACCCGCGCTGGCTGGCGATTATCGAACAGTGGTTTACGGACCGTTTCCGTGAAGGCACGCCAACTAAAAACGTCAACACCATGGCGCCAATGCTGACCCTGGCCTCAGTGTATGAAGAAAACGGCTATACACCGTGGAAGCGCTATATCGAATGCTGGGCTAACTGGGTGATGTACGACATGCCGCGCACCGAGCTGGGCGGGCTGCAGCATATGACCTTTAACTATGCGCACCATCAGCAGCTGTGGGATGACACGCTGATGATGAGCGTGATGCCGCTGGCGAAAGCGGGCCTGGTGCTGAATCGCCCGGAATGGGTTGAAGAGGCCAAACGGCAGTTCCTGCTGCACTCGCAGTATCTGTGCGATGCGCCTACGGGGCTGTGGTACCACGGCTGGAATTTCGAAGGCCGACATCACTATGCCAAAGCGCTGTGGGGGCGCGGCAATAGCTGGGTGACGGTGGCGATCCCTGACTTTATTGAGATGCTTGACCTCCCGCAGGGCGACCCGGTGCGCGAGTTCCTGCTAGGGCAGCTGTCGCGTCAGGTAGCCGCTCTGGCGGAGCGTCAGGATAAAGAGAGCGGGCTGTGGCATACGTTGCTGGACGATCCTACCTCCTACCTGGAATCTTCTGCCTCAGCAGGTTTTGCCTACGGCATCCTGAAGGCGGTACGTAAGCGTTATATCGATAAACGCTTTCTGGCGACCGGGGTAGCGGCGGCGGAAGGGGTCATGCGGCAGATTACGCCGCAGGGCGAGCTGGCAAACGTCTCTTTCGGCACCGGAATGGGCAAAGATCTCGACTACTACCGCAATATTGAACGCACCTCCATGCCGTATGGACAGGCGATGGCGATGCTGGCGTTGATCGAGTATCAGAATCTGTTTATCTAAGCCGCAACGGCTCCTGGTCTCAGGACTGGAGAGCCGTACGGTGATTTATTAGGGGGAACAGCCCGTACTTGCGTACCGTGCGCGGCGGCATGCCGAAAAAGAGTTTGAAGCGATGGGAGAAGTAGTTGCTGTCGTTAAAACCGCACAGGTAGGCGATATCGGTAATGGACTGTTCCGAAGTGACCAACAGATTCATCGCATGGCACAAGCGGACGTGGGTGATGTAATCATTGGGCGTCAGGGCGGTAATGGATTGTACTTTTCGCTCCAGCATGCGTTTTTGAATATTAAATTTTTGTGCCAGATAATCAATACTTAATTGATCATTTGCATAGTTGTGATGCAAATAATTTAGCAAATAGATAATTGAATCTTCCTTAGCGCAGCGGTGAGCTGTCTGGCTCACATGGCCGCGTTGTAAAAATACGGCGAGTTGTGTAAATAACGTTTCCAGCATAACGGAACGCCAGGCTAAATCTTTGTTTAATTCTTCATTTAATAGGTTGGTATAAAATGCACTATGTACGATGGTTTGATGGGTGGCCATAAATTGTTTATTTGGTGCGAAGTCGGCTAACAACGTCAGCAGGGTCTCGGTGAGAAAATCCGGATGAATGAGAATATTGAGGAGCGACAGTTTTTCGACTTTCTCAAAATAATGCTCTTCATTGGGCGACACGATAAATACAGAACCGCAGCTGATAGGCCAGGAAATCCCGTCAATGACGTGCATCCCGCTCCCGGAGGAGACGCAGACCATTTCGTAAAAGTCATGGGCGTGCAATGGACAGATATCCTGGTCAGCGATGTGCTTAATCATCAGTGACGCATTTTCAGGGAAATAGGTGGAATGACGACGTAATGCCATAGCAATAGCCTTCAGCAGAGAGATTATTTTCTGACTATAGGTTTTAATTTTTAAAAAATGAAATGTTTTTTCATTATTCTGCTGGAGTTCACGGCGAAAATTAATCAGATAATATTAAATGTGATAAAGATCACTATGCGAATCGTTAACACGATGTCGTTACTCAAGATATCTTTATTATATTAGAGGAATCTATGAACGAGAATAAGTTATTAGGGCTGGCATGGATCTCACCGTACATAATAGGGTTAGTGGTGTTCACCGCTTTTCCCTTTATTTCGTCCTTTTTATTGAGTTTTACCCAGTATGACTTAATGAGCCCGCCAGAATTTAACGGTATTGAAAACTATCGTTACATGCTGACGGAAGATCCACTCTTCTGGAAATCTATGGCGGTCACCTTTGTCTACGTGTTCCTGACCATTCCCGTCAAACTGGCATTCGCGCTGGGCATTGCCTTCGTGCTCAATTTCAAACTGCGGGGCATCGGTTTCTTTCGCACCGCGTACTACATCCCGTCGATTCTTGGCAGTTCGGTAGCCATTGCGGTTTTATGGCGAGCGCTGTTTGCCATCGACGGCCTGTTCAACAGTATGCTGGGGGCGATGGGTGTAGATCCGATCAACTGGCTGGGTGAACCCTCGCTGGCGCTGATTTCCGTTACGCTGCTGCGTGTCTGGCAGTTTGGTTCAGCGATGGTTATTTTCCTGGCGGCGCTACAAAACGTCCCGCAGTCGCAGTATGAAGCGGCGATGATCGACGGCGCGTCGAAATGGCAGATGTTCCTCAAGGTGACGGTGCCGCTGATTACGCCGGTTATCTTCTTTAACTTCATTATGCAGACCAGTGGGACCTTCCAGGAATTTACCGGCCCGTACGTCATTACCGGCGGAGGCCCGACCTACTATACCTACCTGTTCTCGCTCTATATCTACGATACCGCGTTTAAATATTTCGATATGGGCTACGGCGCTGCGCTGGCGTGGGTCCTGTTCCTGGTGGTGGCTGCCTTTGCGGCCGTGGCCTTCAAATCATCGAAATACTGGGTCTTCTACTCCGCCGATAAGGGAGGCAAAAATGGCTGATCTGCAAACCATGTCTGCGACCGAGCAGGAGGCCGCACGTGAAGTGGCCCGCACGCTGCGCCGCGAAAAAGTGAGTCGGTCGCTGCGTTATACCATTCTGCTGGTGGTCGGGCTGATGATGCTCTATCCGCTGGCGTGGATGTTCTCGGCATCGTTTAAACCGAACCACGAAATCTTCACCACCCTGAACCTCTGGCCGGTCCATGCGACCTGGGATGGGTTTATCAACGGCTGGAAAACGGGGACGGAATACGACTTCGGCCACTATATGATTAACACCTTCAAATATGTGATTCCGAAGGTGATTCTGACCATTGTCTCTTCAACCATCGTGGCCTACGGCTTTGCCCGCTTCGAGATCCCGTGGAAGAAATTCTGGTTTGCCACGCTGATTGCCACCATGCTGCTGCCGAGCACAGTGCTGCTGATCCCGCAGTACCTGATGTTCCGCGAAATGGGCATGCTCAACAGCTATCTGCCGCTGTATCTGCCGACGGCGTTTGCCACGCAAGGCTTCTTCGTCTTTATGCTGATTCAGTTTCTGCGCGGCGTACCGCGTGACATGGAAGAGGCGGCGCAGATTGACGGCTGCAGTTCCTGGCAGGTGCTGTGGTACGTGGTGGTGCCCATCCTCAAACCGGCGATTATCTCGGTGGCGCTGTTCCAGTTTATGTGGTCGATGAACGACTTTATCGGCCCGCTGATTTACGTCTACAGCGTGGATAAATATCCGATTGCCCTGGCGCTGAAAATGTCCATCGACGTGACCGAAGGCGCGCCGTGGAACGAAATTCTGGCAATGGCGAGCATCTCCATTCTGCCATCAATTATTGTCTTCTTCCTGGCGCAGCGCTACTTCGTCCAGGGTGTCTCCAGTAGCGGAATTAAAGGTTAAGAGGGAACTATCATGGCTGAAGTGATTTTCAACAAACTGGAAAAGGTCTACTCCAACGGCTTCAAAGCGGTACATGGTATCGACCTTAAGATTGCGGAAGGGGAGTTTATGGTGATTGTCGGCCCGTCCGGCTGCGCCAAATCGACCACTCTACGTATGCTGGCGGGGCTGGAAACCATTAGCGGTGGGGAAGTCCGTATTGGCGAGAAAATTGTTAACAACCTCGCACCAAAAGAGCGTGGCATTGCGATGGTGTTCCAGAACTATGCGCTCTATCCGCACATGACGGTGCGCGAGAACCTGGCGTTTGGCCTGAAGCTGAGCAAGCTGCCGAAAGATCAGATTGCCGTGCAGGTGAATGAAGCAGCGAAAATTCTTGAACTGGAGGATTTGCTTGACCGCCTGCCGCGTCAGCTCTCCGGCGGTCAGGCGCAGCGTGTGGCGGTAGGCCGCGCGATTGTGAAAAAGCCGGACGTGTTCCTGTTTGATGAACCGCTGTCTAACCTCGATGCCAAACTGCGAGCTTCAATGCGTATTCGTATTTCCGATCTGCATAAATCGCTCAAACGCTCCGGGAAACCGGCGACCACCGTTTACGTCACCCACGACCAGACCGAAGCGATGACCATGGGCGACCGTATCTGCGTGATGAAACTTGGCCATATTATGCAAGTCGATACGCCGGATAATCTCTATCACTATCCGCAAAACATGTTCGTGGCCGGGTTTATCGGCGCGCCGGAGATGAACATCAAACCGGCCAGCCTCGTGCGTAAAGACGATGGGCTGCATATCACCGTCGGCCACGATACGCTGCCGCTTAACGCGCAGCAGCAGGAGAAGGTGGCGCACTACGTCGATAAAGCGGTCTGTTTCGGCATTCGCCCCGAATACGTTCACGTCTCAACGCAGCCGTTTGCTGAAGGCGGCGGTCGGGGCACGCTGATCCGCGTTGAGAACATGGGCCACGAGTTCTTTCTCTACCTGCAGGTGGGGGATTTTGAACTGACGGCGCGGATGCCATCCGATCAGGTGAAGCCGATTCTGGATGCCAGGCTGAATAGCCAGGTGTGGTTTCGTTTTGAGATGGCGAAATGCCATATTTTTGATGCCGAGAGGGAGCTGAATATTTCACTCTAAGCCGCGGGAATAGGTCGCCGTTTAGTGATAAACGGCGACAACAGCCTTATTTATTGAGCAGATGCCCCATCTTGGCCGCTTTGGTATCGAGATAGTGGGCATTTTTCGGGTTACGACCCACGATCAGCGGCACACGCTCAACGATATTGATGCCCGCTTCGGTCAGGATCTCGACTTTTTTCGGGTTGTTGGTCAGCAGACGCACGGCGTCTACGCCCAGCAGTTTAAACATATCGGCGCACAGAGTGAAATCACGCTCGTCGGCGGCGAAACCCAGCTGATGGTTTGCCTCAACGGTGTCGTAGCCCTGATCCTGCAGCGCGTAGGCGCGGATTTTATTGAGCAGACCGATGTTACGGCCTTCCTGGCGATGGTACAGCAGGATCCCACGGCCTTCTTCCGCAATGTGCGACAGCGCGGCTTCAAGCTGGAAACCACAATCACAGCGCAGGCTGAAAAGCGCATCGCCGGTCAGACACTCAGAGTGAACCCGCGACAGCACCGGGGTCTGCCCGGTAATATCACCAAAAACCAGCGCGACGTGGTCGTGCCCGGTTGCCAGTTCTTCAAAGCCCACCATCAGGAAATCGCCCCAAGGGGTTGGCAGTTTGGCTTCTGCCACTCGTTTAAGCTGCATGTGATTCTCCAGATTATCTCAGCGCGATCAGCGCCTTCTGTTTTCCTTATTTTGCCACAACGTGCTTTACTTCACCTAATTGTGCGCGGGTGACCGCTCGTAAAGCGCACAAATTTGACACTTTATCTTTAGGTTGGACGATGACATTGATGCAAGAAGGAAGAGAAATGCGCACCATCGCGGGACGAACGACCATTGCCGCCGCCCTATTGCTACTGATGCCGCTGGCGGTGTGGCTTTCTGGCTGGCAGTGGCTGCCGGCACCGAGCGGATGGGGGTTACATGCGCTGTATGCGATAACGGAAACCGTGACCCAACCGTGGGGCATTATTACCCATTTGCTGCTGTGCGCACTGGTTATCACGATGTTGCGGCCTGGGTGGCGCAATGCGATTATCCTGGTTCTGGTACTCAGCGCGACCGTGCTGCTGGGCCAGGGGGCGAAATCGCTGGTGAAAGAGCAGGTGCAGGAACCGCGGCCTTTTGTGGTCTGGCTGGAAAAAACGCAGCAAATTCCCGTCGCACAGTTCTACACTTTAAAGCGTAAAGAAAGGGCGGCGCTGGTGAAAGAACAGCTGGCGCAACAAAATGATATTCCCGGCTTTTTACGCCATCATTGGCAAAAAGAGACCGGATTTGCCTTTCCCTCCGGCCACACTATGTTTGCGGCGACCTGGGCGCTGCTGATGGCGGGGCTGCTGTGGCCGCGTCGTCGGGTGCTGACGGTGGCGCTGGCGATGGCCTGGGCGATAGGCGTGATGGGCAGCCGTCTGCTTTTGGGCATGCATTGGCCGCTGGATCTGATGGTGGCGACGGTGATGTCGTGGCTGTTGGCAACGGTAGCCTGTTGGCTAGTGCGCTATTGGTGCGGGCCGCTGGAAAAAACGGTATAAACGCGGGCGCGGCGAAGAGAATTCAGGGGAAAGGGTTGATTTTCATCGTGGTGATCCACAGATCTAAGCCTCTCAGTGCGCTTTTCCATTTCGTCGTCGCGGTGAAGATGTTATTTTATAAGGCTGGGTGCGGTGTCGACACTGCCGAAGCCACATAACGGGAAGTCATGTGAAATACCTACTCATTTTCTTATTGGTGTTAGCGATTTTTGTCATTTCGGTGACGCTGGGTGCACAAAACGATCAGCTGGTCACCTTTAACTACCTGCTTGCTCAGGGCGAATTCAGAATCTCCACGCTGCTGGCGGTGTTGTTTGCCGTGGGCTTCGCGATTGGCTGGTTGGTCTGCGGCTTGTTCTGGCTGCGTGTGCGTGTCTCGCTGCTGCGTGCCGAACGTAAAATCAAAAGACTCGAACATCAAATGACGCCCGACGCGACGGCTCCGGTAGCCCCGACCGTTCCGGCGGCGAAGGAATAATTACATGCTGGAGTTGTTGTTTCTGCTTTTACCCGTAGCAGCAGCCTATGGCTGGTATATGGGCCGCAGAAGTGCACAACAGTCCAAACAGGACGAAGCGAACCGCTTGTCGCGTGACTACGTGGCAGGGGTGAACTTTCTTTTAAGCAACCAGCAGGATAAAGCGGTTGACCTGTTCCTCGATATGCTCAAAGAGGATACCGGCACCGTGGAAGCTCACCTGACGCTGGGCAACCTGTTCCGCTCGCGCGGCGAGGTTGACCGCGCTATCCGCATCCACCAGACGCTGATGGAAAGCGCCTCTCTGACCTACGACCAGCGCCTGCTGGCGGTGCAGCAACTGGGCCGTGACTATATGGCCGCCGGGCTGTATGACCGTGCCGAAGACATGTTTAACCAGCTGGTGGACGAAACCGACTTCCGCATCAGCGCGCTGCAGCAACTGCTGCAAATCTACCAGGCCACCAGCGACTGGCAAAAGGCTATCGATACCGCCGAACGCCTGGTGAAGCTGGGTAAAGATAAACATCGCGGCGACATCGCTCACTTCTGGTGTGAGCTGGCGCTGCAGCAGATGGGCAATGACGAGCTCGATAAAGCCATGTCGCTGCTCAAGCGCGGCGCGGCGGCCGACCCGTCAAGCGCGCGTGTGTCCATCATGATGGGGCGTGCGTGGATGGCGAAAGGCGATTACGCCAAAGCGATGGACAGCCTGCTGCGGGTGATTGACCAGGATAAAGAGCTGGTCAGCGAAACTCTGGAAATGCTGCAAACCTGCTATCACCAGCTCGGCAAAGACAAAGAGTGGGAACATTTCCTCCAGCGTTGCGTGGAAGAGAACACCGGTGCCACGGCGGAACTGATGCTGGCGCAGGTGATGGAACAGAGTAAAGGCGGAGAAGCGGCGCAAACCTACGTGACGCGCCAGCTGCAGCGTCACCCAACCATGCGCGTGTTCCACAAGCTGATGGACTACCACCTCAATGAGGCGGAAGAAGGGCGCGCCAAAGAGAGCCTGATGGTGCTGCGCGACATGGTCGGCGAACAGGTGCGCAGCAAGCCGCGCTATCGCTGCCAGAAGTGCGGTTTTACCGCCTATACGCTCTACTGGCACTGCCCATCCTGCCGCTCCTGGTCGACCATTAAGCCGATTCGTGGGCTGGACGGCCAGTAATTTCTAAAAAATAGCCCACTTATACCCTAAATAATTCGAGTTACAGGAAGGCGGCAAGGGAGTGAATCCCCAGGAGCTTACTCTGGTAAGTGACTGGGGTGAGCGAACGCAGCCAACGCACCTGCAACTTGAAGTATGACGGGTATAGTTACAACATACTTTAATTTCCCCTCCGTTTACCCCTCGGCATTGTGCCTGTCCGGTCACGCAGGTAGAATGCTGCCCGTTTACCTTTTCCGCACCCCGCGTGCCCATCAATAAGAAGGTCCAGTCATGTCCGTTGCTTCATCTTCTTCTCGTGTTGTCACCACCTCTCCCGTTGTTGTTGCCCTTGACTACAATAATCGCGATAACGCGCTCGCCTTTGTTGATCGCATTGACCCGCGTGACTGCCGCTTAAAAGTGGGCAAAGAGATGTTTACGCTGTTTGGCCCGCAGTTTGTGCGTGACCTGCAGCAGCGCGGCTTTGAGATTTTCCTGGACCTGAAATTCCACGATATTCCGAACACCACCGCCCATGCGGTTGCCGCGGCGGCGGATCTGGGCGTCTGGATGGTAAACGTACACGCGTCCGGCGGGGCACGAATGATGACCGCGGCGCGCGAAGCGCTGACGGCGTTTGGCGCCGATGCGCCGCTGCTGATTGCGGTTACCGTGCTGACCAGCATGGAGTCCAGCGACCTGCAGGACCTGGGCATCGCACTGTCTCCGGCGGAATATGCATTGAAACTGGCTACGCTGACCAAAAACTGCGGTCTGGATGGCGTGGTGTGTTCGGCACAGGAAGCGGTTCGCTTTAAGCAGGAGCTGGGCCAGGCGTTTAAGCTGGTGACCCCAGGCATTCGCCCAACCGGCAGCGACGCTGGCGATCAGCGTCGTATTATGACGCCGGAGCAGGCGCTGACCGCAGGCGTAGACTATATGGTTATTGGTCGCCCGGTTACGCAATCCGCCGACCCGGCGCAAACGCTGCGCGACATTAACGCATCGCTGAATCTGGGGGCCTAATGAGCGACAACAACAGCCGTCTGGTTTACTCGACGGAGACCGGCCGCATCGATGAGCCTAAGGCCGCCGTGGTGCGTCCGAAAGGTGACGGCGTGGTCAGAATTCAGCGCCAGACCAGTGGGCGTAAAGGGAAGGGCGTTTGTCTTATTACCGGTATCGATCTCGACGACGATGAGCTGACCAAACTGGCCGCCGAACTGAAAAAGAAATGCGGCTGCGGCGGCGCGCTGAAAGACGGCGTGATTGAAATTCAGGGCGACAAACGCGATTTGCTCAAAACGCTGCTGGAAGCTAAAGGGATGAAGGTCAAGCTGGCAGGCGGTTAATTGCCGGATGGCGGCGTTGCCTTATCCGGCCTACCCATCCTGTAGTCCGGGCGAGCCTATGCGACCCCGGGAATGTCACCATCACTCACGGTGAAATAAAAAGGGCCCCGATTCTCATCGGAGCCCTGATATTCGAATTGCGGTTTATTTGCCGACCTGATGGCCGATAATACCACCTACCGCCGCGCCGCCCAGCGTACCCAGCGCGCTACCGTCCGTTAACACGGCACCACCGATTGCACCTGCACCGGCACCCAGCGCGGTATTACGGTCACGTTTGGACCAGTTAGAACATGCACTCAGCGACATTACCAGCGTTACCGCTAAAACAGCAGCCGTCATTTTTTTCATTGAAGTCATTTTTTTCTCCTGAATATTCTATTCACGGAAAAAGCCCTTTAACTATAGCAGTTGCCACCAGTACTCAGTGCATATTCCGTGAAGCTTGTTGCGCAGGTTGTAAATTTTGTTGCTAAAAGTCACGCAAGTGATAGTTACTTCCTGTTATATCGCTAACATTAATTTTACGAATTTGTGATGTAAGTTCCAGGGAAAAAGTCTTAATTCCGGCGTAGGAAAAGTCTCATAGCGAAGCGGGGTAAAAAACGGGGGAGGTAAAACGGTAAAAAACCCGACACCGGCAGGCATCGGGCGACGTTATTAAGGGCGTTTGACGATATTTACCGTCAGTCCGGTTTGCTCAAGCTGCAGCTGTTTTTCGGTGGATAAATTGTCGTCGGTAATCAAACGATTGAAGTGGCTCATCGGCCCGAGCGGATACGGATGAGTAGCACCAAACTTCGAGCTGTCGGTCAGAACAATGGCTTCGCTGCCTTTCTCCAGCACCGCGTTAACAATATCAGCGCGCATCATGTCGCGACCGGTAAAACCGGTCTCCGGCTGCCAGCCGTCAATACCGATAAACGCTTTGCTGAAATGCACCTGCTGGATGTACTGACGCGTCAGCGGGCCAACCATGCTCTCGCTCTTCTTCTGGTAGATCCCACCAAGGAGGATAACTTCTCCTGGCGTCTCTTTCAGCAGATGCGCGATATAGCTGCTGACGGTGATGATGGTAATATCCGGCTGTTTTGCCAGTTCGCGCGCCAGCAGCGCGTTGCTGCTGCCGTTCTCAATAAACACCGTTTCACCCGGACGCACCAGCGAGGCGGCAAAGGCCGCCAGTTCACGCTTGAGGGAAAAGTTGTTCATCATGCGCGTTTCGACATCTTCGCTGTCCAGCGGAACGGCGAAACCGTGCGTACGTCTTAGGTAGCTCTGCTTTTCCAGCAGGTTTAGATCCTGGCGAATGGTAACTTCCGAAACGCCGGTCATTTTCGCCAAATCGGCGACGCTCATCCGGCCTTTATCAATCACCAGTTGTAATATGGTTTGCTGTCGGGAATTCATAATCAATGCATCAATGTTAAGGGCGAGGGCGGAAGCGATGATTAACCCGCCGCTCGCAGGGCGAATGGTGTCAGATTTCCCACGGGGATTTTGGCTGACCTGTACGGCTGTCGCGTTCGTCTGCCGCGTAGGCCAGTAATTCCGCTTTGAGTATTTCAAGATTATTGATTGCGGAATGGGTATCGCCGCCAACCAGAATATCAAGTACGGTATCAATACGTTGGGCTACCTGACGCGCATCGAGCTCGGACATAGTGGGATCCTGTTGATAAATTCGATTGAAATCAATGATGCAAAATTTACCGACAAAAGAGAAGTGAAAAAATGGCTTACCTTATAACCCCGAATGCTCACTCAGCCAGCGTTCCAGCTCGGCGACCGGCATCGGGCGCGCAAAAAGGTAGCCCTGCCGCTCATCCACGCCGTGTAGTGTCAAAAACGCATCGTCAGCCGCGTTCTCGACACCTTCCGCAATAATGCGCAAATTTAACGCCCGAGCCACGGCAATAATCGCCAGCACCAGCGATTGGGAAACGGAATGGTCGTGAACGCTCTGCACAAAAATATGGTCCAGCTTAATGGTATCGATAGGGAAGCGGGCCAGCTGCGACAGCGACGAATAGCCGGTGCCGAAATCATCTAAATGGATTTGCGCCCCCAATGCGCGAAACTGTTCAATGACGGCCAGCGCTTGTTCGGCGTTATCGATAAGGCAGCTTTCTGTTAGCTCAATATCAATCGGACATTGCTCGAATCCCTGGGCTTTCATGGCCTGTCTCAGATCGCTGAAGATAGCCTGATCGACCAGTTGCCTTGCTGAAACGTTAACCGCGACGCGCAGGTGAATACCTCGGTCGCGCCACTGCGCCACCTGACGAATCGCGTCCAGCATCACCCAGCGCCCTAGCGGTACAATCAGCCCCGACTCCTCGGCATAGGAGATAAAATCCATCGGCGGGATCAGCCCACGCTCGGGCGAGTTCCAGCGCACTAGCGCTTCGAGGCTATGCACCTCGCCGTTTAAGTCGACCTTGGGCTGATAGTAGATAACCAATTGATCGCACTGCAGGGCTTTGCGCAGATTGGTATCGAGCCACAGATATTCGAACACCCGTAGGTTCATCTCTGGCTTAAAGACGCTAAAGCGCCCGCGCCCGTTCTCTTTGGCGGTGTACATCGCCGTGTCGGCGTTGCGAATCAGGCTCTCCCGGTCTTCGCCGTGCTGCGGGGCGATAGAGATACCCAGCGAGCAACCGCTATAGACTTCAATCAGACCAATGCGGAAAGGATCGCGCAGGCGGGTCAGCACCCTGGATGCCATGGCTTCCAGCTCGCTCTGTGAGGTGTGGGTGGCAAGAACGATAAACTCATCACCGCCCAGACGTGCGAGGGTCTGGTTCTCTTCCAGGCAGCTTAAAATCGACAGCGCCACCGACTGCAATAGCTGATCGCCAAAGACGTGTCCGTAAGCGTCGTTCACCTTTTTGAAATTATCGAGATCGAAATAGACCAGGCCAATTTGTTCGTCAGGCTGGCGGGTGTCGATGGCGCTGCCGATCAGCTCGTTGATGGCATGACGGTTGGGGAGTCCGGTGATGGTGTCGGTATTCGCCAGCACCCGCAATCGCTCCTGCGCTTTGCGCTCCTCGGTGATGTCGGTACCGGAACAGATAAGGTAGATCTCATTCTTACCGCTACCGCTATGAACGAAGCGGTTGCGAAACAGAAACAGGCGTGGCCCTTTGCGGGTTTTGATCCAACGTTCCACTTCATAGGGCCCGCCGTTGCTAAAAAAACGACTCACGTTCTCCCGCGCGGCGGCGGCTTCCGGCGCAGACATAAAAAGCTCGAAGGCGGTTTTGCCGATCACGTCCTGCTCTTTTACCCCGGTGTACTCTTCGCACAGACGGTTGAAGCGCTGGATTTTGCCTTCCCGGTCGAGAATAACTATCACTGAGTTCGCTTCAGACACCACCTGTTCGGCAAACAGCAGCCCCTGCAGCAGGTCGCGGGCCACAGAGGAGGTATCAAACCAGGAAGACGCCGTGCCGGCCCATTCCGTACCGCTGACCTTGCGGCCAATAAGATGAATGGGCACATCATGGCCGTTGACCTGAATATTGACCGCCAGGCTTGAGGTGGTGACGCTCATGGTATGAATGCGCTGGGCATTTTCTTCACTGAGGGGGATGGCGAGGTCGGACCCAGCGCCGGAATCGGGGTCTATGCTCAGGTAAAGAGTGGGTTCGGCACGCGACAAACGCCAGTAGAGACTGGTTTCACTGGGAGTGGGGTCGAGCAGATTTTGTGCCAGAGACTTCACCATGTGTGCTCCTCGTACACCTGCATTCGAATGCGTCCGAATCCAATACCATGGTATTCAGTGTGAACGTTTTTTGAAATTTCGCGTAGAAAAAAGAGGGTAGAGGCGTGAACGCTGGCCAAAAAAAACGGCCCCCGAAGGAGCCGCGTAGTACAGCAGAGAACGCTTACGCCGCAGGGCGCGCAATCACGCTGCGAGTCTCCATGCGCACTTCCGCAATGGTGACATCAATAACGTCAGTGACCTTATAAACCACTTCGCCTTTGATCTGCACGGTGCCGCTCTCCTGGCTGCAAACCATCTCATCACGCACGGCGTGCAGGAATGGCGCAGGTATAAAGGCAACCGCGCCGTTATCCACCAGGCGTACACGCATGCCGCCGCGGCTAACGTCGATGATCTCCGCTGCGAAGCGGGTATCTTTACCCGCCTGCGGATTCAGATAACGGGCGTACAACCAGTCAGCCACATCGCGTTCCGCCATGCGGTTCAGGCGACGGCGTTCGGCCATCTGCACGGTGACATCGTCTTTCGGACGGGAAGGGTTTTCGCCTTTGATGATCGCTTTCAGCAGACGATGGTTCACCATATCGCCGTACTTACGAATCGGTGACGTCCAGGTCGCGTACGCTTCCAGACCTAAACCAAAGTGCGGGCCCGGCTCGATGCTGATTTCCGCAAATGACTGGAAGCGGCGAATACGGCTGTCGAGGAAGCCGGAAGGCTGAGCGTCAAGCTCGCGGCGCAGCTTGCAGAAACCGTCCAGGGTCAGCACTTCAACCGGATCGACGTGAACGTCGTGGGTTTTCAGCAGCGCAGCCAGCGCTTCGGTGTTGTCGGGCGCAAAGCCGGTGTGGACGTTGTAGATACCAAAGCCCAGCTTGTCGCGCAGCACGCGAGCTGCGCAGATGTTGGCCGCAATCATCGACTCTTCAACGATGCGGTTAGCAATGCGGCGTGGTTCAGCGACGATATCCAGCACTTCGCCTTTCTCACCCAGCACGAAGCGGTAGTCAGGACGGTCTTTGAAGACCAGCGCATGGGTCTTACGCCATTCGCTACGAATCTGGCAAACACGCTGCAGCAGGGTAATCTGACGCGCGATGGCGTCGGTCTGTGGCTTCCAGTCGCCGGTGTTTTCCAGCCAGTTGGAGACGTCGTCATACACCAGTTTGGCTTTTGATTCGATGTTAGCAGCGAAGAACTCAATGTTGTCTTCGATGGTGCCGTCGGCGGCCAGCGTCATGCGGCAGGCCAGGACTGGGCGAACCACTTCCGCGCGCAGCGAACAGAGGTCGTCGGACAGCTCACGCGGCAGCATCGGGATGTTGAAGCCCGGCAGGTAGTTGGTGAAGGCGCGAATTTTCGCGGCGTCGTCCAGCTTGCTGCCTTCCACAATCCAGGCGGTCGGGTCGGCGATAGCCACGGTCAGCAGCAGCTTGCCGTCGGCAGCTTCTTCCACAAACAGCGCATCGTCCATATCTTCGGTGCTGGCGCTGTCGATGGTGACGAAGTCGAGGGCAGTCAGATCGCGACGCTCCAGACCTTCATCCTGCATCTCAGTCGCCACGCCGTTTGGCGCTTCTTTTTCCAGGTTATGACGGGCGAGGGTAACCCACCACGGCACAAAGTGGTCGTCACCAAAGGTGATGAATTTGGTCAGCTCAGCGTAGAAGCTACGATCGCCTTTCAGCGGATGACGGCGCATTTCAGCAACGGCCCAGTCACCCTCTTTGAAATCATGAGTCACACCGCGTTCAGCGCGGCAGGGAATGGCATCTTTTAACAGCGGATGGTCAGGAACGATAGACAGTCTGTCATCCTTGCGGTGAATCTTTCCGACAAAACGGGTCAGGAAAGGCTCAACCAATTCTTCCGGCTCGGCGCTCTCTTTCTCTTTTTCAGAGTGGATGACGGCGATAATACGGTCGCCGTGCATCACTTTTTTCATCTGCGGCGGCGGAATAAAATAGCTTTTCTGCGCGTCGACTTCGAGGAAACCGAAGCCTTTTTCCGTGGCTTTTACGACCCCTTCAGCACGTGGCGTCTGGGAGTGAAGTTGCTGTTTTAGCTGCGCGAGCAGCGGGTTGTCCTGAAGCATATTGATCTATTTTCGTGGCCAAAAGAGCGGCTGACATTGTTACGCGAATCTATAGGTTGCAGCAAGCGCTCTTTCACCCTTTTACGTAACTTGTTGTGCGCTGCCAAGGGCGATGCGCAGGCGGTTTAACCAGCCGCTCAACGCGCTCCAGGCAAGCAGCGTGATGGCATCTGGCACCGAAAGACCTTGCTCAATGAGCGGGGTTAGCTGAGCGGCGCTAAAACGGTCCGGCGCGCGGGTTAAAAGCTGCGTTGCCTGCGCCATTGCCCGCTCACACGGATAGTGGTGACTCCAGGCCTGGATGGCGCGCTCGCCGTTGCGTACCGCCTCCGGCAGGCCGCTGGCGCCTTGCCACTGTCCGCTGTAGTAATGAAAACAGCTCGCGCTGCCGTTGATGCGCGCCGGGATAAGCGAGGCCAGCGGCTGAAGCGGATGCGCGAAGGCGAGGGCATCGATAAGCTCACCCAACCCTTCCAGCAGCGTTTCTTCGGCGACCAGCACGTTTGCCAGGTCTGCCAGTTCGGGTACCTGCTGCCAGCGTATCAGCGCGTCACCCTGCGGGGTATTGGCCTGGTGCGGCGCGGTACTGACAAAGTCGGTAAACCACGGCGCGCTTTCACTCTGGAAGCGTTCTGCGTCAGCATCTTCCTGCACTGGCATACCGGGTATCCAGCGCACTGGGAAACCGAGCTGCGCCTGGAAAATGGCGATAACGCGCGCCTGGAAGCCGACGAAGCCGACCACCTGGTTAATCAGAATAATATCGTGTGCGGTAAGCCCTACGCCGTCCAGCTGTTGGCGTTCGCGTGGGGTGATCACCGACGGTGAGCTGGCAAGCTGACGGGCGTACTGGGTGATTTGCGCCAGCCGATGGTTACTCTCGCGCGATGAATCCGGCCCCGGCAGCGGTGCCAGACGCGCGGCGTAGTGGTTACACAGACGTTGAACCCCGGAAACCTGCGCGACGGTGAGCGCGGTGCTCAGACGGTCGTAGGCACTAAAGGTGTGCAGGCGGTTGACGGTGACCACATCCGGGAACAGCGTTTGGGCGAACGTACGGGCAAGACGCAGCCAGCGCTGATTGGCGCTGTAGAGGGCGTCGGGTAACGTGAGGTCCAGTAAAAAACGGTCGTCAACGTGTGCGGCTTCGGGAACCAGCGGCATCACATCGCTGTGTTGGGCTCTCGACTGGGTTTCGTGATACCAGTGGCTTTTGCCGTAAACGCGGCGTGGCTCCATGGGTATTCCTTGATCTATAGGTGGCGAGCCGGCAGGTATTGAGCGTGTTGCCGGATCGTTATAGGTAAATATCCTGGCGCATGCGTGACGAGGGAGAAAATATTGTTCGGCGATAATTAATAACTGACTGGAATAACAGAGGGGTAAGAAGCGGTGAATCGTAGCCTGGCCGAACGCAGTGACGCCGGGGAAAATCCCGGCGTCGGCGTTAACGCCGCGTCCGGGCTACCGAGTGAGGTGAGTTGTAGCCCGGCCGAACGTAGTGACGCCGGGAAATCCTAAGGCCTACAGTTCGAGTTCGTTCATCGCAGCAATACTGAAACCGCCGTCGACGTGCACCACTTCCCCGGTGATCCCGGCAGAAAGGTCAGAGCACAGGAAGGCCGCTGAATTACCGACATCTTCAATGGTGACGGTGCGGCGAATCGGGGTTACCGCTTCGCAGTGTGCCAGCATTTTTCGGAAATCCTTGATGCCGGAGGCGGCCAGCGTGCGAATCGGGCCAGCCGAAATCGCATTGACGCGAATGCCCTCTGGCCCCATGGCGTTTGCCATATAGCGCACGTTGGCTTCCAGAGACGCTTTCGCCAACCCCATCACGTTGTAGTTTGGAATCGCACGTTCGGCGCCCAGATAGGAGAGGGTCAGCAGGGCAGAGCCGGGGTTCAGCATGCTGCGGCAGGCTTTCGCCATCGCCACAAAGCTATAGGCGCTGATGTCGTGGGCGATTTTGAAGCCTTCACGGGTTACCGCGTTGACGTAGTCGCCGTCCAGCTGATCCGCTGGCGCAAAGCCGATGGAGTGGACGAAACCGTCAAACGTCGGCCAGACCTTAGCCAGCTCGGTGAACAGAGATTCGATGCTCGCATCTTCCGCCACGTCGCACGGCAGGACGATGCTAGAGTTCAGAGAGGCGGCGAACTCTTCTACGCGGCCTTTCAGCTTGTCGTTCTGGTAGGTAAACGCCAGCTCGGCCCCTTCGCGCTGCATCGCCTGAGCGATACCGTAGGCGATGGAGAGCTTGCTGGCGACGCCTGTAATCAGAATACGTTTACCGGAAAGAAAACCCATCGTGTTTGATCCTTCTCTTCAGTGTTAGCGGTCTTTACGCCAGGCGTCGGCGGTCAGCGCCTCGCCAAAGTGGCCCGCAATCAGGCGCTTGGTTAAATCATGCAGCGGGGAGGCCAGCACGTCGGCGGTACTGCCGCGTTCCACCACTTCCCCCTGGTGCATCACCAGCACCTGATCGCTAATGTGCTTCATCATGCCCAAATGCTGGGTCACGTAGATATAGGAGATACCCTGTTTTTCCTGCAGCTCCAGCATCAGGTTCACTAACTGCGAACGCATCGACATATCCAGCGAAGCCAGCGCTTCGTCGCAGATGATTACCTTCGGGCGCAGGATCAGCGCGCGGGCCAGGCCCAGACGCTGTTTCTGCCCCGGCGCCAGCATATGCGGGTAGTAGCTGACGTGGTCCGGCAGCAGGCCGACCAGGCGCAGGGTGTCGATAATCTGCTTCTGGCGCGCTTCTGGTTCGAGATCGGTGTTGAGACGCAGCGGGAAATCGAGGATCTGGGAGATACGCTGACGCGGGTTCAGCGAGGTACTCGGATCCTGGAAGATCATGCGAATACGCTGGCTGCGGAACGAGTAGTCGCCGAACTCCAGCGGATGGTCGTCAATCAGCAGTTCGCCGGTGGTCGGTTCCACCATCCCCGCCAGCATTTTTGCCAGCGTTGATTTGCCCGAGCCGTTCTCACCGATAATCGCCAGCGTCTGCTTTTCGCGCAGGGTAAAGCTCAGCGGCTTAACCGCCTGCAGCGTCTGACGATGGAACCATCCGGTGCGGTAGCGAAAGGTCTTACTCAGATTACGCACTTCAAGCAAGGTTTCGACCATTTCACTCTTTCTCCATGTTCAGCGGGAAATGACAGGCGAACAGGTGATTCTTCGCACCCGTCAGGCGCGGGGTTTCAATACATTTGCGTTGGGCGTAAGGGCAGCGTGGCCCCAGACGGCAGCCCATCGGCAGCTGCTCCAGCAGCGGGATCGCGCCGGATAGCGTATTCAGGCGGCTTTTATGCGGCATGGAACGGCCAAAGTCAGGAATCGCGCGGATCAGCGCCTGGGTATACGGGTGATGCGGAATGGTCACCAGCTCTTCGCTTGGTGCACTCTCCACCGTCTGCCCGCAATACATGACGTTAATCTTATCTGCCCAGTGGGTCAGCATCTGCAAATCATGGGAGATCAGCAAAATGGTGGTGTTGTTGTTCTGGTTAAGACCGGTCAGCAGACGGAAGATCTGCGCCTGAGTGGTCGGCTCCATGGCGTTGGTCGGTTCATCGGCAATCAGCAAACGCGGCTGATTGGCCAGCGCGATGGCGATCATCACCTTCTGACACTCCCCTTCGGTCAGCTCGTAGGGGAAGCTGCGCATCGCGTCTTTGTGGTCTTTAATCCCCACGCGGTGCAGCAGTTCGATGGCGCGGCGTTTACGCCAGCCCAGGCGCTGCCACCAGTGGCCTTTAAAGGTCCAGCCTGGAATGTTCTGCATCAGCTGTTCGCCGATACGTTCAGACGGATCGAGACAGGACTGCGGCTCCTGGAAAATCATCGACACGTTATGGCCGACCAGCTTGCGGCGCTCGCGGTTGGACAGGCGCAGCAGGTCGATATCATCAAAACGCATACGGTCTGCGGTCACGCGCCAGTTATCTTTGGTCACGCCGCAAATTGCTTTGGCGATCAGGCTCTTGCCCGAACCAGACTCACCGACCAGACCGCGAATTTCGCCTTCGGCCAGCGTCATGCTGACCCGGTCCACGGCCTTCACCCAGCCTTCGTTGGTCTTAAATTCGATGGTCAGATTGCGAATATCAAGTAACGGCATTATTCCACCCCCGCGTTGATGGCGCGGCGAATACCGTCGCCCAGCAGGTTAACCAGCAGGACGCTGACCATAATGGCCGCCCCCGGCAGCATCACCGTCCATGGTGCGACGTAGATAAGCTCCAGCGCGTCGCCCAGCATCGCGCCCCATTCCGGGGAGGGCAGCTGTGCGCCCAGATCAAGGAAGCCCAGCGCGGCGATATCCAGAATCGCCATCGACAGCGCGCGGGTGATTTCGGTCACCAGTCCTGCGGCAATGTTCGGTAAAATCGCAAACCACAGAATGTTCAGCGTCGAAGCCCCGTCGAGGCGGGCGGCAATGACGTAATCGCGCTCCAGTTCGTCGTGCACCATGCTGTAAATCGAGCGCACCATGCGCGGCAGCAGCGCCAGCCAGACGGCGAACATGGCATGCGACAGGTGCGGGCCAGCAAAGGCCACCACGATAATCGCCAGCAGCAGCGAAGGGATGGAGAGCAGGGTGTCGAGAATATGGTTCAGCACCGCCGATCGCAGGCCACGGGTTGAGCCGGCAAAGGCACCGAGCCCCAGGCCGAAGACGGTTGCCCCCAGCGTAACCACAAACGCACCACCAACGGTAGGTGCCGCGCCGCTCAACAGGCGGCTTAACACATCGCGGCCCAGGTCGTCGGTGCCAAGGAAGAACGACACTTCCCCGTAGCGTGACCATGACGGCGGCAGCAGTTGATAGCCGAGGAACTGCTGGTCGATGCCGTACGGGGCAAACCAGCCGCCGAATACGCACACCAGCACCAGCCCCATGCAGCCGTAAAAACCAATCATTGCCGTGGTATCGCCGTAGAATTTACGCCACACGGTGCGCAGAGCACCCGGCGTACGTTTCTCGAGATAGACGCTATCGTAAGGCATACCATTCCTTATGTTTCAGCGGGTTAGCCATAGCACCCAAAATATCGGAGATCACGTTAACAATGATCACCAGCGCGCCAATCACCATTACACCGGCGGAGATCGCCGCGTAGTCCTGCTGGCGAATGGCGTTAATCAGCCAGCGCCCCAGGCCCGGCCAGCTAAAGACCATTTCGGTGATCATCGCCAGCGTCAGCATGGTAGAAAACTGCAGCCCCAGACGCGGGATCACCGGCGGTAGGGCGTTGTGCAACACGTGGCGGCGCAGAATGGTCAGGCGAGAAACCCCACGGGTCGCGGCGGCTTTTACGTAGTTGGTGTCATACACTGCGATGGTGCTGATGCGCATCAGGCGCACCACTTCGGTCGTCGGGGCAACCGCCAGCGTCAGCACCGGCAGCACCATATGGCGCAGGGCGCTGATGATCATCTCATGTCGCCACGGCGAATCGGAAAGCCAGGCGTCGATCAGCGCGAAACCGGTGACATTTTTGACTTCGTACAGCAGGTCAAAGCGCCCGGAAACCGGCAGCCAACCCAGCGTCAGCGAGAAGAACAGGGTAAGCAGCAGCGCCAGCCAGAACACCGGAATAGAAAAGCCCAGCAGCGCGAAGAAGCTGATGACCTTATCCTGCCATTTGTTGCGGGTGATCCCGGCCAGCATACCGACCGGAATACCGACCAACAGGGCAAAGCCAAACGCCAGGATGCAAAGCTCCATGGTTGCCGGGAACACTTCCCGCAGCTGTTCAGAAATCGGCTGGCCGTTGATGCTGGAGACGCCGAAATCCCAATGCATCACGCTTTCAAACCAGAACACCCACGCGTTCCAGAGTGAAGCGCCCTGTAGCGGCGCATGGGGCGTGAAATAGCTCAGGCTGAAGCCGACAAAGGTCAGGAAAAAGAGCGTGACCAGCAGCAGCAGCAGGCGACGAAGGGTGAAAATAATCATGGTTTCTGCACCTTCTCTTCTTTTTCCCGCGACACGCCCGCAAATGAGGCGTTACCAAACGGGCTCAGCACCAGCCCTTTCATATCGTAGCGATAGGCCTGCAGACGCAGCGACGAAGCCAGCGGCAGCACCGGCAGTTCGCGAGCGAGGATCTGCTGGGCCTCATCGTAGGCATCAATGCGCGACGCCAGCTGCTGGGAGTCCAGCGCTTTGCGCAGCACGCTGTCGAATTCGCGGTTACACCAGTGCGCCAGATTGGTTTGCGAGGTGATGGCCGCACAGCTTAGCAGCGGACGGAAGAAGCTGTCGGGGTCGTTACTGTCGGTGGCCCAGCCGGAGAGCGTCAGGTCATGGTTCATGTCCATCAGCCGTGCTTCCTGGAAACGGCCTTCCACCGGCACGATCACCACTTTCACGCCAATTTGCGCCATATCCGCCTGAATCAGCTCGGCGGTTTTGAGCGGGCTTGGGTTCCAGGCCTGCGAGCTGGTCGGCACCCACAGGTGCAGCGTCAGTTTCTGCAAACCTAATGCTTCAAGACGACGACGCGCTTCTTTCGGGTTGTATTCGGTAATTTTAGCTTCGTTATCGTAAGCCCAGGAGGCGCGCGGCAAAATGGAGGCTGCGGTTTCTGCCGTACCGTAGTAGATAGACTGCATCAGGCGCTGGTTGTTGATAGCCAGCGACAGGGCGTGCCGCACTTCAGGGTTATTCAGCGGCGGCTTATCGGTGTTAAACGCCAGATAGGCGATGTTCATCCCCGGACGCAGCGTCAGGCGCAGGCGTGGGTCGTCGCGCAGAATGGTCAACTGGCTGGCGGCAGGCCAGGCCAACACGTCGCATTCGCCGGTCAGCAGTTTGGACAACCGCCCGGTACCACCGGAGCCTAAGTCGACCACCACCTGCGGCATCAGCGGCGTACCGCGCCAGAATTTCGGGTGACGCTGCAAACGGATGTACTGCCCGGCCTGATACTCATCAAGCTGGAACGGCCCGGTGCCGACCGGCTGGCGGTCGAGCAGCTCCTGGTGATCCTGTTTGGTCAGCTTGTCGGCGTACTCGGCGGACATCACTGAGGCGTAGTGGGTGGCCAGGTGCCAGAGGAACGAGGCATCCGGGCGGGTCAGGCGGAACTCCACGGTGTGGTTATCCAGCTTGCGCACGCTCTGCACGCTATCGGCAAACTGCAGGCTGTCGAAGTAAGGGAAAGCACCGCCGTTGACGTTATGCCACGGATGATGGCGATCGAAAATACGTTCAAAGGTAAAGACCACATCGTCGGCGTTCAGCGCGCGGGTTGGCGTAAACCAGCGGGTGGTCTGGAACTGCACGTTGTTGCGCAGGTGGAAGCGGTAGGTCGCGCCGTTATCCAGCACCTCCCAGCTTTCGGCAAGTTCCGGTACCAGACGATAGGTATAAGGGTCTACGTCCAGCAGACGGTCGTATAGCTGAGCGGCCAGCGTGTCGACGATAAGCCCGCTGCCCGCCTTTTGCGGGTTGAAGGTGTTGACCTGCCCGCTAACGCAGTAGACAAATCCGCTGTCGCGAATATCGGCGCGAGGGGGGGCAAGCGGTTGCGGTGCGGCAATCGCCTGGCTGCATAAAAGCCCCAATGCGGCGAGGAAGGATGGCAAATTCAGGCGCATAGTTTCGTTATATTTTCGATTGATCTGCAAAGTGTATCGCACTTACGGCTACCAGGTACAAATCTCTACGTGCAACTGCTTTAAAAGTCATCAAATCAGTGGGGTTAACTCATATAACACCAGCGCATTGCTCTCCAGCGCGTCAACCACCTGCCAATTTTCCACCACGTCTTCTTCACGTACGCTAAGCGCCGGTCGGGTTTTGTGTGCAAGCCAGGTCCAGGTCTCCTCATCCGGGCCGCTGCTGCTGTCGATGGCTTCCAGATGAGGGAACAGTGCCCCGTTGAGCTGGTCGAACAGATGTCGCTTGATCTTCCAGCGGCCGTTCAGCCCCTGAAGCGCAACCGGATACTGCTGGCGAAAGCGCTGAATAAAGGCCTCTTCGCTGGAGAGCCACGGGTTAAAGACCACCGGATTACGCAACAAAAGCTGATAGCGTCCGCGCTGATGCAGCAGCAGGATATTTTTATCGTTGACCAGCACATCGCCCTGCAGACGTTGCCAGAGCCAGAGCACCCAGAAAATGGGCCGCGTCAGCCCATGATGGTAGTACAACGCCAGGCTTGAGGTATCAAAGGTGCCGTTACTGCGCGCTTCACCCTGCTGGCTGGAATTGAGCCAGAAGCCGGTCAGTTGCACCTGTTCAGCGAGGCCCAACAGGTTATTCATCAACAGCGCGCCGCGGAAAAACTCGCCGTTGGTGCGTCGGGTTGAGCCGGTCAGGGTGTTCCATGACAGCAGCCACAGCGGTAACGCAAGGTGGTGCTGCCGCAGCGCGCGTTGGATCTGGCGTACTTTATCGACCGGGTAGCTCTCGGCGGCCGCCAGCTGGGCACCGTCAAAAGACTGTTGCTGAAAACGCTCGTTGGCGTTTGCCGAACAAGCAAGGAAATCGGCCTCTTTTAACAGCGGTGAACGGAGAATGGCGTCGTCAACGGTGTTGTCCTCGGTCGGCGTAAAGCGGTGCCAGATCCCCAGTAGCGAATCTGGCGACAAGCTTCTGATGATGGCTTTCTGCTGTGCCCAGATTTCAGTGCTGGCCTGCGGCGACCAGTGCCAGACGAACTGCCAGCTGGCAAGCGTAGACGGCGGAAAATGCTGGGCGGCGAGGGCGAGAAACTGGCGCAGCAGGTCCGGGCGCGTCGTCAGGCTGGTATGCAGCAGCACGCGCCAGCCCATGCGCGCCAGAAACGTGAACACCTGCTGTAGGTTGTACCAGCAGGCGTAACCGACCATCTGCGGGTCGTCCCAGCCTTCGCTGAACAGACGGCTGCTGAGAAACGGTTCATGAATATCAATTCCGACAATCGGGATCTGCGCATGCAGCGCCAGCAGAGACTGACGCACATCATCGCGCAGCAGATCGTCAAGTTCGCGCAGGGTAATGATGACCTGGCTATGGCGCAGCGGTACACGACGCAGGGGCAGCGTATTCAACGCTATCTGTCGTGACTGTGGATGATGCTGGAGCGGCGGCGGGTTATCCCACGCCTGGGTACTCGTGTGGTTCAGTAGCGCGTACAGCGTTTCAGCGGCCACCGGCAGCGCCTGGTCAGGCACGTTTTCCCGCGCGCGCTGGCGGCTTTTCACCGTTGGCTGCTGGCGATACTGGCGCGGGGTCATGCCGTGGCGACGCTTAAACAGGTCACTCATCACCCGCGCACTGGCAAAGCCCTGTTGTTGGGCAATCCGCTGCACCGGCAGGGCGGTGGTCAGCAACTGTTCGGCGGCTTTCTCCAGGCGTAATGCGGTGATGAACTGCATGAAACTGACGCCCACCTCTTTATGAAACAGGCGGGAGAGCCAGGCCTCGGACACCCGCTCGGCACGGGCAATTTCGGCGAGCGAAAGCCGCTGGGTGTACTGCGACTCAATCCGGGCGACCACCTGACGGATGCGATGGCTCCAGGTTGCTGCACCCTGCGGCGTGACGGATTGGCGTGGTTGCTGAAAATGGGTAGCCAGCAACAGAGCAATTTCGCTCAGCCAGCGGTTGGCTTCCAGCCGCGCGTGTGGTTGGTGATTGATGAGATGCGTTATCAGCAGCTGGCGCATCAGCGAGCGCAGCCGGGCTTCCTGTTCCAGCGTCGCGTGCGGCTGAGCGGCTATCTGGTAGTCAAAACCGAAAAAATGGGCATCCAGCCGGTTGAGCCAGTTGCTGGCGATGGTTAGCGTCATCAGCGCATTGGGCCGTTCGCTACCAAGTTGCCAGCGCTGGTCAGGATTGATGATCGCGAGTGCGCCATCCTGCAGCTGGCGAACACCGGCGGCGGTCTCCAGCGTCACCTCGCCCTGAAGGATCCACAGCAGCGTCAGCGCGGGCTGCTCTTCATGAGCCTGATGACGGACATCCTGCACGGCGACGGAAAAGTCACTGATTTGCTGCATCGGCATCTCGCTCTCCTGAGACAAAAAACAGCAGTCTATTTTTTGTCATAACCAAACCGTATGAAAAATAGTCATATCATTTTCCGTCAATATAAAACAAAAACCTGCACTTTAAAGCGCTGTTGACGGCATAAACTCGACGTTATCACCGTAGAGCCATAAAGGTATAACAAAAATGACACATCCTATTGTTGAAGCATTGCAGAGCCGTGAGGCGGAATTTATTGCGCTACGCCGTCGCTTTCACCAACAGCCTGAGATCGGTTTTCAGGAGCATAAAACCAGCGCTGAGGTGGCGAAACTATTGACCGGTTGGGGTTATGAAGTGGACTACGGTCTGGGCGGTACCGGCGTGGTGGGAACCTTAAAAGTGGGCAGCGGCAGCAAGACGCTGGGTCTGCGCGCGGACATGGACGCGCTGCCGATGCAGGAGCACAGCGGTAAGCCGTGGGCCAGCAAAACCGACGGCAGCTTCCACGGCTGCGGCCACGATGGTCACACCACCATGCTGCTTTACGCGGCGGAATATCTGGCGCGCACCCGTGCGTTCAACGGCACGCTGCATCTGATTTTCCAGCCTGCGGAAGAGTTGCTGTACGGCGGTCGTGTGATGCTGGAAGACGGTCTTTTTACCCAATTTCCCTGCGACCGTATTTTCGGCCTGCACAATATGCCGGGGCAGAAGCTCGGCAAAATTGGCCTGCGCGATGGTGCCATGATGGCATCGTCCGATACGCTGCATATCGATGTTCAGGGCGTCGGTGGGCACGGTGCGGTGCCTGAACATACCGTCGATGCCACCGTCGTAGCCTGTCATATCACGCTGGCACTGCAGACAATAGTGTCGCGAAATATCAGCCCGTTCGACCCGGTGGTGGTGACCGTAGGCAGTATTCAGGCCGGGCAGGCGCCGAACATCATTAACGACAAAGTGCAGATGAAACTGACGGTGCGCACCCTGAGTGAATCGGTGCGTAAAACCGTGCTGCAACGCATTCACGATATTGCGGTATCCCAGGCGGAGAGCTTCAACGCCACCGCCTCACTTACGCACGTTAACGGCAGCCCGGTGTTACGTAACGACCCGCAGGCGAATCAGATGGTGCGCGAGGTAGCTACCTCGCTATTTGGTGAACAATCTATCGCCACGGTTAACCCGTTTATGGGCAGTGAAGATTTCGCCTTTATGCTCGAGCAGAACCCTAACGGTGCCTATTTCACCATCGGGGCGGGCGACGAACCGGATCGCTGCATGGTCCACAACCCGGGCTATGACTTTAACGACGATATCCTGCTGACGGGGGCGGCGCTGTGGTGCGGCCTGACGGAAGACTATCTGCGGGCCTAAGTGACGCGCAACCTGAGGGCGAGCCATGAGTACCGTTTCGTTGACTGAAGCGCCGTATGTCGGTACCGACCGACTGCTGGCGGGCATTGTGCTAAGCGTGTTGACCTTCTGGCTGTTTGCCCAGTCGGTTATCAACGTGGTTCCTGTCGTAAAAAGCAGTATCGATATTTCACTGGAGACGCTCACCCTTGCGGTCAGCCTCAGTGCGTTGTTCAGCGGCTGTTTCGTGGTCGCCAGCGGCGGTCTGGCGGATAAGTTTGGCCGGGTACGCCTGACGCTTATCGGCCTGGTGCTGAGCATCGTGGGTAGCGCGCTGCTGGTGGTTTCTCAGGGGCCGATGCTGTTTCTGGCCGGTCGCGTTGTTCAGGGATTGTCTGCCGCCTGCATCATGCCAGCGACGCTGGCGCTGATTAAAACCTGGTACGAGGGGCGGGCGCGGCAGCGCGCGGTCAGTTTCTGGGTGATTGGCTCCTGGGGCGGCAGCGGCCTGTGCTCCTTTGTCGGCGGGGCAATTGCCACCGGGTTGGGTTGGCGCTGGATTTTTGTCTTCTCCATCGCCGCCGCGCTGGCCGCATTTCTGCTGATTCGCGGCACGCCAGAGAGCCGGAGCGCCACCGCCGCGCAGCATAAGCTGGACGTTAGCGGGCTGCTGAGCCTGGTGGCGGGCCTGGTGCTGTTTAACCTGTTTATCTCCAAAGGGCACCATTGGGGTTGGACCAGCGGCCTGTCGCTGTCGATGCTGGCAGGTGCCGTGGTAGCGATGGGCTGGTTTATCCGCAGCGGTCTGCGCAAAAAGGAGGCCGCGCTTATCGACTTCGCGTTGTTTAACAACCGTTCCTACAGCGCGGCGGTGCTGTCGAATCTAATGCTTAACGGCGCGATTGGCACCATGATGATCACCAGCATCTGGCTACAGCAGGGGCGACATCTGAGCCCGTTCCAGACCGGGATGATGACGCTGGGCTATCTGGTGACCGTGCTGTTGATGATTCGGGTAGGGGAAAAACTGCTCCAGCGCTATGGCGCAAGGCTGCCGATGATGGGCGGCCCGGCCATTGCGATGGTGGGGATTTTCTTGATTTCCTGCACCTTCCTGGAAACCTGGACCTATATCGTGACCGTCTTTTTCAGCAACGTGCTGTTCGGTCTGGGGTTGGGCTGCTACGCCACACCGTCGACTGACACCGCCGTCACCAGCGCGCCAGAGAATAAAGTGGGCGTGGCTTCCGGGATCTACAAAATGGGCAGCTCGCTGGGCGGAGCATTTGGCCTGGCGATGACCGCTTCGCTCTATGCGCTGTTCCTGCCGCACGGGATGGCGAAGGCGGCACAGTATGCGCTGTGGTTTAACTGCACGCTGTGCCTGGGGGCGATAGTGGTCAGTGCGCTACTGTTGCCGCGTCGGCGTCAAAGCTGATGCTTTTTCAACAGCGCGCGTAGCTGATGATAGGTTAGCCCAAGCAGGTCGGCCGCCTGTTTTTGGTTGAATCGGGCCTGTTGCAGACTTTGCTGCAGCAGGCCTTTTTCTTGCTCAAGCTGAAACTGGCGCAGATCCAGCGGCAGCGCCGGGCCGACGTTTTCCCCGGCAGGTTCAGCGTGAACCGTCGGTTGGCGGCGAAACGGGTCGATAATAATATCGTCCAGCGGTTCATCAATGGAGCCGTGGCGGTAGACCGAGCGCTCCACCACGTTTTTCAGCTCACGGATATTCCCCGGCCAGCGGTAGTGCAGCAGCGTTTCACGGGCGCGTTCGGTAAAGCCGGGAAACAGCGGCAGACCCAGTTCACGGCACATCTGAATCGCGAAGTGCTCCGCCATCAACATAATGTCGCTCTGACGTTCGCGCAGCGACGGCAGCAGCACCACGTCAAAGGCCAGCCGGTCGAGCAGGTCGGCACGGAAGGTGCCTTCCTCCACCAGCTGCGGCAAATCCGCATTGGTGGCGCACACCAGACGGACGTTCACCTGCAACGGCTGGCTGCCGCCGACGCGCTCCAGCTCGCCGTATTCAATCACGCGCAGCAGCTTTTCCTGCACCAGCATCGGCGCGGTGGCCAGCTCATCGAGAAACAGCGTGCCGCCGTCGGCGCGCTCAAAACGCCCCGGGTGACGTTTTTGCGCCCCGGTAAACGCCCCGGCTTCGTGACCAAACAGCTCAGAGTCGAGCAGGTTTTCGTTTAACGCCGCGCAGTTAAGTGAAATAAACGGCCCCTGCCAGCAGGAGGAGAGGTAGTGCAGGCGGTTGGCGATAAGCTCCTTGCCCGTTCCACGCTCGCCGATAATCAGCACCGGTTTGTTCAGCGGCGCCAGCCGGGAAACCTGCTCCAGCACCTCAATAAAGCGGTTCGCTTCGCCGAGGAGAGTATCTTTGTTATCTGCCATGATGAAATTCGCCACATGTTGGTGTAATTCGCCATTTCACTGTAGGCGTTTAGCGGCTGAAATTCAATCACCTCTTTGATAATCAATAAGATAAAAAGTTGGCACGGAAGTTGTAATAGTCTTTATGCAGGGCTCAGCCCGATACACAGAACTAAGAGGATTGAACAATGGGTATTTTTTCTCGTTTTGCCGACATCGTGAACGCCAACATCAACTCGCTGCTTGAGAAAGCAGAAGACCCGCAGAAGCTGGTCCGCTTGATGATCCAGGAGATGGAAGACACCCTGGTGGAAGTGCGCTCCACCTCTGCCCGTGCGCTGGCAGAAAAGAAAGACCTGTCTCGTCGTGTGGAACGTGCGCAGGCGCAGCAGGTTGAATGGCAGGAGAAGGCCGAACTGGCGCTGCGTAAAGAGAAAGACGATCTGGCGCGTGCGGCGCTGATTGAAAAACAGAAGCTGACCGACGTTATCGGCACGCTGGAACATGAAGTGACGCTGGTGGATGAAACCCTGGTGCGCATGAAAAAAGAGATCGGCGAGCTGGAAAATAAACTCAGCGAAACCCGCGCTCGTCAGCAGTCTTTGGCGCTGCGTCATCAGGCGGCGAGTTCATCCCGCGATGTGCGTCGCCAGCTGGACAGCGGTAAACTGGATGAAGCGATGGCTCGCTTTGAATCCTTTGAACGTCGCATCGACCATATGGAAGCGGAAGCCGAAAGCCATCGTTTTGGCAAAAAGCCGTCGCTGGACCAGCAGTTTGCCGAGCTGAAAGCGGATGACGAAATCAGCGAGCAGCTGGCGGCGCTGAAAGCCAAAATGAAGCAGGACAACGAATAAAAAGTATTGCGTAGCCCGGACGAGGCGTTCACGCCGACTCCGGGGGAGAACCCGGCGTCGCTTTGCTCGGCCGGGCTACCAAAAATATTGAGCAGTACAGACGGTACTGTTGCTCATCACCAATAAGGAGTTTACATGAGCGCGCTTTTCCTCGGCATTCCCCTGACGTTATTTGTGCTGTTTGTATTGCCGATTTGGCTGTGGCTTCACTATAGCAATCGCTCCCGCTCCGGCGAGCTTTCACAGGGCGAGCAGCAGCGGCTGATGCAGTTGACCGATGACGCGAAACGGATGCGCGAGCGTATTCAGGCGCTGGAAGCCATTCTGGATGCAGAACATCCAAACTGGAGGGACAAATAATGGCGCTGGATCTTAACAAAAAGCTGTGGCGTATCCCGCAGCGAGGCATGGTGAAAGGGGTCTGCGCCGGTATTGCCGAGTACCTCGACGTACCGGTGAAGTTGATTCGTATTATTACCGTGCTGGCGATGCTGTTTGGGCTGTTTTTCTTTGTCGTCGTCGCCTACGTGATTTTGACCTTCGCCCTCGACCCAATGCCGGAAGGGGCGATGAACAACCCGCATCAACCCTCCAGCCGCGATCTGCTGGATACCGTGGATGCTGAATTAGCCGCTGGTGAGCAGCGACTGCGCGAGATGGAACGTTACGTGACATCTGACACTTTTACCCTGCGCAGCCGGTTCCGTCAGCTCTGAGCAAGAGGTTACTGATGAATAATAAATGGCAGCGGGCAGGCCAGAAGGTGAAGCCTGGTTTGAAAATTGTTGGCAAGCTGGCGCTCCTGACGGCCCTGCGTTACGGCCCGGCAGGCGTAGCCGGGTGGGCGGTGAAGTCCGTCGCCCGTCGCCCGCTGAAGATGTTTCTGGCGGTGGCGCTGGAACCGCTGTTGTCCCGCCTCGCCAAACGTTATTTCCCCATGGCAAAATAGGGCTATCGGCGTAGCGAGGAGTGTCTAATAAGCAATGAAGCGACTCAAAAATGAATTCAATGCGCTGGTCAACCGTGGCGTTGACCGGCATCTTCGTCTTGCCGTTACCGGCCTCAGCCGCAGCGGCAAGACCGCGTTTATCACCGGCCTGGTGAATCAGCTACTCAATATTCATACCGGCGCGCGCCTGCCGCTGTTGAGCGCGGTGCGCGAAGAGCGCCTGCTCGGCGTCAAACGCATTCCCCAGCGCGACCTCGGCATCCCGCGATTCACCTACGACGAAGGGCTGGCGCAGCTATACGGCCAGCCGCCGTCCTGGCCGACGCCGACGCGCGGGGTAAGCGAAATTCGTCTGGCGCTGCGCTACAAATCTAACGACTCGCTGCTGCGTCACTTTAAAGAGACCTCCACGCTCTACCTGGAGATTGTCGACTACCCCGGCGAGTGGCTGCTCGACCTACCGATGCTCAACCAGGACTATCTGAGCTGGTCGCGCCAGATGACCGGGCTGTTGACCGGCCAACGCGCCGAGTGGTCGGCAAAATGGCGACAGCTCTGCGAAGGGTTGGATCCGTTTGCACCCGCTGACGAAAACCGGCTGGCGGAACTCGCCCAGGCGTGGACCGACTACCTGCACCAGTGCAAGCAGGAAGGGCTGCACTTTATTCAGCCGGGCCGCTTTGTGCTGCCTGGCGACCTGGCCGGTGCCCCGGCGCTGCAGTTTTTCCCGTGGCCGGACGTGGACGCCATCGGTGAGTCGAAGCTCGCGCAGGCGGACAAACACAGCAACGCCGGTATGCTGCGCGAACGCTTCCATTACTACTGCGAAAAAGTGGTGAAGGGGTTCTACCGGGATCACTTCCTGCGCTTCGACCGCCAGATTGTACTGGTCGACTGTCTGCAGCCGCTCAACAGCGGCCCACAGGCGTTTAACGATATGCGGCTGGCGCTGACGCAGCTGATGCACAGCTTCCATTACGGGCAGCGTACCCTGTTCCGTCGCCTGTTTTCGCCGGTTATCGACAAGCTGTTGTTCGCCGCTACCAAAGCGGATCACGTGACCGTCGATCAGCACGGCAATATGGTGTCGCTGCTGCAACAGCTGATCCAGGACGCCTGGCAGAACGCCGCCTTTGAAGGCATTACCATGGACTGTTTGGGGCTGGCCTCGGTGCAGGCAACGCAGAGCGGGCTGATTGAGGTGAACGGCGAGAAGATCCCGGCGCTGCGCGGTCATCGTTTAAGCGACGGCCAGCCGCTCACCGTCTACCCAGGTGAAGTCCCGGCGCGTCTTCCCGGACAGGCCTTTTGGGATAAACAAGGTTTTCAGTTTGAGGCCTTCCGTCCGCAGACGATGGACGTTGACCAGCCGCTGCCGCATATCCGTCTGGATGCCGCGCTGGAGTTTTTGATTGGAGATAAGCTGCGATGAACGACGCCTATAAACCACGAATTGACTTTGACGGCCCGCTTGATGAGGTGAAGCCGGAACAGTTTAAAACCTCGCAGGCGTTTGATGGCGTCACGGCGGAAAAATTCGCCCCGGTCACGCTCGATGAAGAGCCAGAGCAGGAAGGGCAGGTGGAAGCCACCCTCGATGCCGCGCTGCGCCCGAAACGCAGCCTGTGGCGCAAAATGGTCAGCGCGGGGCTTGGCCTGTTTGGCATCAGCGTCGTCGCCCAGGGCGTACAGTGGACGATGACCGCCTGGCAAACCAATGACTGGGCGGCGCTGGGTGGCTGTGCTGCCGGGGCGCTGATTGTTGGTGCGGGCGTAGGGTCGGTGGTCACCGAATGGCGCCGACTCTGGCGCTTACGCCAGCGCGCGGAAGAACGTGATGAAGCGCGTACCTTAATGCACAGCCACAGCGTGGGCAAAGGACGCGCGTTCTGCGAGGGGCTGGCGCGTCAGGCGGGGCTGGATCAGTCGCATCCGGCGCTACAGCGCTGGTACGCCGCCATCCACGAAACCCAGAGCGACCGCGAAGTGGTCAGCCTGTACGCGCATCTGGTGCAGCCGGTACTGGATGCACAGGCGCGGCGTGAAATCAGCCGTTCGGCGGCGGAGTCGACGCTGATGATTGCCGTCAGCCCACTGGCGCTGGTGGACATGGGCTTTATTGCCTGGCGCAACCTGCGGCTGATCAACCGCATCGCGAATCTCTACGGTATCGAGCTTGGCTACTACAGCCGTCTGCGCCTGTTCCGCCTGGTGTTGATCAACATCGCCTTTGCCGGGGCCAGCGAGCTGGTGCGGGAAATCGGTATGGACTGGATGTCGCAGGATCTGGCCGCGCGTCTGTCGACCCGTGCGGCGCAGGGGATTGGTGCCGGGCTGCTTACCGCGCGTTTGGGGATCAAAGCGATGGAGCTCTGCCGACCGCTGCCGTGGATCGATAACGACAAGCCGCGTCTCGGTGATTTCCGCCGTGAGCTGATAGGCCAACTGAAAACGACGCTGCAGAAAGGAAAATCGGCGGCGCAGCGGGATAGTTAACGAGATAAAATATGGTTATGCAAAAATTGTATAACCTATTTCTATACTTATCTTTACTGAAAGTGACAAGCAGCGCTACTTTAGCTGAATCGTCCACAACACGTTCATTTTCAGGAAGTCCCGATGACCAAAAAACTGCTGCCGTTACTCGTGCTGACCGCGCTGTCAGCCTCCGCTTATGCCGCTACGCCGCCAAACACGCTGGTCGTGGCGCAGGGTCTGGACGATATTGTCAGTCTGGACCCGGCGGAGGCCAACGAGCTCTCCAGCATCCAGACGGTGCCAAGCCTCTACCAGCGTCTGGTTCAGCCTGACCGCAACGACCCGGCTAAAATCACGCCGATTCTGGCGGAAAGCTGGCAGGCGGATGCGGCGAAAAAAACGCTAACCATCAAGCTGAAAAACGACGCCAAATTTGCCTCCGGCAACCCGCTGCGCCCAGAAGATGTGATCTTCTCCTACACGCGTGCCGTCACGCTTAACAAATCTCCGGCGTTTATCCTTAACGTCCTCGGCTGGGAGCCAGGCAACATTGCCAGCCAGCTGAAGAAAATTGACGACCATACGCTGCAGCTAAGCTGGACGGCTGACGTCAGTCCGTCGGTGGCGCTGAATATTCTCTCCACCCCCATTGCCTCGATTGTGGATGAGAAGCTGGTGGCAGCCAACGTGAAGGGTAATGACTTCGGTAACGAATGGCTGAAAATGCACTCTGCGGGCAGCGGCGCGTTCAAAATGCGCGTCTACCAGCCGCATCAGGCTATCGTGCTGGAAGCCAACGACACCTCGCCAACCGGCGCACCGAAGCTGAAAAGCGTGATCATTAAAAACGTGCCGGATCCGGCCTCCCGCCGCCTGCTGATTCAACAGGGCGATGCCGACGTGGCGCGCGACCTCGGCGCCGATCAGATTGACGCCCTGCAGGGCAAACCGGGCTTGCAGGTCTTAAGCATTCCGTCTGCCGAGCAAAACTACGTGGTGTTCAACACCGCGAACACCGCCAACCCGCTGCTGGCGAACCCTGCGTTCTGGGAAGCAGCGCGCTGGCTGGTGGACTACAACGGTATCACCAAAGATCTGCTGAAAGGGCAGTACTTTGTGCATCAGAGCTTCCTGCCGGTCGGTTTCCCGGGCGCGCTGGACAACACGCCGTTTAAGTTTGACCCTGCCAAAGCCAAAGAAATTCTGGCGAAAGCGGGCATCAAAGACGCCCACTTTACCCTCGACGTGGAAAACAAACCGCCGTTTATCACCATCGCGCAGTCGATGCAGGCAAGCTTTGCCCAAGGCGGCGTGAAGGTGGATCTGCTGCCAGCGGCGGGCAGCCAGGTTTACGCTCGCGTGCGTGCGAAGCAGCATCAGGCGGCGATTCGTCTGTGGATCCCGGACTACTTCGATGCGCATTCCAACGCCAGCGCCTTTGCCTTCAATGACGGTAAATCCAGCACCGTAGCGGGGCTGAACGGCTGGAAGATTCCCGAGCTGAATAAAGCCACGCTGGCGGCGGTTGCGGAACCGGACGTCGTAAAACGCCTCGACCTGTACAAAAAAATGCAGGAAGAGCTGCAGCGTAATTCGCCGTACGTCTTTATTGATCAGGGCAAAACGCAGATTGTGGTTCGCGACAACGTGAAGGGCTACCAGCAAGGGCTGAACGCCGATATGGTCTGGTACGACCGCGTGACCAAATAGTCCGTCAGATAACCCTGGCCCGGCGGCGTAAACCGTCCGGGCCATTGTCGTTTTCTCGTTGATATACGGAAATACCCATGCCCGCCGCTTTACCGAATCCCACCGCGCAGCGAACTCGTCGGTTACTGACTGCGCTTTTTCAGGGCTTGCTAACGCTCGCGCTCACGCTGCTGGGTCTGCTGCTTGCCACCTTTGCGCTCTCTGCGCTTTCACCCGTTGACCGCGTGCTGCAAATTGTTGGCGACCACGCCAGCCAGTCGACCTACGATCAGGTTCGCCATCAGTTGGGCCTTGACCGTTCTCTACCGGTACAATTCTGGCACTACCTGGTCAACCTGTTCCATGGCGATCTCGGCACCGCCAGCGCCACCGGGCAACCGGTGCTGCACGATCTGCTGGCCGCCTTTCCTGCGACGCTTGAACTCGCCACACTGGCGCTGATTATCGGCGCGGTGTTCGGCGTGATTGCTGGCGTCCTCTGCGCCCGCTACGCCGGTTCTCCCTGGGATTTTGCCGTACGAACGCTGACGCTGTTGGGTAACTCGGTGCCGATTTTCTGGCTCGGGCTGCTGATGCTGGCGCTGTTCTACGCGAAGCTGCAGTGGAGCCCTGGCCCCGGTCGTCTCGACGACATTTACCAGTTCACCATCGAACCCAAAACCGGCTTTGCGCTGGTTGATACCTGGCTTTCCGGCGACAAAGAGGCTTTCCGCAACGCGTTCAGCCATCTGGTGCTGCCGGTGCTACTGCTGGCCTACTATTCGCTGGCCAGTATCACGCGTCTCACGCGTTCCGCCTGCCTGAGCGAGATGAACAAAGAGTACATCCTGCTGGCACGCGCCAAAGGGGCAGGCGAGATGAGCATTCTGCTGCGTCACGTGCTGCCGAATATTCGCGGTACGCTGCTGACGGTTATCGCGCTGGCCTATACCTCAATGCTAGAAGGCGCGGTGCTGACCGAGACGGTGTTCTCCTGGCCGGGGATTGGCCGCTACCTGACGACGGCGCTGTTCGCTGGCGATACGGCGGCGATTATGGGGGGAACGCTGCTGATTGGCGTTTGTTTTGTGTTGATTAATAACCTCACCGATGTGCTGGTGCGGCTGACCGACCCGAGGGTTCGCTGATGCCATCATCTCTGTTTTTGCGCCGATTACTGCGTTCGCCTGCGGCCTGCTGCGGGCTGATGATTATTGCCGTGCTGGTACTCACGGCGCTGCTGGCGCCGTGGCTTGCGCCGCAGGATCCCAACTGGCAGGACGCCGCCGCGCGTTTGCAAATGCCCAACGCGCAGCACTGGCTCGGCACCGACAGCTACGGGCGCGACCTGCTCTCAAGGCTGATTTACGGTACTCGTCCGGCACTGGGGCTGGTGGCACTGGTGACGGTGATTACGCTGCCGGTCGGGCTGCTGATTGGCATTCTTTCCGGCTATTACGGCGGCTGGCTGGAGCGCATTCTGATGCGTTTTACCGACGTGGTGATGTCGATGCCGCGTCTGATTCTGGCCTTCGCTTTCGTGGCGATGCTGGGCCCAGGGCTGGTTAACGGCGCGTTAGCGCTGGCGCTGACCACCTGGCCTGCCTATGCACGACAGGCGCGCAGCGAAATCCAGCGTCTGCGGCACAGCGACTATTTAGCCGCCGCCGAGATGATGGGGATTCGCGGCCTGCGCCTGCTGGTCGGCCATATTCTGCCGCTGTGTCTGCCGTCGGCGATCGTACGTCTGGCGCTGGATCTGGCGGGGATCATTCTGGCCGCTGCGGGTTTAGGCTTCCTCGGTCTGGGCGCCCGCCCGCCGATGGCGGAGTGGGGGGCGATGATCGCCGATGGCATGCAGGTGATCTTTGATCAGTGGTGGATTGCCGCCGCCCCAGGTGCGGCGATTCTGATTGCCAGCCTGGCGTTTAACCTGCTGGGCGATGGTTTACGTGACGTTCTGGAGCCGCAACATGACTGAACAACGCCTTTCTGTACAGGGGCTGAATATTGATTATCCCCGCGCGCGGGTGGTTAACAATATGAGCTTCACGCTCGGCAACGAGCGTCTGGCGCTGGTGGGGGAATCCGGGTCCGGCAAGTCGATGACCGCGCGGGCGTTGATGGGGCTGGTGCGCAAGCCGGGTATCGTCAGCGCCGACCGTCTAACCGTGCTCGGCCATGATGTGCTCTCCCTGAATGCGCGCGGCTGGCGCGCGCTGCGGGGTAATGATATCGCCATGGTGCTGCAAGACCCTCGCTATGCGCTGAACCCGGTGAAAACGGTGCGTGAGCAACTGGAAGAGGCGCTCACCCTGCATCAGCGTCTGAACCGCCGCGCGCGACAGGAAAAGTGTGAATCCGCGGTGCTGGCAATGGGGCTCGACGTGGCGGTGCTGAACCGCTATCCGGGCGAACTGTCCGGCGGTATGGGCCAGCGGGTGATGATTGCCATTGCGCTGATTAACGACCCTAAAGTCCTGATTGCCGATGAACCTACTTCAGCATTGGACGCCCGTCTGCGTAACCAGATCCTCGAGCTGCTGGTGGCGCAGTGCGAGCAGCGACAGATGGCGATGCTGCTGATTAGCCACGATTTACCGCTGGTCGCTCAGCACTGCGACCGGGTACTGGTGATGTATCAGGGTAACGGCGTGGATGAGATGGCGGCTCGTGATTTACCGCAGGCCACGCACCCTTACACCCGCACCTTATGGACCTGCCGCCCGAACGCGCAGACCTATGGTCAGATGCTGCCGACGCTGGATCGCAGTCAGAACTTTGAGGAGACGGCGCATGGCGATCGTTGATATTCAGGCGTTACAGGTGACGTTTGGCGAGAAAACGGCGGTGTCGGCGGCCAGTTTCCACGTCAACGCGGGTGAGACTTTCAGCCTGATTGGCGAATCCGGCTGCGGGAAATCGACCATTCTGCGGGTTATCGCCGGTCTGCAGCGCGAGTGGGGCGGGCTGGTTTCGCTGTTCGATACACCGATTACCCCCGGTGCACGTTTCCAGGGTGAACTGCGCCGCAATGTGCAGATGGTGTTCCAGGACCCGTACGCTTCGCTACATCCGAACCATACGCTGTGGCGTACGCTAGCCGAGCCGCTGAGTATTCACGGTGAAGCGGACATTGAAGCACGAGTGCAGACGGCGCTGGAGCAGGTGGGGTTGCCCGCCGATGCCGCCAGCCGCTATCCGCATCAGCTTTCCGGCGGCCAGCGTCAGCGCGTGGCGATTGCCCGCGCGCTGCTGCTGCGGCCCAAAATCCTGCTGCTCGATGAACCTACGTCGGCGCTGGATATGTCGGTGCAGGCGGAGATCCTGAACCTGCTTAATCGCCTGAAGCAGGACCACGGTATGACCTACCTGCTGGTGAGTCACGATGCGGATGTGATTGCGCATATGTCCGACCGCGCGGCCTTTATGGCGGGTGGGGTGATTCAGCGTTTCTTTGGCCGTAACGCGCTGGAGCGTGGCGAGCATCGGATGGGATAATTATGTAGCCCGGACGAGGTGCGACAGCACCGACTCCGGGATTTCCCCGGCGTCACTTCGTTCGGCCGGGCTACGATCGACCGATCGTTCATTTGATGAACGCATAACTTTACGGCACAACGCCCATTTTTCCGCCATACTGTCAATAATTGTTGACACTCATCTTCACTCCAGCGAATAAGTGTCTTATGATTCATACGTCTTTGGCTTATAAGGGTGAACACTCCCATGCGTCTTGAAGTCTTTTGTGAAGACCGTCTCGGTCTGACCCGTGAACTGCTCGATCTTCTGGTGCTACGCGGCATTGACCTGCGCGGTATCGATATCGACCCTGTTGGCCGAATCTACCTTAATTTTGCGGAGCTGGATTTCACCAGCTTCAGCAGCCTGATGGCGGAAATCCGCCGTATTGCGGGCGTGACCGACGTTCGTACCGTCCCGTGGATGCCCTCCGAACGTGAACATCTGGCGCTGAGTGCGCTGCTGGAAGCGATGCCGGAGCCGGTGCTGTCGCTGGATACGCGCAGCAAAATCGAACGTGCGAACCCAGCGAGCTGTCAGCTGTTTGGCATGAGCCAGGATAAAATGCGTAACCACAACGTGGCGCAACTGATTAGCGGCTTTAATTTCCCGCGTTGGTTTGAAAGCGACGAAGTGGAGTCTCACGCTGAGCATGTGGTGATTCATGGGCAAAACTTCCTGCTGGAGGCGACGCCGGTCTATCTGAGCGGCGAAAACGACGTGCGCGTGCTGGCGGGTGCCGTATTAATGCTGCGCTCCACGCTGCGAATGGGCCGCCAACTACAAACCATGACGACCCAGGACGTCAGCGCGTTCAGCCAGATTGTGGCCGTTAACCCGCGTATGCGTCAGATGGTGGATCAGGCGCGCAAGCTGGCGCTGCTGACCGCACCGCTGCTGATCGTCGGTGAAACCGGCACCGGTAAAGATCTGCTAGCCCACGCTTGCCACCTGGCCAGCCCGCGTGCAGCGAAACCGTACCTGGCGCTGAACTGCGGCTCTATTCCGGAAGATGCGGTAGAAAGCGAGCTGTTTGGTGATGCCGCAGAGGGTAAAAAAGGGTTCTTCGAACAGGCCAACGGCGGCTCGGTGCTGCTGGACGAAATTGGTGAAATGTCGCCGCGCATGCAGACCAAACTGCTGCGTTTCCTCAACGATGGCACCTTCCGCCGCGTGGGTGAAGACCATGAAGTGCATGTCGACGTCCGCGTTATCTGCGCCACCCAGAAAAACCTGGTGGAGCTGGTGCAGAAAGGGCTGTTCCGTGAGGATCTCTACTATCGCCTCAACGTGCTGACCCTCAATCTTCCGCCGCTGCGCGATCGTCCGCAGGACATCATGCCGTTGACCGAACTGTTTGTGGCGCGCTTTGCTGACGAGCAGGGGATCTCCCGCCCGAAACTTTCTGCCGATCTCAACACCGTGCTTACCCGCTACGGCTGGCCGGGCAATGTTCGCCAACTGAAGAATGCGGTGTACCGTGCGCTGACCCAGCTTGATGGCTACGAACTGCGTCCTCAGGATGTGTTGCTGCCGGACAACGATGTGTCGAGCGCGGCGGTAGGCGAAGAGGCGATGGAAGGCTCGCTGGACGATATTACCCGCCGTTTTGAACGCTCAGTGCTGACGCAGCTTTATCGCAGCTATCCAAGCACCCGAAAACTTGCCAAGCGTCTGGGCGTATCGCACACGGCGATTGCCAATAAATTGCGGGAATATGGCCTGAGCAACAAGAAGGGCGAAGAGTCATAAAAAAACAGCCTCTGAAAAGAGGCTGTTTGTCTTTTGTGGTGCGGTGATTACGCTTTCAGGGCAGCCAGTGCCGCATCGTAGTCTGGCTCGTTGGTGATTTCGTTCACCAGCTCTCTGTACACCACGTTGTCGTTTTCATCGATAACCACAACGGCACGTGCCGCCAGGCCTTTCAGTGCACCGTCTGCGATACCTACGCCGTAGGTCTGCAGGAATTCTGGAGCACGCAGGGTGGACAGGGTAACCACGTTGCTCAGGCCTTCTGCGCCGCAGAAGCGAGACTGCGCGAACGGCAGGTCAGCGGAAATGCACAGCACCACGGTGTTGGCCAGTTCGCCAGCCAGTTGGTTGAATTTACGCACAGATGCCGCGCAGACGCCGGTATCGATGCTTGGGAAAATGTTCAGAACTTTACGTTTGCCAGCGAACTGGCCCAGGGTGACGTCTGACAGATCTTTTGCCACCAGCGTAAACGGTTGAGCTTTATCGCCCGCCTGTGGGATAGAACCTTGAACAGCAACGGGATTGCCCTGGAAATGTACGGTTTGCGACATGATTATCTTCCTGTTTACATATAGTTAACGTCAACCCTAGTGTATGACAACAGGTGTTAACACGGCAAACCCTATTTACGCCTGATTGTAAGGAGCAAAAATGAGAAAGCTGCGAGTCTTCGAAGAAGCCTGGCCATTGCATACCCCCTTCGTCATTGCCCGCGGGAGCCGCAGTGAAGCGAAGGTCGTGGTGGTCGAACTGGAGCAGGATGGCGTAAAAGGGGTGGGTGAGTGCACGCCGTATCCGCGCTACGGCGAAAGCATCGCTTCGGTGATGGCGCAAATCATGGCGCTGGGAGAACCGCTGGAACAGGGGTTAACTCGCGAACAGTTGGCCACGCTGCTGCCGGCCGGGGCCGCGCGTAACGCGGTGGACTGCGCGCTCTGGAACCTGGAAACCCACCTGCTACAAAGCGACGTGGTGGCCCAGTTGGGCATTCGCCTGCCGGAGACCATTACCACCGCGCAGACGGTAGTGATCGGCACGCCTGAGCAGATGGCGGCGAGTGCGAAAGCGCTATATGAAAGCGGTGCCCGGCTGCTTAAGGTCAAACTCGACAACCATTTTATCAGCGAACGTATGGTTGCTATCCGCGCTGCCGCGCCGGATGCCACGCTGATTGTTGATGCCAATGAATCCTGGCATGTCGATGGGCTCGCCGCACGCTGCCAGCTGCTGGCCGATTTGAACGTCGCGATGCTGGAACAGCCGCTGCCGGTCGGGGAGGACGATGCGCTTAGCCACTTTATCCATCCGCTGCCGATTTGTGCCGATGAAAGCTGTCACACTCGGGAAGATTTGCCCGTGCTGCGCGAACGCTATGAGATGGTCAACATCAAACTCGACAAAACCGGCGGTTTGACTGAAGCATTGGCGCTGGCCGCCGAGGCCAAAGCGCAGGGCTTTGCGCTGATGCTCGGCTGCATGCTGTGCACCTCGCGGGCCATTGAAGCGGCGTTACCGCTGGCACCGCAGGTTCGCTTTGCCGACCTCGACGGCCCGACCTGGCTTGCCGCCGACGCGCAGCCCGCGCTGCGTTTTACCTGCGGTGAGCTTCACTTGTGATGCGCTGACTGCCAGTGGAGCAGCGCCGTCATCGCCGCCAGATACTTCTCACTGGCCTCGTCGGAGGAGACAGGAGGGAACTCGGCGGTGATGCAGTGCAGGCCAATATCGGCGCACCAGCTGCCAAACGATCCCGGCGTTTCATAGCCGACGCTGCTGACCAGCGGCAGGCTGAATGCCCCGGCAAGCCATTGCCCCAGCTCGCTATGACGGCTGTCCTCAATGCAGGCCAACGGATCGTGAAATGACACCACCCATGCCGGGTTAATCTGATGAATCAGCTGACACAGCGCCCGGCTCTCCGGTTCGGAGCCGGGGCGGCTACCGGTCTGCAGCACCACGTCGCGTTGTTCCGCCGCGCTGTTCCAGCGGTACACCGTATCGCCCGCCTTCCAGTTTGCCGACGGGAAGTTGCGGTTCAGATCCACCCCGTTTGCGTTCGCGCGCAGACCTAACTGGCAGCCGTCCGGGTTTACCGCCAGCACCACGTGGTGACGACGAAGATCCGTTGCCAGCGTACGCAGCGCGCAGGAGAGGGTCACGACCGAAGAATTTTCGTCGCCGTGCGTACCGGCAATGATCAAACCGCTCTGCGGGCCAGCCAATGGGGCGGGGAACCAGATAAGCGGAGCCCCAAGCAGAGAACGACCATAGTGTTGTGTTCCGGGCGGGAACGCGCCGCGCTGGGCGCGAGGGCGGGTGGCTGACATACGCTGAGTCCTGATACGCAATGGGGATATTGAGCAGTGTTGTGCAAAATCATCCGCGAATCAAATAGTTTCCCTGAGAGATATTGCCGGGGATATATCAACTTTATGTGACATGTTGTTTGCAATTACCGCGACTGAAACAAATAATATTTTCATCAAGTTGTGTGGGTTTGCCAATTTTAAGGGGATGACATGAAGTTACCGTTCACCTTGACCTGTTGCGCCGTCTTGCTATCAGGTCTGAGTTCTATCGCCGTCGCGGCCGACGTTCCCGCCGGAACGGTGCTGGCGAAGCAGCAGGAGCTGGTTCGCCACATCAAAGATGAACCCGCTTCATTAGATCCCGCAAAGGCGGTGGGGCTGCCGGAGATTCAGGTCATTCGCGATCTGTTTGAAGGGCTGGTGAACCAGGATGCCAACGGCAATATCATTCCAGGCGTCGCCACCCGCTGGCAGACGAACGATCAGCGTATCTGGACGTTCACCCTGCGCAACGATGCAAAATGGTCCGACGGTACGCCAGTCACGGCACAGGACTTCGTTTACAGCTGGCAGCGTCTGGTTGACCCGAAAACCACGTCGCCGTTTGCCTGGTTTGCCGCGCTGGCGGGTATTAGCAATGCCCAGGATATTATTGATGGTAAAGCTAAACCCGAAACGCTGGGCGTGAGCGCGGTAGATGCCCATACTCTGCGTGTACAGCTGGATAAACCGCTGCCGTGGTTTGTAAACCTGACCGCCAACTTCTCGCTCTACCCGGTCAACAAAGCCAATGTCGAGAGTGATAAGAACTGGACGCGCCCAGGTAAACTTATTGGCAACGGTGCCTACGTGCTGGCTGACCGCGTGGTGAATGAGAAGCTGGTGGCGGTACCGAACAAATACTACTGGGATAACGCGAAGACGATTATTCAGAAAGTCACTTTCGTCCCCATCAACCAGGAATCCTCCGCCACCAAACGTTACCTGGCGGGCGATATCGATATCACCGAATCCTTCCCGAAAAACCAGTATCAGAAGCTACTCAAAGAGTTGCCGGGTCAGGTCTATACTCCGGCGCAGTTGGGTACCTATTACTACGCGTTTAACACCCAAAAAGGGCCAACCGCCGATGCGCGCGTGCGTCTGGCGCTGAGCATGACCATCGACCGCCGGATTATCGCTGAGAAGGTCTTAGGCACCGGTGAGAAACCGGCATGGCGCTTCACCCCTGATGTGACCGCTGGTTTTAAACCGCAGACCTCTGAGATGGCGCAAAGCAGCCAGGCCGAACTGAACGCGCAGGCGAAGATGCTGCTGCAGGCGGCAGGTTACGGCCCGAATCGCCCACTGAAGCTGACGCTGCTGTACAACACCTCGGAAAACCACCAGAAAATCGCGATTGCGGTGGCGTCGATGTGGAAGAAAAACCTCGGCGTTGACGTGAAGCTGCAAAACCAGGAGTGGAAAACCTATATTGATAGCCGCAACACCGGCAATTTCGACGTGATCCGCGCGTCGTGGGTGGGAGACTATAACGAGCCGTCAACCTTCCTGTCGCTGCTGACCTCCACCAACACCGGCAATATTTCCCGTTTCAGCGACCCGGCGTATGACAAAGTGATCCGCCAGGCGACGCTGGAGAACACCGCCGAGGCGCGTAACGCAGATTACAACACCGCCGAAAAAATACTGGCCGAGAAAGCGCCTATTGCGCCTATCTATCAGTACACCAACGGGCGGTTGATCAAGCCGTGGGTAAAAGGCTACCCGATCACCAATCCGGAAGATGTGGCTTATACGCATACGATGTATATTGTGAAGCATTGATGAGTACTGGTTGCCTGATAACGTCAGGCAACCACCACGATTGGTTGAAAACATCACGTATTTTGTTAAATAAAGCAACAACCCCGCTCTATTGGCAAATACGCAGCGTTTAATCTCAAAAACGGTAATCTTTAACCCTATTAATGGTTGGACTTTCCATCGGCAGAGTCTTATCTTGGGAAGAAACATACGAGGTTATCATCATGAAAGACGTAGTGGATAAATGCAGTACCAAAGGGTGTGCAATCGATATTGGTACCATCATTGAGAATGATAATTGTACCAGCGTTATTGAGCGTATCTTCCCATCGGAAAATGAAGCTGAGCTTGCCGTGGCTAAGATTAAGAAACTGGCCGCAGCAGCATCATCGGATGAAGACGCCGTGGTGACTTATCAGGTAGTGAAAGCCGATAACGACGTGAAGTTGAATGCTTCGGTGACGTTCTCTTGCCAGGCTGAAATGATTATTTTCGAATTATCATTGAGATCGGCATTCTAAGCGTAGCATTCCCGTCTTTCTCATCGGGAAGAGTCTTTCAGAAGACAGGTAAGGCGGAAACGCTTACCTGTCTTTTTGCGTTATAGTTCGCTTAATTTACAGGCTGGCAGCTTTCGATAACCCACAATAATCCAGATGACCGTCATCACCGCGGCGGCAAATGCCACCGTTCTCAAGCCCTGCGTCATGTCCGACTCCGCATTCAGAAGTAACCCAAAAATGGCTACACCGCTGACGCCTCCCATTTGTCTGGCGCAGTTAAAAAACGCTGACGCTGAACCAGCGGATTGATGGGACGCTTGCGACAGTATCAGGTTGGTCATTATCGGCATGGCAAAGGAGGTTCCGCTACCGAGAAGAACCATGGGAATAAAGAGTTGGTAGGCGCTCCACGCTGGCGTAACGAACATCACAATGATAAACCCCAGCATACTGATCCCGCTGCCCAGAAGAGACAACCTCCTGATGGAATACCATGAAGAAAACCATTTCGATGAAAAATTGACTAATGCAGTGACGGCCATCATCGGCATAAAGGCAATCCCGGCATCCAGCGCGGACAAATGAAGCTGATTCTGGAAGAAAATACTGAAGATAAATACCGCGCCATAGAAAACCAGATTGCACAGAAAGCCGACCATGACCGCACTCGGGATATATTTACTAGAGAGCACGTCCCGGGCAATGACTGGATTCGGTGAATGTTTATCCCTGCGTCTATTGGACACCAGCAGCACTATCCCCAGCACGAGCGTAGTCAGAATAATGGGGCTGCTCCAGCCATATTGTCCCGCTTCGGTGAGCGTAAATGTCAGCAGGGCCAGGCTTGCAGCGATAAAAGATTGGTTCAGAAAATTAATGCGTACGGGGGCAATTGGGCTAACCGGAGCCAGAGACTGAATAAGCGCGATACTGACGAGCCCCAGCGGAAAGTTGATAAGAAAAATGCTTTTCCAGCCGCAGTACTTAATCAGCACACCGCCGACGACAGGGCCTGCGACCAGTGCCAGAGAGCCCGCGGCGGCCCACATGGCAATTGCCGCTGATCGCTCACGGGCATCGGCGAAATATTGCCGAAGCAGTGTCAAGGAGCTTGGCAGCAGTAACGCTGCACCAATACCCTGTATTCCTCGCATAACATCAAGCCAGTAAATCGTCGGGGAGAGGGCACAACATACCGAGGCGAAAATGAAGATGGCGACCCCGGTGATAAAGGTTTTTTTAGAACCAAAGCGATCGACAAGGTTTCCTGAACTGAGCATCAGCGCTGCGAAAACAAGGGCATAGGCATTAATGACCCACTCCAGGTCAGATACGGTGGCGTCATAGGCCACTTTAAGCGAATGCAGCCCGACGTTAACGATACTGACATCAAGCTGAACAAGCACGATTCCCAGGCAGGATGCAAAGGTAAACAGACGCTTTTGCGCCGTCGTTTGACTGGCCATATAATTCCCATTTCGTTACGGTGCTGCCGGCGTTATCCGCAGACAGGGTTAAAACGGCTACTGAGTATCAGGTCTCCCTGATAAAAAGCAGCAAAACTTACCGTAAAAGGGTATCGCCATTTTATGAGATTATTAATAATCAATAATCCATATTTGTTTTGTCAAAATCTCATTTCGAGTCGATTGGATGAAAAGCATACAGAGGGTGAACAGGGCCTTCAAGGTATGTCGCGCGATGCGCAGTCGGGGACTCGCCATAGATTCGCTTGAATGCGGTGCAAAATGTACTCTCAGCAGCATACCCTAATCGCCAGGCCAGTTGTTTTACCGGTTCTTTGGTCAGTCGAAGCGCTCTGCTGGCGATGTGCATCCGCCAGCGGGTCAGATAATTCAACGGTGAAGTTCCGGCCGACTCGGTAAAGCGTCTGGAGAAACCTGCGCGCGACATCCCTGAAATTGCGGCTAGCTCTGCAAGCTGCCACGGTTTTTCCGGCTCGGCATGTATCGCTACCAGGGCCGCGAGGATCCGACTATCGCGTAGCGCGCCCAGCCACCCGTTCAAGGCCTGCTCTTCTGATAAAATCCAACTTCGGATCCCTTCAATCATGACCAGCTGCATCAGATGGTTGCCAGCGAGTGACGCGCCCGGACGCAGTGACATATTTTCCTCGTGGAGTCGCGCCATCAACCAGTTGAGGGTAGAGGAGGATTCTGAACCGGTATTGATGGGAATAACCACCGGGAGGGCGTCCAGTAGTTGCCCGGCGCCAGTCTGGTCGATCTCCATCTTTCCGGCCAGCAATAGGCTTTCGTCGCCGCCATAGTCAGCGATGCCATTGCGCTTCTGATAAGGGACCTGTTCAGAATTTATGGGCACGAGCTCAGGGTCAGAGGCCATAATAAACGGGGCCGAACGCGTAAGAATCACCCCATCTCCCGCGGTGAGTTTTCGCCAGGCTGGTTCACTTTCCAGCCGGAACCACAATGTACCTTTGCGCAGCGCAATAAATTTCATCCCGGAAAAACCGGGGTAGCGCATGGACCAGCACTCACCGGCTGACTGCCCGCTGGTGATGTAGCTGCGGGCGGAAAGAAGCTGCAGTACGTCTGATAAAGGGTCCATGACGGCCTTCTCCATAAGCTAAAAAACGGCATGATAGGGTAAAAAAAGTTAGCCAGGCCACTCTAATGGTCATTTCTCATTGCCCATGAGCGGCATTAGCACTTCCATATTAATAAGAATGAAACGATGATTGCAGTAATAGTCATTAGTAAGGCATCTTAATGATGGAAAACTTTAATGAGCTGGCCGCGTTTTCGCTGGTTGCCAGTGAACGTAGCTTCACCCGAGCGGCAGCTAAGATGGGAGTATCGCAATCGGCATTAAGCCAGACAATCCGGAATCTGGAGTCGAGGCTAGAAGTGCGACTATTGACGCGTACAACTCGCAGCGTTTCGCTGACAGAGGCCGGCGAGTTTTTGCTCAGTAGTCTCGGGCCTAAACTCGATGAAATTGTTCATGCAGTGAATACGCTAAAGGGGATGCGACAAAGGCCGGCGGGTACGGTCAGGATTGCTGCAGCGGCCCATGCCGCGATCTCAGTGATTGAACCCGGTCTGCGGCAATTGCTAAGGGATAACCCGGACATCCACGTTGAAATCTCGGTTAATGACTCACTGGAGGACATCGTAGCGGAGCGCTTTGATGCCGGAGTCAGGCTGGGGGAGCAGGTTGCCAGGGACATGATCGCGACCCGGATAAGCCCGGACATCCGTATGGCGGTTGTAGGTTCTGCTGATTATTTTTCACGCTATCCTGAACCCCAGGTACTTCAGGATCTGACCCGCCATAACTGCATCAATTTACGTCTTCCGACCTACGGTGGGCTGTATGCCTGGGAGTTTGACCACAATGGCGATACCTTAAGTGTGAAAGTGGAAGGGCAGCTGATCGTAAACAGCCTGGAACTCATGCTCAATGCGGTACGAGTCGGAAGCGGACTCTGCTGCATTCCAGAGGATGTTGTGGCAAATGACATCAGAGAAGGGACGTTGATACGTGTGCTGGAGGCCTGGAGCCCGCTCATGCCGGGGTATCATTTGTATTACCCAGACAGACGTCACCATTCCCCCGCATTTTTGCTGGTGCTGGATGCGCTAAAGAACCAGCGTTACCCACCACGTTGAGTGTTCCTCGAATGAGAGTACGGATGAATATCCCGCAAAGCGAATCGGCCAGCGTACTGGCCGTAGGGCATTACAACTCTTGCGCTGTCGGGCGGAAAATAATTTCGCTGACTCCAACATCTTCCGGCTCGTTAATCGCAAATGCCACCATTCGGGCATAGGTCTCAGGCGGTACGCCTACGTTTTCAACGTACTCCCGGTTTGCTGCCTGGACGTCTTTATCCGAAATATGCTCCAGTAGTTCGGTTTTAACTGCCCCTGGCGAGATGAGCGTCGCGCGAATGTTATCTGCCGCTGTCTCCTGACGTAGACCTTCAGTCAATGCCCGTACGGCAAATTTGGTCGCGGAATAAACGGCTGAGCTCTGGAAAACCAGATGGGCGGCAACGGAGGCCGTGTTGATAATATGGCCTGATTTCTGCGCCTTCATATGAGGTAGAACCGCGGCGATACCGTGCAGAACGCCCCGTAAATTCACGTCAATCATCTGATTCCATTCATCCACATTACCCTGGTCAAGACGAGAAAGTGGCATTAACCCTGCGTTGTTGATCAGTACATCAACCCGACCGAATGTGCTGATGGCTTTCTGGATAAGCGCCTCCATATCAGCGAGTTTCGTGACATCGGTTGCGACAGCGATAGCGTCTTTACCACGCTGCTTTAATTCGTTAGCGATAGCGTCGATGCGGTCAGCTCGACGAGCGGCCATCACCACTTTCGCGCCTTTGTCGGCGAGATGGCGTGCGGCGGCTTCGCCCATACCGCTAGAAGCTCCGGTGATGACAACCACTTTGCCCTGGATCTTATCTGTCATTTTACGCTCCTGATAGGTGGATGATGAGTAAACGGTTGTGCTGCTGTTGGCTTTGCATTCGGCCTTTTATACGGCCTATCGTGTTAAGCAGGACTCATCCTATCAGGGCGACATTCATTCGATAATACCCGTAATTTTCTAACATAAATAAGTGCAGCTAATTAATGGTCCGCAGTTTGCTAAATATCGCCATGGTAAGCGAAGCGTGATAACCGTCGTACTACTGATTTACATCCGAATTGATGAATTCACTGCATAAGTCAAATCACGGATTGCCGACTAATCCTCATGATGTTTCTGTCCTAAAATCATGTTTTAACCTGCCGGGAGCTTTACCGTGGAATATTCCGTTTTAAGTAACAACCTCAAAATGCCGATGCTGGGCTTTGGCGTTTTTAAGGTCACCGATAAAGAAGAATGTAAGCAGTCGGTGTTAGCTGCTATTCGCACGGGCTATCGTTTGATTGATACCGCCGCCGTCTACGGTAACGAAGACGCCGTGGGTGATGCCGTTCGTGAAGCGATTGCCGAAGGCCTGTGTACCCGCGAAGAGCTGTTTATCACCTCTAAGCTGTGGGTACAGGACATGGCAAACGAGGATGCGGCAAAAGCCGGTATTGACGCGTCGCTGAAAAAGTCAGGGTTAGCCTATTTTGATCTCTATTTACTGCACCAGGCGATGGGTGACTATTTCAGCGCCTGGCGCGCGCTGGAAGAGGCTTATGCGGCAGGAAAACTGAAGGCCATTGGCGTCTCGAACTTCTATGCCCACGTGTTAACCAACTTCTGTGAAACCGTCAGCGTTAAGCCAATGGTGAACCAGGTCGAGCTTCACCCTTATTTTGCTCAACCTGAAGCGCTTGAGACCATGAAACGCTACAACGTTCAGCCGGAAGCCTGGGCACCATTAGGCGGCGGCAGACATCAGGCACATGAAGATAAAATGTTGCAGGGGATTGCCGAGGCGCACCAAAAAACCGTTGCCCAGGTGGTCCTGCGCTGGAACGTGCAGCGTGGCGTCACGGTGATCCCTAAATCGACCCGCCAGGAACGTATTGCAGAAAACTTTGCTATCTGGGATTTCTCGCTGACCGAGGGCGAAATGGCGCAGATTAGCGCGCTGGATTTAGGCTACGTGGGTGAGGCGGTGAAGCATTTTAATCCGGAATTTGTACGCGGCTGCCTTGGGGTAAAAATTCACGATTGAGCGGGTATCGCCTCAAACAAAAACAGGCGCTGTTAGCGCCTGTTTTTTCATCACCCTGGCTTCAGCTATCGCAGCAGGTCGGCAAACTTCGCCAGCCACTGCGGATGTGCAGGCCACGCCGGGGCGGTGACCAGATTGCCATCGACATACGCCTGATCGATGCCAATCTCCGCATATTCCCCGCCGCTTAGCCGCACTTCCGGGGCGCAGGCCGGATAGGCGCTACAGGTGCGTCCTTTCAGCACGCCAGCAGCAGCCAGCAGTTGCGGGCCGTGGCAGACGGCGGCGATGGGTTTGTTCGCCACATCAAAAGCCTGCACCAGCTTAATTACCGCCTCATACAGCCGCAGATACTCAGGCGCACGCCCGCCGGGGATCAGCAGCGCGTCATAATCCGCTTCGTTGACGCTGGCAAAATCGGCGTTGAGCACAAAGCGGTGCCCTGGTTTTTCGCTATAGGTCTGCGCGCCGTCAAAATCATGAATTGCCGTCATGATGTAGTCGCCTTTCGGTTTATCCGGGCAGACCGCGTCCACCTGGTGACCAATCATCTGCAGCGCCTGAAAAGGCACCATGGTTTCATAATCTTCCGCATAATCGCCCACCAGCATCAGAATCTTTTTGCCTGCCATAACCCGTCCTCGTTGAGTAAAGATGTCTAAGATATAGCCTGGTGATAAGGGGATAGCGAACCGTAAATCGCGCGCCAGGTCACGGATATGACGATGTGTCATGCGGCGGTGAAAAAGGGCGGCCTGACGTCAGCCGCCCATTGTCGGTCAGGCACCAAATCCGCCGTCGATGGTGTGCATCGCCCCGGTGACAAAGGCAGCTTCCGGCCCGGCGAGCCAGGCGACCATACCCGCCACCTCTTCAGGGCGACCGTGTCGTTTAACCGCCATAAAGCTGTGCATCACCTCCTTCAGCGGCCCGTCCTCGGGGTTGGCATCGGTATCAATGGGGCCGGGCTGGACGACGTTGACGGTGATCCCTAACGGGCCAAAATCACGAGCGAGGCCCCGTGCCAACCCTTGTAACACTGATTTGCTGACTGCATACGCGGCGAGGCCGGGAAGTGGCATACGGTCGCCATTCACCGAGCCAATCACGATGATACGCCCGCCTTCGGGCATTCGACGCGCCGCTTCAACGGCGGCATGGTAGGGGGCATGGATATTGATGCGAAAAAGGCGGTCGACAGCATCGCTATCCAGTTCGAGCGCATCGCCGAAGAGAATGATCCCAGCGTTGATCACCAGAATATCCAGCGGACCGCTGTGATGAACCAGCGCAATAACCGCATCGCGATCGGCGCTATCTGCTCGTTCGGCGGTGCTACCCGTTTCGGCTGCCAGGCGTTCTGCCGCCTCTTGCGAACCGGAATAGCTGAATATCACCGACGCACCGTCGGCGCGAAAACGCCGGACAATCGCCGCGCCAATACCGCGACTGCCACCGAGAACCAGTACCGATTTATTCTGAAATACCGTCATCACTACGCCCCTCATATTCGAACCGAAACGATGAACCTCAACCCGGCAGGCGAGGCTGCAAGCATGGAGTATAGTTCTGCTCATTCACTCGCGTTGGGCGCAGCGGACTGGTGGTCGTGGAGAACGGTAATCGTGGAGATTCCCCGAGGTCGCGTAGCCCGGCCGAGCATCGCGACGCCGGGAGGGTTAATCAGCGCCCAACGCGAGCCTGAATGGACGCCGGATAACGGTCACCCACAATCTTAATCGCATCCAGCGCTTGGGTGATTTTCTGCAGGTCGCTTGCTGCGAGCACAATCTCTGCCGCACCCAGATTCTCTTCCAGACGGTGTAGCTTGGTGGTACCCGGAATCGGCGCAATCCACGGTTTCTGCGCCAGCAGCCACGCGAGGGCAATCTGCGCCGGGGTAATCCCGCGTTCGGCGGCCAGGTTAGCCAGCACGGTCAGCAACTGGGCATTGGCTTCGCGAGCCTCGGCCTGGAAGCGCGGCACTTTACTGCGGAAATCATCGCTACCAAAGGCGGTGTCGGTGGTGATGGCACCGGTCAGGAAGCCTTTACCCAACGGGCTGAAGGGCACGAAACCGATACCCAACTCTTCCAGCAGCGGAATAATTTCCCGTTCAGGCTCACGCCACCACATGGAGTATTCGCTTTGCAGTGCGGCAACGGGTTGGACGGCATGGGCGCGGCGAATGGTTTGCGCGCCGGCTTCGGACAGGCCAAAGTGTTTCACCTTGCCTTCGGCGATCAGGTCTTTCACTACGCCCGCTACGTCTTCAATCGGCACTTCCGGGTCAACGCGGTGTTGGTAGAGCAGATCAATAACGTCGGTTTTTAAGCGTTTAAGCGAACCTTCAACCGCCTGGCGGATATGTTCCGGGCGGCTGTTTAAAATCTGCTGCTTGTTGTCATCGCCGAAGGTAAAGCCGAATTTGGTGGCGATCACCACGCGATCGCGAAACGGCTTCAGCGCTTCGCCGACCACGTTTTCATTCAGATAAGGGCCGTACACCTCTGCGGTATCAAAAAAGGTCACGCCGCGCTCAACGGCGGCACGGATAAGCTCAACCGCCTGGCGGGTATCGGTTGCCGGGCCGTAGCCGTAGCTCAGGCCCATGCAGCCCAGACCGAGTGCGGACACTTTCAGGCCAGACTGGCCAAGGGTTCTCTGTTGCATTGCAGGTTCCTTAATCACGTTAAACGTCGAGTTTACGAGCCGCCAGCCACTCAACGATGGCCGGGTCACGATGGGAGAAAAAGGCGCTGGTGGCGGTATCCAGCGCGGTAATGCGCAGCATGTCGTCAGCGCTCAGCGCAAAGTCGTTGATGGCAAAATTTTCGACCATACGTTCCTTACGCACCGATTTAGCGAGCGATACGATGCCGCGCTGGAGCAGCCAGCGCAGAACGACCTGGCCCACGCTTTTGCCATATTGATTACCGATAGCGGTCAGTACCGGATGCGCAAACAGGCCGTTGCGCCCTTCGGCAAACGGTGCCCAGGCTTCCGGCTGAATACCGCGGCTCTGCATCCATGGCGTAGCGTGAAGCTGCTGGTTGAACGGGTTGACTTCGACCTGGTTCACCGCTGGCGCAATGCGGTTGAAGGCCATCAGGTCGGCCAGCCGGTCAGGCTGGAAGTTACTGACCCCAATGGCACGGATTTTTCCCGCATCATGCAGTTCCTCCATGGCCCGCCACGCGCCGTGCACGTCGCCGAAAGGCTGATGGATAAGATAGAGGTCGACGTAGTCAAGCTGCAGGCGGTTCAGCGAGCGTTCAAACTGTGCTTTCGCCCCTTCATAGCTGGTGCCCTGTAGCCATAGCTTGGTGGTGATAAACAGCGCATCACGGGCAATGCCGCTCTGCTTCAGGGCGTTGCCCACCTGGGTTTCATTCTGGTAGGAAGCGGCGGTATCAATTAAACGGTAGCCGGTCTCGAGGGCATCCAGCACCGCGCGTTCACATTCGGCGGCATTGGTCATCTGGTAGACGCCGAAGCCCTGTAGCGGCATCGCAATACCGTTGTTCAGTTGTACTGTTTGCATGGGGTTATCCTTCTTCTGAGTAGAAGAAGGATAGCGCGTGGGGATTTATTTGATTAGAGGGGGGAATTCTCTAACGGTAATGATCAAAATTCATTAATGAAAGGGGCTGCGTCATGCCGCTCCCCAGACGTTAGGCCTGCCGCTTCTTCCCCGATGAAATATCCCGCCGTAGTGCCGCAGGCGCATTCGGATCGCCGGTCAGCGGCAGGTTATTCAGCGTCGTCTCAATATCTTCTGCCGGCACCGGGTCGGAGAACCAGAAACCCTGCAGAGCATCACAGCCCAGCCCGCTGAGGATGCGCTGTTGCTCCTGCGTTTCCACGCCTTCGGCAACGACGTCCATATTCATTGAGTGAGCGATGTTAATGATGGTCGAGACGATTTTGACGTGCTTACTGTTTTCCCGCATATCCTTCATAAAGCTCTTATCGATTTTTAACTCCCCGGCGGGTAGGTCCTGAAGCGCCAGCATGTTGGAGTAGCCCACGCCGAAGTTATCGATAGAAATGGTAATGCCGATGCGGCAGAAGTCGTTGAAAATCTGCACGCTGCGGTCAAAGCCGTGTAGCGCAGTGGTTTCTGCCAGTTCGATGGTTAAACGCGTTGGGGAGACGCGGTGGCGCACCAGCGCTTCGCACACCCGTTCGTAAAAGTTCTGCTGCTCAAACTGCACCGGGGAGATATTCAGCGATACCGTCCAGTCATCGTGCCCGGCAATGCTCCACTTATGCAGTTGCTGGCTCGCCTGTTCGACTACCCAGTTGCCCACCGGGACAATGAGCCCGGTGTTTTGCAACGTGGGCAGGAATACGTCGGGCAGCAGGATACCTTTTTTTGGGTGCCGCCAGCGCAGCAGCGCTTCGAAACCATAAATACGCTGCTCTTTGACGTGATATTTAGGCTGATACCACAATTCAAACTGCCCGCGTTCTAGCGCCTGGGTCAGATCCTGCAGAAAATGCGCCCCTTGCCAGGTACTATCGAGCATCGACTCATGGTAGAAAACCCAGCCGTTACGGCCATTGTGTTTCACGTGATACATCACGGTATCCGCAGAAAGCTTCAGTTCCTGCGGGGTTTCACCGTGGCCTGGATAGAGGCTTATCCCCACGCTGAGTGAAATCTGTAGGATCTGCCCGGAATGGTAGAACGGGCGGCGGATGCTCTCCACCAGACGGGTACAAATATCGGTAATTTCCGCTTCGGTACAGTTTGGCGCGAGCAGGATAAACTCGTCGCCGCCAATACGTGCGAGCGTCATTTTGGGATTGAGGCAGGCGCTCATGCGGTTGGCAACAGAGACCAGCAGGTTATCGCCAACGTGATGCCCCCAGGCATCGTTAATCAACTTAAAGCGGTCGAGATCCATCAGCACCAGCGCAAACGTGCTGCCCGCCAGACGGGATTGATGCAGGCAGGCCAGCAGGCGCATATCAATCTGGCTGCGGTTGGCCAGCCCGGTCAGGCCATCAAAGCGCGCCTGCTGTTCCAGCTGTTGGTTAAGGTGCTGTAGATTCTCCGTCAGTCGGGCGGTACGCACCTGTGAGTCGACCATCGAAATCATCAGCATCAGCCCGAGCAGCAGCAGGGTAGTCACCGATACCCAGATGGAGAGCCCCTCTTCGCTGACCATCGCGTCGTGGCCCATCATCATATGACCGTGGTCAGTAAAGGAGGCGGCACTCATGCCGGTATAGTGCATAGCGGCAATTGCAATGCCCATGGCGAATGCGGCGCCGACGCGTGTGAGCAGCACACCTTTGCTGTTAAGCCGTAGGCTGAAGGCAAGCCATAGACCGACGCACGACGCGACGATGGCGATCACTACTGAGGCGATGATCAGCGGAATGCTCCAGACGATGTCATCGTGGGCCATCAATGCCGCCATGCCGACATAGTGCATAGTCACGACACCAGAGCTGAGCAGGGCGGTGGCAATGCAGAGGCGTTTTAGCGACAGCGTGTTGCCTGCAACCGCAATATTAATCGCTAATGACGAGGCAATAATGGCGGCCAGCAGGGAAATAACCGTAAGCTCAAGGTGATAGCTCATTGGCATCGGCATTTTCATCGCCAGCATGCCGATAAAATGCATCGACCAAATACCAATACCCAGCGTCGCGCCGCCGGTAATGCGCCAGAAGATAGCGGCTTTTTTATTAGACGCCGCAATTTTTGCAGCACTATCAAGCGCAACGAAAGACGCAATGAAGGCCACCAAAAATGAAATGCCGACGAGTATCGGGTCCCACGAAGCATGTAGCATCATGTAATCCATACCTTTCATAAACCAGATTTAATTAATCTATCAGTAAAATCCGAAATTCACACAAAGAAATAACAGTGTCGGGTGACTCTTTTTACTGAATTGCGGTCGATTAAGTACCGCTAAAATGTGATGAAATGCCAATAAATCTTAGGCATTGATTTTTTATATAATTCTTATTTTACCTCTACTTACATCTTTCTATGGTCATTCATTGTAGTAATTTAACTTTGGTAGGATGAATAGTCTGGTGAAAGTTAAACTGACGCTGCTAACAATTAAACTCCTTATAAACATGGAAATAATCTGGAAAATACCCTTTGTGGTGATATAACAAAATGACACAACGGGTGTTGAGGAAAAGATTATGTTTAAAAACATTAGCGTCCGAACGTTTATCCTGGTATTTATTCTGGCGGTTTTCCTTATTGTAGATGTGATCTGTTTAATATTATCGAAGAATATATTCTTGCATTTGGCCATTAACCTGGTTTGGGTGATAGCGCTGGCTTCGCTCTGGCTTTATATGACCAAATATCTTGTCACACCGATTAACGCCGTAAAGCGCAGCATTGATGAAGTTAACGATGGTAATTTATCGGTGCGTATTCCGATATTTGGTAATAACTGTGCCGGACGCTTAATTCCGGGTATCAATAGCTTATCGAATAATATCTCCACCCTGGTGGCGGAAATTCGCGCGTCGTCTGATACGGCGATGTCACTCTCTGAACAGCTGGCAAACCGTAGCGCGGAGTTGGCGGTGAAGACGGAACAGCAGTCCGCTACGCTGATGCATACCGCCTCCAGCATGGAAGAGATCGGTGCTGGGACCAAAAACAATGCCGAGCATACCCGTCTGGCAAGCGAACGTGCGGGTGAGGCCACCCGATGCGCTCGTAAAGGCGGGGAGCTGATGGGAGAGGTAGCGACCAACATGCAGTCGATCACCGACTGTGCGCGTCAGATGACGGAAATCATCGCCATGATTGATGGTATTGCCTTCCAGACGAATATTCTGGCGCTGAATGCGGCGGTAGAAGCGGCGAGGGCGGGCGATCATGGGAAAGGGTTCTCGGTGGTAGCCGGTGAGGTGCGAAATCTGGCACACCGTAGCGCCGAAGCCGCGAAGAGTATTAAGACGTTAATTAGCGTGACCAGCGATAACGTGACGCAGGGAGCGAATATTGTCGCCGAGGCCGAGCGGAATATGCAGGATATCGTGAGCGGTTCCGGCGAGCTGAATAGCCTGATGGAACAGATTGCGGTTTCGACCGCCGAACAGGAAAAAGGTATCGACCAGATAACTCTGGCGCTGACGGAGCTGGAAACCGTGACGCAGAGTAATGGGATGGTGGTGGAGGAGCTGGCGCGGTCGTCCGATATTCTGAAAAATCAGGTTATCGACTTGCAGTCACGGACGCAGAATTTCCGCATTGGCGATGAGCCGCGGAAGGCGGATGTGGCACCGGGAGCCGCGGTGCTTAAGCCAGCGGTGGCCGGGAGCCATGATAAGGATTTTTGGCAATCGTTTTAGCATTCGATAAAAACGCATTGGTCTCAGAAGGACGGGTAGGCCGGATAGCGTTTCGCTTATCCGGCCTGCAACGCTATCACCACCACTTCTCGCTTTTATGAACAATTTCAGCGCGATGCCCCGCCCACATATTGCTTAACAAACGCAGATGGCTAGACTATCAGGATGAATAGTTCTGACCGGAGGCGAAGTGGAAGCCATAAAGGGATCTGATCTCAACGTACCTGATGCGGTATTCGCGTGGATGCTCGACGGGCAGGGCGGCGTAAGGCCCCTGACCGATGATGAAACCGTCAGCAAAGAGAACCCGTGCTGGCTACACATGAACTACACCCACCCCGACAGCGCGCAATGGCTGGCGACAACGCCGCTGCTGCCCAACACGGTGCGTGACGCACTCTCCGGCGAAAGCCTGCGCCCGCGCGTCAGCCGTTTAGGCGAAGGGACGCTGATCACGCTGCGCTGCATTAATGGCAGTACCGACGAACGCCCCGATCAACTGGTCGCGATGCGGCTCTATATAGATGAACGTATGATCGTCTCCACGCGACAGAGAAAAGTGCTGGCGCTGGATGATGTGGTTAGCGACCTTCAGGACGGCAGCGGGCCGACGGACTGCGGTTCATGGCTGGTAGATGTCTGCGACGCGCTGACTGACCATGCCAGTGAATTTATCGAACAGTTGCACGACAAGATTATCGATCTGGAAGATAGCCTGCTGGAGCAGGAGGTACCGCCGCGCGGTTTTCTCGCCCTGCTGCGTAAGCAGCTGATTGTGATGCGTCGCTATATGGCGCCGCAACGGGATGTCTATGCCCGGCTCTCCAGCGAACGCCTGTCGTGGATGACCGATGATCAACGCCGCCGGATGCAGGATATTGCCGATCGCCTGGGTCGTGGGCTGGATGAGATTGATGGCTGCATTGCACGGACAGCGGTAATGACCGATGAAATTGCGCAGATGATGCAGGAGTCGCTCTCGCGCCGCACCTACACCATGTCGCTGATGGCGATGGTCTTTTTACCCAGCACATTCCTGACCGGGCTGTTTGGGGTCAACCTTGGGGGTATTCCCGGCGGCGGATCGCATCTGGGCTTCTCCCTCTTTTGTATTATGCTGGTGGTACTCATTGGTGGTGTTACGTGGTGGTTACATCGCAGTAAATGGTTGTAAAAAATCACCTTTTATATTCCATTAAGTGCCGATAACGCGACTTAATTTGAGCGAGGTCAATAAACCAGCACTCCAATCGAGGCAATATCGTTCCTGCAGGTGAATGCAACGTCAAGCGATGGGCGTTGCGCTCCATATTGTCTTACTTCCTTTTTTTGAATTACTGCATAGCACAATTGATTCGTACGACGCCGGCTTAGAATAGTCGGCTTTTTTTTATCTTTTTTTCCGCTACCCTGGCTACACTCGTTGATTAGTTGTCGCATCCCACGGCGAGATCTGCGAGGATACGCGCCTGCTGAACGTCAGCCCCTAATTCGTGAGAACTACACCGTGACCGCTTTTGCCTCCCTGAACATCCTCCCAGCCTCTCAGCTCGAAAATCTCAATGACCTGGGCTATCTCTCAATGACCCCAGTACAGGCGGCATCGCTGCCGGCTATCCTTGCGGGAAAGGACGTGCGGGTGCAGGCAAAAACCGGCAGTGGTAAAACGGCTGCATTTGGTCTTGGCCTGCTTCAACACGTGGACGCAGGTCTCTACCAGACCCAATCGCTGGTGCTGTGCCCCACCCGTGAGCTGGCCGACCAGGTCGCCGGTGAGATTCGTCGCCTGGCCCGTTATCTGCCGAACATTAAAGTGCTGACGCTGTGTGGCGGCCAGCCGTTCGGCGCTCAGCGCGACTCGCTGCAGCATGCGCCACATATTATTGTGGCGACACCGGGTCGTCTGCTTGACCACCTGCAAAAGGGCACTGTCTCTCTGGATGCGCTACAAACGCTGGTGATGGATGAGGCGGACCGGATGCTCGATATGGGCTTCAGCGACGCCATCGATGAAGTCATTCGTTTTGCGCCAGCCTCTCGCCAGACGCTGCTGTTCTCCGCCACCTGGCCGGAAGCGATTGCCGCCATCAGCGGTCGCGTGCAGCGCTCGCCGGAAACCATCGAAATTGATTCCGTAGACGCACTGCCTGCGGTTGAGCAACAGTTCTTTGACGTGCCGCGTCACGGTAAAATCGCGCTGTTGCAGCAACTGCTGAGCCAGCATCAGCCCGCGTCCTGCGTAGTGTTCTGTAACACCAAAAAAGATTGCCAGGCGGTCTTTGAGGAACTGAATGCCGCGGGTCAGAGCACCATTGTGCTGCACGGCGACCTCGAACAGCGCGACCGCGATCAGACGCTGGTGCGCTTTGCTAACGGCAGCGCGCGTATTCTGGTGGCGACAGATGTTGCCGCTCGCGGTCTGGATATTAAATCGCTGGCGATGGTCGTGAACTACGAACTGGCGTGGGATCCGGAAGTGCACGTACACCGCATCGGCCGTACCGCACGTGCGGGTAACAGCGGTCTGGCCATCAGCTTCTGCGCACCGGAAGAGGCGCAGCGCGCCAATATTCTCGCCGAAATGCTGCAAATTAAGCTCAACTGGGTCGCTGAGCCGGGCAAAGCCCGTGTTGTGCCGCTGGAGCCAGAAATGATGACGCTGTGCATCGACGGCGGTAAGAAAGCCAAAATGCGTGCGGGCGACGTGCTGGGTGCGTTAACCGGTGATGTTGGGCTGGTCGGGGCGGATATCGGTAAAATCGACGTGCATCCGGCACACGTTTACGTGGCGGTTCGCGAAGGCGTGGCGCATCAGGCGTGGAAATTGCTGCAGAAAGGGAAAATCAAAGGCAAGGCGTGTCGAGTGCGTCTGCTGAAATAACCGCAGAATAACGCGTCTCAGGTGCGGACCTGAGACGCGACAAGCTGATTACTTCACTTCGACGACGTTCAGACGCAGTTCATCCAGCTGACTATCTTCTTCTTCCGGCTGCCAGCCAACGGGCTGTAGTGGCAACTCTTCGCGGTCAAACGCCAGATCGCCACCGTCAATCACTTCACCGCCGTGAGTCAGGCCTTTGAAATCGAACAGGTTGATATCGCTCAGGTGCGATGGCACCACGTTCTGCATGGCGCTGAACATGGTCTCAATGCGGCCTGGATAGCGTTTATCCCAGTCGCGCAGCATATCCGCAATCACCTGACGTTGCAGGTTCGGCTGCGAACCGCACAGGTTGCATGGGATAATTGGGAAGCCTTTCGCTTCAGAGAAACGCTCGATATCTTTTTCGCGGCAATAAGCCAGCGGGCGAATAACGATATGCTTGCCGTCGTCGCTCATCAGCTTTGGCGGCATGCCTTTCATTTTGCCGCCGTAGAACATGTTCAGGAACAGCGTCTGCAGGATGTCGTCACGGTGGTGGCCCAGCGCGATTTTGGTTGCTCCCAGCTCCGTGGCGGTACGGTAAAGAATACCGCGGCGCAGGCGCGAGCAGAGCGAGCAGGTGGTTTTCCCTTCCGGAATTTTCTCTTTAACGATGCCGTAGGTGTTCTCTTCGACAATCTTGTACTCAACGCCGAGCTTCTCCAGATACTCTGGCAGAATGTGCTCCGGGAAACCCGGCTGTTTCTGGTCGAGGTTTACCGCGACCAGGCTGAAGCTGATAGGGGCGCTCTGCTGCAGATTACGCAGAATTTCCAGCATGGTGTAGCTGTCTTTACCGCCGGACAGGCAAACCATAATGCGGTCACCGTCTTCAATCATGTTGAAGTCAGCAATGGCCTCGCCCACGTTACGACGCAGGCGCTTCTGTAACTTGTTCAGATTGTATTTTTCTTTTTGGCTAATTTCTTGATTTTGTTGCATTTAATGGTTACTCAAAAATCCAAATGGAAAATCAGGTCGAACGCAGCGTCTTCCCATCCATTTGATTTGCGATAAAAGACCTGTCTCGCGCTGACCGGTCGATAGCGAATCAGCGAATATGTGGCGTGTATGGTACGGATTACGGCGGCGAATGTCAGCACGTTTTACAGCAGCAGGCCATCTTGTGACCGGGTTACTTATAGAGGGGTAAGCTTTTGCACGTTGCCGGCTATCCACTATTTACCGTAGGTATTAAGATGCGGATGTATACAAAATGGTCGTAATGTTTATGATGCTCTTTTTTCAGCAATAACGAACCGGGATCAGAATATGCATAAACACTGTGGTATGGCGTTGGGGATATTTATTATTGCCGGATGTAGTGTCCATTCTAAGCCCGCCGTCACCGGTCCAGCGTCCACGACTCAAGCACCAAAAAGCATTATGGAATATGTCGTGGCTGCCCGGTCTGCAGTGCAGGAGTCCTTTTTTGAAGTGGACAAATATAAAGGGCAGTCCTGCCAGGTTGATGTTGAGCAGCCGGTAGGCGGAAAGATTAAAGCGGTAAATATTAAAACCGGCGATTTACCCTTATGCCGAGCCGCAGCAGCGGCGATTAATCTCTCCGCGAAGAACGGCAAGTTTCCTGATAAACCTGAAGGTCTACCCGAGAGTATACCTTTCGACTTTATTCTCTAGACGGTAATGCGCTAAGCGCCGTGCGGTATAGAGTAATAAGGTGCAATTCGCCAGGAGACGGGAAATTCGCTATCATCCGTGACCACTCTCTACGCTGGTCGCCCGATGTCCGTCATTAACGATACCTTTATTGCGCCGCCCTGTTCAGCCGAAATAGACGTTCTCTATCAGGATGAGCATCTGCTGATTATCAATAAGCCCGCGGGGCTGTTGAGCCTGTCAGGCAAGAATCCCCTGAATCTCGATTCAGTGCACTACCGACTGGTACACGATTTCCCTGGCTGCACGCTGGTACACCGTCTTGATTTTGGTACATCAGGCTTGATGGTGGTGGCGCGCAATAAAGCGATTAACGCTGCGCTTTGTCAGCAGTTCAGCCAGCGCAGTGTGAGTAAGGTCTACAGCGCGCTGTTGTGTGGGCATCTGGCGGATGACGAAGGCGTTATTGATGCGGCGATAGCGAAAGATCCGGCACGGTTCCCGCGCATGTCTATCTGCCCAGAGCGGGGGAAACCGGCGCGATCCCATTATCGCGTCGAAGAGCGGTTTTTCCAGCTGGGGGAAGAGGGGACTCAATTACCGCTGACGCGGGTCACTTTAACGCCAGAAACCGGACGTACGCATCAGTTGCGTATTCACTGTCAGCAGTTGGGCCATCCAATTCTGGGTTGCGATCTGTACGACGGTTTGCTGATGCCAGGCGCAGAATGCGCACCCAGGTTGATGCTGCACGCCAGCGAGCTCAATTTTGTTCACCCCGTCAGCGGTGAGAGCGTCAATGCGCGTCATGCTAGCCCGTTTTAGACATTAAAAAAGCCCGTGAGGGCTTTTGGTCAGATGTACGCGAGATGGCGCTTACCACATAAGATCGTCAGGAATTTTGAAATCAGCGTACGGATCGTCTTCATCCTGTACTTCCTGGCTTAGGGTGCTGTGCAGAACAATGCTGCTGGCATCGCGCTGGGCGATTTTTTCCGCCACAACCGCAGGGATAATCGCATATTCGCTATCGCCGTTGCTCTGGGTGGCCAGACGCGCGATGGCGAGACGCCCGTTAATCAACTGGGTCTGCGTCAGCTTATCGACCGTGATTTTTTTGATAATGCTGCCGTCGGTAAAGTTAAAGCTAATATCGCCGCGGCCCGGCATGACGCGGTTCATTTCAATCAGCTGTTTAACCTGCGCTTTATACTCTTTGGATAACACGGCCTGCTTTTGCTGCTCGCTAAGCAGTTTATCGCGCTCAACCTGCGCCTTTTTATTCTCTTCGACCGCTTCTCTTGCCTCACGAGCCTGAACGCGCGATTTTTTCGCCGTACGCTGAACCTTGGCCACTTTTTTACTGGAGACTAATCCCGCTTTTAGCATCTGCTCTTGTAAGGTAAGTTTTGTCATTTTCGCTTCTGAATAGGATGAATAATGGCGGGGATTATACCCGTAATTTTTGTCACGATGCCAGATTATAGGTCTCGAGTGGCGCGTTGTCCGACGTCCGCTTGGCATTTCGCGCCTTTAATGCCCTGTTATTCATTGTGGTGATGAATGCGTAGCCGCATAATAGCGGCCAACCTCCGCAGGTGCGGGGTTAAGCGCCAGCTTTTTCTGGTGATGAAGGAAACACAATGGAAAGGCGTAACTTTCTGAAAGGTGCCGCGGCACTCTCCACCCTTGGGCTGGTGAGCCCGGTTTTTGCCAAAACCGAAGCCGTCGCAAAGCCTGCCGTCTCGTCTTCTGGCAAATCACGCCGTTTCGTGATGACCCAGACCTACAGCCTTAAGGCCCCGCAGGGATCTTCCGGCAAGGTCAACTTGTGGATCCCCATCCCTGAAGATACTGCCTTCCAGCAGCTGCTTGACCTCTCCTTTAGCGGCAACTATCAAAGCGCTACCCTCAACGCCAATAACCGCTACGGGGCGAAAGTCCTGTTTGTGACCTGGCCTGCCTCCAGTGGCCCGATGGAGATCAAGGTCGAAATGGAGATTGAAACCCGCGATTGGGAAGTGCTGAAAGAAAACCGTCTTGCCGACTGGCAGTTGCCGGTGGAAGGCGCGGTGATCCCTGATGAAATCAAGCCGTTCCTGCAGGCGACGCCCCATATTCCCGTTGATGGTCTGGTCAAAGAGACCGCGCTGAAAATTATCGGCAGCGAAAAAGCGCCGCTGAAGCAAGCGCGTCTGATTCATGACTGGGTGAGCACGCATATGCACCGTGATGATGCGGTCATTGGCTGCGGTACCGGTGACGTGGGTGAGATCCTGAAAACCGGCAAGCTGGGCGGTAAATGTACCGATATCAACTCGGTATTTGTGGCGCTGTGCCGCGCGGTCGGGATCCCGGCGCGGGAAATGTTCGGTATCCGCCTCGGCGCGAGCCGCAAGCTTGATGGCTACTCCAAAAAAGCCTTCGGCAGCGCCGACGCGCAGGGCGTGGCAAAAGTCAGCGGCGGCCAACACTGTCGCGCGATGTTCTGGCTGGCCGGCTTCGGCTGGATGCCTGCCGATCCGGCGGACGTCACCAAAATGCGTCTGACCGAGAAAAAAGAGAACGGCGACCCGGCGGTGACGGCGGTAAACGACTATCTGTTCGGCAACTGGGAGATGAACTGGGTGGGCTTCAACCACGCGCGTGATTTTGCGCTGTCGCCAGCTGCAGAGCAGGGTGACGTCAACAACCTGGGCTATCCGTATGCCGAGGTGGATGGCGACCCGCTGAACTTCTACGATCCTGCGGCGTTTAGCTACGATTATGTCAGCGTCGAACAGCATTAAGGGCGGTGTCCTGACGCTACTGGCGGCGATCGTCGCTGCCGGTGCCTCGACGCTGTGCTGCATTGGGCCGCTGCTGTATCTGCTGTTTGGCATCTCGGCGGCGGGGCTGGTGGGTATTCCCGGCGCGTCCTGGCTGCAGTTCCCGATGATCGTCGTTGCGGTAGGGCTGATGGCGCGCGGATTCTGGCGTTTGCATTTGTCGTCGAAGCCGGTGTGCGTCAATGTGGTGAGCCGTCGGGTACTGGTGTGGCTTTACTGGCTGTCGGTACCGCTGGTGCTGGCGCTTATCACCTATCCTTATGTTCTGCCCTGGATTTGGGAGTGGATGGAATGAAAAAAGCAGTATGTCTGGCGTTGATGCTCGTTACGCCGCTGAGCTGGGCCGCCGATAAGCTGGTGACCATTGATATTGGCGAGATGAACTGCCCGCTGTGCGTGATTTCAATTAATCAGGCGTTGCGTACGACCGATGGGGTGATTAAGGCGAAAGCGTCGCTGAAAACGCGTCAGGCTGAAGTGGTGGTGCCGGAGAGTTTCGATAACCAACAATTGCTGGCGGCGATTGCCAAAACCGGGTTTAAGGGTGAAATTCACGGGGAAAGTGCGGTGCAGTGAGGCCGTGCTGACGTGGTAAAAAAGAAAACCCGCTGTCGCCAGCGGGTTTTTTGTTGCATTAGAACTGGTAAACCAGACCCAGTGCAACAACGTTATCGGTGTTGATACCGTTATCCTGATAGAAGGAATCGTTACCGTCCAACAGGTTGATTTTATAATCAACATAGGTGGACATGTTTTTGTTGAAGTAGTAGGTTGCGCCCAGATCCAGGTATTTAACCAGGTCTTTGTCGCCGCCAGTATAGTAAACGCCACCGTCGTGAGTTGCACCCAGATCCTTACCTTTAGACTGCAGGTAAGAAATTGCTGGACGCAGACCGAAGTCGAACTGGTACTGTGCAGTCACTTCATAGTTCTGAGTTTTATTTGCAACGCCGTTGAGATTACCGTACGGAGTCATGTTGCGGGTTTCAGAATACATGGACGCCAGATAGATATTGTTAGCGTCATATTTCAGACCAACGGTCCATGCATCAGCTTTATCGCCACCAGCATTGCTGTTGGTGATCTGGTCGCTAGTACGATCGGACGTTGCGTATGCAGCTGCAGCGCTTACGCCCATACCCAGATCGTAAGAGGTGGACATACCGAAGCCGTCACCGTTGTCTTTACGGGTATTGCCATCGCTACGGTTGTTGGTGCCAACGTCGCTTTCGCCGCTCTGGTTTTCGTTTTTACCCTGGTACTGCAGAGCAAAGTTCAGGCCATCAACCAGACCGAAGAAATCGTTGTTGCGGTAGGTAGCCACACCGTTAGCACGACCAGTCATGAAGTTGTCAGCGTTAGTGTAGGAGTCACCGCCGAATTCTGGCAGCATATCGGTCCAACCTTCTACGTCGTACAGCACGCCGTAGTTACGACCATAGTCGAATGAACCGTAGTCGCCGAACTTCAGACCGGCGAAGCCCAGACGGGTCCATGCGTTGTCGGTGTTGCTTTCGGTGTCATTTGCCTGAACGTTATATTCCCACTGGCCATAACCAGTCAGCATATCGTTAATCTGAGTTTCGCCTTTAAAACCGAAACGAACGTAGCTCTGATCGCCATCGTTGCTGGAGTTGCTGGAGAAATAGTGCAGACCATCTACCTTGCCATAGATGTCTAATTTGTTGCCGTCTTTATTATAAACTTCTGCGGCATGAGCTGCGCCTGCTGCTAACAGCGCAGGGATAACGAGGGCCAGTACTTTTCTGTTCATTGAAATTATTCCTTTAGTATTTTTATTCGCGCACTTCCACTCAAATGGAGGAAGTAAGGCAATGCTAAAGGAGACCTATCGGAGATGGTAAATAACATTTGTTACAACATAAGTAAAATCTAAAGAATATAATTCCTATGAAATGATAATAATTTTGATGAATGATTTTCTTTAAAATATATAAAATAAAAATTATACAAAGAATATTCCCTGCCGTAAGCTATCTGCGTTATATGCCTTTTTGTCACACAACGTATTTAAGTTGCCGTGTGTCATTTACCTTCTTCGTCATATGAAATGACAAGCCCGAACCCTCATTCGGGCTTTTTTTATTCCTCTTTTTTGATCTTTTTTTCATGGGCTTAGCAAAAATTCCATTGACGTCAAACCGTGGCCTGGATGATGAATGGCCATCTGTTCTTGCGCAATTAATGCGCGACTAATTTGCGCGTGGCGATTGGCGAATTTAAATAAATGATGAAAAATGAAGGGGAGTGAGAAGGGTGTTTTGTGTGTAGAGAATATTCTGACACACGGTAATAAAACTATTCCTGATACTTTGTTAAGGATAAGAAGAAGGTATTTTATCCATATCCGATTAAATAGTGTGATCGAGTGCATAAAAACAAATGTAACGGTGCTGGCTAAATGGGCCGTTATTTTACATGCAAAAAAACCGCCTTCATGTTGAAGGCGGTTATTGGTCAATCTACTTATTCCTGCGGCGTTGGCTTCTCAGCCTTCCCCGCCAGCTGTGCGAGGAAGTCGTAGCGCTTCTGCAAATCTTCCGCCGCGTCTTTCCACAGCTGCTCGGCCACTTCCGGTTGCTGGCTGTTCAGACGACGGAAGCGCTGCTCGTTCATCAACGTTTCTGCTAACGCGTCTGACGGTGGGCGAGAGTCCAGCGCCAGCGGGATTTTCCCTTCATCAGCGCGACGCGGGTCGAAGCGGAACAGCGGCCAGAAGCCGGTAGCGGTAAGCTGGCGCATCTGATCGTGGCTCAACGCCAGATCGTAACCGTGCTCTTCACAAGGGCTGTAGGCGATGATCAGTGACGGACCCGGATAAGACTCCGCTTCCTGAATCGCTTTCACCGTCTGGTTGAGCTGCGCGCCGAGTGAAATCTGCGCCACATAAACATGCCCGTACATCATCATGCTGACGCCCAGATCTTTACGCGCTTTACGCTTGCCGTGCTCGCCAAACTTGGTGACCGCACCGAGCGGGGTCGCTTTAGAGGCCTGGCCGCCGGTGTTGGAATAACACTGGGTATCCAGCACCAGAATATTGACGTTCTCGGTCAGGCTCATCACGTGATCCAGGCCGCCGAAGCCAATATCGTAGGCCCAGCCGTCGCCGCCAATCAGCCAGATAGATTTCTCGACCAGCGCATCGGCATCGGTCAGCAGCTCTTCAGCACCCTCAACACCTTTCAGTGCAATACGAAGCTGTGAGACCTGTTCGCGACGGACATCCGGCGTGGCATCGGCGTGCAGCGCGTCGTTCAGCTCAGTCGGGATATGTTCGGCAAAACCGTCCAGTAGGCGCATCACGCGCTGGCGATGCTGATCGACCGTTAAGCGGAAGCCCAGGCCAAACTCGGCGTTATCTTCAAACAGCGAGTTGGCCCACGCCGGGCCGCGACCGTTGGCATCGGTGGTGTACGGCGTGGATGGCAGGTTACCGCCGTAGATAGAAGAACAGCCGGTGGCGTTGGCAATCAGCATGCGGTCGCCGTACAGCTGGGTCAGCAGCTTGATATACGGCGTTTCGCCGCAGCCGGAGCAGGCACCGGAGTATTCAAACAGCGGGGTAATCAACTGCGAGGTCCGAATATCGATACGCTCCAGCTTGCTGCGGTCAATTTCCGGCAGGTCGAGGAAGAAGTCATAGTTCACTTTCTCTTCTTCAACGTGCTCCAGGCGGGACATCATATTGATGGCCTTGATGCTTGGATCCTGACGATCTTTCGCCGGGCAGACTTCCACGCACAGGTTACAGCCGGTGCAGTCCTCAGGCGCCACCTGCAGGACGTATTTCTGGCCGCGCATATCGCGGGACTTCACGTCCAGAGAGTGCAGGGAAGCCGGGGCGTTTTCCATCTCTTCCGGAGAGACCACTTTGGCACGAATCGCCGAGTGCGGGCAGGCGGCGACGCAGTGGTTACACTGGGTACAGAGACCCTCTTTCCAGATGGGGATCTCTTCGGCAATGTTGCGTTTTTCCCAGCGGGTGGTACCCACCGGCCAGGTACCGTCCGGCGGCAGTGCGGAGACCGGCAGCGCATCGCCAAGCCCGGCGAGCATCGCGGCCGTGACGGTTTTGACGAAATCTGGAGCGGCGTCGGACACCACCGGCGGGCGGTTCGGGCTGGTAGCGTTGACCTGCTGCAATGGCACTTCGAACAGTGACTCGCGTGCCAGCGCCAGCGCCTGCCAGTTACGCTCAACCAGATCCTGACCTTTACTGCTGTAGCTTTTAGCGATGGCGTTTTGCAGCTCCATCAGCGCGCTATCACCCGGCAGAATTTGCGTCAAATGGAAGAACGCCATCTGCATTACGGTATTAATACGCGCGGCCAGTCCGCATTCACGGGCGATTTTCGCCGCGTTAATCACGTAGAAGCGCGCTTTTTTCTGGTTCAGTACGGCCTGCACTTCCTGCGGCAGACGTCCCCATACTTCATCGGCGCTGTAAGGGGTATTGAGCAGGAAAATACCGCCGGGCTTCAGGCGCTCGGCCATCTGGTATTTGTCGATAAACTGCAGCTGGTGGCAGCCCACGAAATCGGCCTGCGCCACCAGGTAGGCGGAGCGAATGGGCGTATCGCTCACGCGCAGGTGAGAAACCGTCAGACCGCCGGCCTTTTTGGAGTCGTAGACGAAGTAACCCTGCGCAAACCACGGCGTCGAGTTACCGATGATTTTAATGTTGTTCTTGGTAGCCGAGACGCTACCGTCACTACCAAGGCCGTAGAACAGCGCTTCCAGACGCGCGCGCGACGGCAGCGTGTTTTCCGGCAGCGGCAGGGAGAGGTTGGTGACATCGTCGTAAATGCCGACGGTGAAGCGCGGTTTTGGTTTCGCTTCCGATAATTCATTAAAGATAGCCAGCACGCAGTCCGGACCAAACTCTTTTGATGACAGGCCGTAGCGGCCGCCAATCACGCGAGGTAAGGTTTCACGCTCGCCCTGATTGAACGCTTCCGCCAGCGCGGTCATCACGTCGAGGTATAGCGGTTCGGCCATTGCGCCAGGCTCTTTGGTACGGTCGAGCACCGCCACGCTGCGCGCGCTTTCCGGCAGTGCCTGCAGTAAATGCTGAGCGGAGAATGGACGATAGAGACGCACTTTCAGCACGCCGACTTTCTCGCCGCGGGTCAGCAGTTCATCCACCACCTCTTCACAGGTACCGATGGCGGAGCCCATGATGACAATCACGCGCTCGGCCTGCGGATGGCCGTAGTACTCGAACGGCTTATAGTGGCGACCAGTGGCGTCGGCGAAATCAGCCATCGCCTGCTCAACGTGGTCATAGACCGCGTTGTACCACGGGTTAGTCGCTTCGCGAGACTGGAAGTAGGTGTCCGGGTTTGCGGAGGTACCGCGAATCACCGGGTGTTCTGGGTTCAGCGCGCGGGCGCGGTGTGCGGTGATTTCATCCTGCGGCAGCAGGTCGCGAATGGTGTTATCCGACAGCGGTACGATTTTGTTGATTTCGTGCGAGGTGCGGAAGCCGTCGAAGAAGTGAATAAACGGCACGCGGCTTTTCAGCGTGGAGATATGTGAAATCAGCGCAAAGTCCTGCGCTTCCTGAACGCTACCGGCACACAGCATCGCACAGCCGGTCTGGCGGATAGCCATGACGTCGGAGTGGTCGCCGAAAATCGACAGCGCGTGGGTCGCTACGGTTCGGGCTGCAACGTGCAGGACAAACGGGGTCAGCTGACCGGCCAGTTTGTAAAGCGTAGGGATCATCAGCAGCAGACCCTGCGATGAGGTGAAAGAGGTCGACAGCGCACCGGTTTGCAACGCGCCATGCACGGCGGCAATGGCGCCGGCTTCAGACTGCATTTCGACCACGCGTGGGACATCGCCCCACACGTTTTTAAGTCCATTCCCCGCCCAGGCATCGGCCTGCTCGGCCATGGTTGAACTCGGCGTGATCGGGTAAATGGCGATGACTTCACTGGTTCGGAACGCCACCGAGGCGACCGCACCATTACCGTCAGTTGTGATCATTGGTTATGACACCTTACATTGCGCAGAAAAGTGGCCCACGGGCATCCCGAAGACCGGAAATTTATCCTTAATAGACACATCGCTCTTGTCGATGATGTTAGGTGAAGTTTAGCAAACCCCGCGCTGAATCATTTTTGCTTTTGTGTCCTTGGGGCGCGTCTATATCAATGACGCGAATGTTTTTAGCCACAAAATTGCCAGAAAATGTTTCTAAGGTGCATAAATGCGCGTTTCCTCTCTCGACGAGCGCGGCTGCGCTGCCTATGATGCATAGGTTTGTTCCTATTTTTGCGATTCGGAGGGAAGTGATGCGAGCTGCTTTTTTTGTGGGGTGTGCGGCGCTTTTATTATCCGCGTGTAGCAGTGAACCTGCTCAGCAGGCAACGGCGGCACACGTGACGCCAGGGATGAGAGCGGCAATGTCCAGCTCAGGCGAAGCAAACTGCGCGATGATCGGTGGGTCGCTCTCCGCCGCCCGCCAGCTGGATGGCTCCAGCATTGGCATGTGCGCGCTGCCGAACGGTAAACGTTGCAGCGAGCAATCGTTGGCGGCGGGAAGCTGCGGTAGCTACTGAGAATTAATGCACCAGGTCGGCGAGCTTAAAGATGAGCGTCTGGTCGGCCGTTGCTAGCGTTAACTGTTGTTCGGTTAAATCGACCTGGGCGCCCTGACGCAACATGGTACTCAGCGTGGCGTCGAGTTGGTTCAGCTGCGCATCGCTACAAATCTTGCGCGTCGTCGTCAAATCGGATGCTTTTAGTTCACCGTTGCTGATTTTTGCCGTGCCGGAGAAGCGGTTGCACATCTCGCCGGACAGATAAATATGGTTCAACAGCGGCTGCTTTTCACCAAAGCTCACGTCAAGCGGAGTATCACTGCTATTGATGGTTTTGCCATTCACGCTTTCCAGTACGAAGCGGTGATGCTGGAGCTGTTCGCCGCCGGTAGACATTTTGCTGTTATAGACGCAGCCTGAAAGCAGAGCGGCTGCGGCCAGCAGGAATAACATTTTCTTCATTGCTTGAGACTTCTTATAAATATATTGATCAGGTGAATGCTACTGAGGGGTTACTGTACAGCCGGAGAGGGCTGGGGGACTTGGCGGAAAATGCTTCCCGGGCGGGTGGCTGACGTTATTAGTCAAATTCTTAGTGGCGGTTATAAGAGGCGGGGATTGATCAGGGGAGCTACTTTTGGCTTTATCGCGTTGTTGCGCTCCCTTCCAGTTCTAGCCATATAAACTGCGCGGGCGCAGGGAGCGCGCAAGGGGCGGCCAATCGCCGCCGCCCCCTGCACCCCCGGGCTCTGGCGGCAAAATCGCCGCTGCGCGGTTCCCTCAGCTTATCCCTTCCGGCTTCGGGTCGGGCGCGAGTTCACATCCATGTGAACCACGCCCTCAGCCCACATCCATGTGGGCTGACCCGGCCTACAGGGAACGCTTCGGCGATTTAGACGCCACCAAAAACCGTGCGGTCTTTGAATTTATCGAAAAACAAAACAAAGGCTTCTGAAACGGCAGAGTCCCCGCTGGAAATCGGCGAGCCGTAGCACGGAAGACAAGGTCAGACCGCCATGGATGGCGGACTGAGGCGAAGCGAGACAGGACAAAATTGCCGGGAGCAATTTTGAACAACGCTTGCGTTGGCCCCGAAGGGGCGAGGCCCATGGATGGGCCGAGTAATCTCGAGTTTCGCCGTGCCGCAGGCTGGAGTCGTAGGGGAGCGCAGTGCGAAGCACCGATTTCCCTGCGGGGCCGCGGGGATTGCGAAGGGGTGCGCGGCCGCACCCCTTGGCCCGTTCACCGGTGATGGAACTTCATATTCCACCTAACGTAAAGTGAACGGAACCCTTCACCAAACTGACATATATTCAGTCGTTTTCCACAACCCATGTGGAGAACGCACAACGAATCAAGCAATAGCGTTAGGGCAATCAGCCCCAGTATCAATCTGGCGCAGGTTCTCCAGCGTCGTCTCCGAAATGCTGGTCAGCGCCTCCGCCGTCAGGAACGCCTGGTGGCCGGTAAACAGTACGTTGTGACAGGCTGACAGACGGCGGAACACATCGTCCTGAATCACGTCGTTAGACTTATCTTCAAAGAACAGATCGCGCTCGTTCTCGTACACGTCCATCCCCAGCGCGCCAATTTTCTGCGTCTTCAACGCTTCAATCGCCGCCTGGGAATCAATTAACGCACCGCGACTGGTGTTGACGATCATCACGCCGTCTTTCATCTTCTCAAACGCGCTCGTGTTGAGCAGATGATAGTTATCCGCGGTCAGCGGGCAGTGCAGCGAGATAACGTCCGACTCGGCGAACAGCGTCGGCAGGTCAACGTACTCTACGCCCAGTTCCAATGCCGCGGCGCTTGGATACGGGTCAAACGCCAGCAGACGCATACCAAAACCTTTCAGAATGCGCAGGGCGGCAACGCCGATTTTACCGGTACCGATCACCCCAGCGGTTTTACCAAACATGGTAAAGCCGGTCAGGCCTTCCAGCGAGAAGTTAGCATCACGGGTACGCTGATAAGCACGGTGAATACGACGGTTAAGCGTCATCATCATGCCGATAGCGTGTTCAGCAACGGCTTCCGGTGAATAGGCCGGAACGCGAACCACGCGCAGACCCAGCTCTTTTGCCGCATCGAGGTCGACGTTATTAAAGCCCGCACAGCGCAGCGCAATATACTTCACGCCGATTCTTTTCAGCTCTTCCAGAACCGGACGGCTGCCGTCATCGTTGACGAAAATACAGACCGCTTCACAACCGTGGGCGGTTTTCGCGGTTTTTTCCGTCAGCAGGAAATCAAAAAATTCAAGTTCAAAGCCATATGTCTCATTAACATTTTGCAGGTACTTTTTGTCGTACTGCTTGGTGCTGTAAACGGCGATTTTCATAAGACTTTTCTCCAATGATTTTGGCGTTAATTTAGCACATTTCAAAAAATCTTACAAAATATAAAAATATTTTGAAGGCTAAAGTTACGTAAAGAAACTATCACCAGTATACGCGGATAATTGGCAGGGGAGAAATCACTGTCTCAATCAGAATCAACTGAAATTCCTCACGTTTTATTTTGTAGCAGCTATGATTAATCCATGACGGCGGCTTTCACTAACAGGTCTGACATGACACAATATGCCCCTTGGGATCGCCCGCTGCGCGTTCACGGCATGACTGCCTGCTTAATCTGGATATCACTGCACCCATGAAGGGTAAATATAAAGCCGTTATTGCGCTACTCCTGGTATTAATACTCCTGCCGCTGACGCTGGTGATGACACTCGGGTATTGGGTGCCTACGCTGGTGGGCATCTGGCTGCCAGCGGGAACTCGCATCGCGCTGAACGACAGCCCACGTTTCACCCGCACCTCCTTGCGCGTTCCTGATTTACGTTATCTGGTAGGGGATTGCGAGCTCGCTACGCTGAAAGATGTGACGCTGTCACATCCTAGTCGCTGGCAGCTGCATGCCGTCGCCGTCAACCTGAACTCCGTCTGCTTTAATAAGCTCCCGCAAAACGATGCGGTGCCGGGTGCACCGCGCACGCTGGCGGAATGGCAGTCGATGTTGCCGAACACCTGGCTGTCCATCGACTCGCTGAGTATCTCGCCGTGGGAAAAGTGGCAGGGCAAGCTCAAGGTCTCGCTCACCGCTCAGCATCAGGAGCTGGAGTATGAAGGCGACCAGGTGACGCTGCACGCTCGTCTGCGCGGGCAGGCGCTGACGGTCAGCGAGTTTCATGCCAGCCTGCTGGAAGGCGAACCGCCGGTGAAGCTGCTCGGTGAATTTACCATGCCGCTGGTGCCGGACGGCCTGCCGGTGAAAGGACATCTTGAATCGACGTTCCAGGTGCCTCAGGTGCCGTCGCTGGTGGATGCTGAACTGAACTGGGACGGCAATCAGGGGCAGCTGTTGATGATGGCGCGTGGCGAAGACGACCCGATCGCTGACTTCCCATGGCAGGTTACCGAACAGCAGCTCGTTATCAGCGACGGTCGCTGGAGCTGGCCGTATCAGGCAGGCATTCCGCTCAGTGGTCGCGTGGGCGTGAAGCTGGATAACTGGCAGCAGGGTATCGATAAAACGCTGATTACCGGTCGCCTGAGCGTACTGACCTCCGGTGATGCCGGTAAAGGCGTAGCGGTGCTGAACGTTGGGCCGGGCACGCTAAGCATGGACAACAGCAGCATGCCGCTGCATCTGGTCGGTGAAGCCAAGCAGGGCGATCTGATTTTCTACGCTAAACTGCCCGCACAGTTGAGCGGCCCGCTTTCCGCGCCGACGCTGGTTTTCCAGCCCGGTTCGCTACTGCGATCTCGTGGCCGCCTCATCGATGCCCTCAACATTGACGACATTCGTTGGCCGCTCGCCGGAGTGAAGATTTCTACTCAGGGGATCGATGGCCGGTTGCAGGCGATCCTTCGCGCCCATGAGCAGCAAACCGGCGATTTTGTCCTCCATCTGGATGGCAAGGCCGACAACTTCATGCCGGATAAAGGGACCTGGCAGTGGCGCTACTGGGGGGACGGTCACTTCACGCCGATGCAGGCACGCTGGGACGTCACCGGCACCGGCGAATGGCGCGACAGCGCGATTGTGTTGAACTCGTTGTCGACCGGTTTTGACAAACTGCAGTACGGCACCATGACCGTCGATCAGCCGCGTCTGACGCTACAGCAGCCGATTCACTGGATCCGCGACGAACAACATCCCTCCTTTACCGGCGCGCTGGCGCTTGATGCCAAAGAGACGCGCTTTACCGGCGGCAGCGTCTTGCCCGCCTCGGCCCTGAACTTCAGCGTTGACGGCCGCGACCCGACCTTCTTCCAGTTTAAAGGTGACCTGAGAGCGCAGGACATTGGCCCGATTCGCGTCAATGGCCGCTGGGACGGCGAACGTCTGCGCGGACAAGCATGGTGGCCGAAGCAGTCGCTGATGGTGTTCCAGCCGCTGGTGCCGCCGGACTGGAAAATGAAGCTACGTGACGGTTCGCTGTATGCCCAGGTGGCGTTCTCCGCCGCCGTAGGGCAAGGTTTTGAGGCCGGTGGTCACGGCGTGCTGCGCAACGGCAGCGCGTGGATGCCGGATAACGAAGTCAACGGCGTCGATTTCGTGCTGCCGTTCCGCCTGAAAGCGGGCGTATGGCAGTTGGGGACGCGTCGCCCGGTGTCGCTGCGTATTGCTGAAATTGTCAACCAGGTGACGGCGCGTAATGTCACCGCCGACCTGCAGGGCACCTGGCCGTGGAGCGAAGCATCGCCGCTACAACTGAGCGACGTCAGCGTCGATGTGCTCGGCGGCAAGGTGACCATGCAGCAACTGCGCATGCCGCAGCACGATGCGGCTCTGCTGCGCTTGCAGCATATTTCGACCAGCGAACTGGTCAGCGCGGTCAACCCGAAACAGTTCGCCATGTCCGGCCCGGTGGACGGCGCGCTGCCGCTCTGGCTGAACGACAGTAAATGGATAATCAAAGACGGCTGGTTGCATAACCCCGGCCCGATGACCTTGAGGCTGGATAAAGACACCGCCGATGCCGTCGCCGACGATAATATTGCCGCCGGGGCCGCGATTAACTGGTTGCGCTATATGGAGATCTCGCGGTCGTGGACGCGTATCAATCTCGACAGTCTCGGTATGCTGACGCTACAGGCGACGGTGACTGGTACCGGTGTGATGGACGAGAAACGCAGCACGGTGCGCCTGAACTATACGCATCAGGAGAATGTTTTTGATTTGTGGCGAAGCCTGCGCTTTGGCGACAAACTTCAGTCATGGCTTGAGCAACACGCAACCCTTCCCGGTGTGCCGTGTCGCAGCGGCACGGAATGTAAGGAGCAACAATGAAATTATCCATCGCCATACTGGGATTGATGGCAACCGGCCTGTTATCAGGGTGCGTGCCGCGCATTGAAGTGGCGGCGCCGAAAGAGCCGATCACCATCAATATGAACGTGAAAATTGAACACGAAATCCATATTAAGGCCGATAAGGACGTTGAGGATCTGCTCAAGTCCCGTAGCGACCTATTCTGAGGCTATGATGAGAAAAACCGGGATTATCGCCGTGCTGGCGTTCACGCTCTTCAGCCTACAGGCGCTGGCGCTTACGCTGCCCGAAGCTCGCCAACAGGGGCGAGTGGGAGAAACGCAGGGGGGCTATCTGGCGGCCATTGCCCAGGATAGCGAGACGCTGACGCTGGTGAAAAAAATCAATGAAGCACGCAGCCAAAGCTATCAGCAGCTGGCGCAAAGCAACAACCTGCCGTCGCAGGAAGTGGCGCGTCTGGCCGGGAAAAAGCTGATTGAGAAAGCCCAGCCGGGGGAATACGTCCAGGGCATTAACGGCCAGTGGGTGCGGAAGTAAAGGTCGGACGTTTAAGAAAAAACGCATTACGGTTGAAACAGGGGCGGCAACTCGCTCATACTCTTGGCATGTAACCTGTTCGTCGGTAACGATTTTACCGGCTGCACATGAGAATAATAAAGGAACTCCCAATGGCAGAAGAAACGATTTTCAGCAAAATCATTCGTCGCGAAATCCCGTCAGACATCGTATACCAGGATGACCTGGTCACCGCCTTCCGCGATATTTCTCCGCAGGCGCCGACGCATATTCTGATCATCCCCAACACGTTGATTGCCACCACCAACGACGTTACCGCCGAGCACGAACAGGCGCTGGGGCGTATGGTCACCGTGGCGGCGAAAATTGCTCGTGATGAAGGGATTGCTGAAGACGGCTATCGTCTGATCATGAACTGCAACCGCCACGGCGGGCAGGAAGTTTACCATATCCACATGCATCTGGTGGGTGGTCGCCCGCTGGGGCCAATGCTGGCGCATAAAGGCTAACCTATGAAACCGGTCTGTCTCGGTCTTGTGCTTTGCGCGACGCTGCTTGCCGGGTGTCATTCACGCCCGGAAATCGCCGTCAGCGAGCAGCAAACGCTGGTCATGGAATCCAACGTCCTGGCGGCGGGGGTCAGCGCGGAAAAGCCGGTGCTGAGTTCATCGGATATCCAGTCTACCGCCAGCGCGAAGCTGTTTAACGAAAGGCGAGAGCCGGTCACCGTCCATTATCGTTTTTATTGGTATGACGCCAGAGGGCTGGAAATGCACCCGCTGGAAGCGCCGCGCAGCATCACGGTTCCACCGATGGGGTCGGTGACGCTGTACGGGACGGCTAACAGTCTTGGGGCGCATAAAGCCCGGCTTTATCTTTATCTCTGAGGGGTAAACTATCAATGAGTAAATTGGGTCGCTATGCGTTAATTGCTTCCCTGGCGATGTTCCTCGCCGGGTGTGTGGTGCGTGAACAGCCAGCACCGGTCGACACGGTCAATCCACAGCAGCCGCAGCAGCCAACCGAACCGCAGCAGCCGGTGCCGACGGTACCGAGCGTGCCGACGATCCCGCAGCAGCCGGGGCCAATTGAGCACGGCGGTGAAACGCCTGCGCAGCCAACGCCGCGCGTTCGTCACTATGACTGGAACGGTGCCGCGCAGCCGCTGGTGGGCAAAATGCTCCAGGCCGGCGGCGTTAACGCGGGCAGTATTCTGCTGGTTGATAGCGTCAACAACCGTACCAACGGTTCGCTGAACGCCGGTGAGGCGACGACCGCGCTGCGCAATGCGCTGGCCGGCAACGGTAAATTCACACTGGTCTCTGCGCAGCAGCTGGCGGTCGCCAAGCAGCAGCTTGGCCTGTCGCCGCAGGATAGCCTCGGCTCCCGCAGCAAAGCGATGGGCATCGCCCGTAACGTGGGCGCGCAGTACGTGCTTTATTCTAACGCCACCGGCAACGTCAACGCACCGACGCTGCAAATGCAGCTGATGCTGGTACAGACCGGTGAGATCGTCTGGTCAGGTAAGGGTGCGGTTGCGCAACAGTAAACTCTCGCGTGACGAACTCCTGTCACGCGTCTTCCCGCACTATGACATTGTCGCCAGCCCCGAAGCGTCGGGGCTGAGCGGCAGTAGCTGCATTCTGCAACACGGCGAACGGCGGTTAGTGTTACGTCAGCATCACGACCCGTATGCGCCGGAAAGCGATTTCCTTCGTCAATATCACGCCCTGCGTCAACTCCCGTCTTCACTGGCGCCAAAGCCGGTTTTTTATACGCCCGGCTGGATGGCCGTTGATTTTTTAGCCGGTGAGATCAAAAGCGTGCTCCCGACGCATCGTCCGCTCGCGACTCTCCTGTATGATTTGCATCAGCAATCGCGATTTGGCTGGGCGCTTTCGCTGCAACCGCTGCTGATGCAGTACTGGGAGCAGTGCGACCCGGCGCGGCGAACGCCGTTGTGGCTGCGGGAACTTCAGCGCCTGCGTAAGCAGGGCGAACCACGCCCGCTGCGGCTGGCACCGCTGCATATGGACGTTCATGCGGGCAATATCGTCCATACTGCCGACGGGCTTCGGCTGATCGACTGGGAATATGCGGGAGACGGCGATGTGGCGCTGGAGCTCGCCGCCGTCTGGACCGCAGATATGAAGCAGCGCCGCGAACTGACGTGGGCCTACGCCGAGCAGGCGCATTTTTCGCCGGAAGCGCTCTGGCGACAGGTTAAACGCTGGCGACCATGGGTGTTGATGCTTATGGCCGGCTGGTTCGAGTGTCGCTGGCAGCAAAGCGGCGACAAACAATTCATCACGCTGGCCAACGAGATTTGGTGCCAGCTTAGCGATAAAAAGGAGGCCGTGTGGGGCCAGTAATGTTGGATGTTGAAGGCTATGAGCTGGATGCCGAAGAACGTGAAATTCTGGCGCATCCGCTGGTAGGCGGCTTAATTCTTTTCACCCGTAACTATCATGACCCGGAGCAACTGCGCGAACTGGTTCGCCAGATCCGTAGCGCCTCCCGGAATCATCTGGTGGTGGCGGTCGATCAAGAAGGCGGGCGCGTCCAGCGTTTCCGCGAAGGTTTCACCCGTTTGCCAGCAGCGCAATCTTTTGCCGCCGTGCTGGGCGAAGAGGCGGGCGGACGTATGGCAGTAGACGCAGGCTGGTTGATGGCAAGCGAAATGATCGCCATGGACATTGATATCAGCTTTGCACCGGTCCTGGATGTCGGCCATATCTGCACCGCCATCGGCGAACGTTCCTATCATGCTGACCCGCACAAAGCGCTGGCAATGGCGCGTCATTTTATTGACGGTATGCACAGCGCCGGGATGAAAACTACCGGTAAACACTTCCCAGGCCACGGCGCGGTGACCGCCGACTCGCATAAAGAGACGCCGCATGATCCGCGTTCAGAGGCTGAGATTCGCGCCAAAGATATGGCGGTGTTTAAAACGTTGATTACCGAAAACGCTCTTGATGCCATTATGCCCGCGCACGTTATCTACGATGAAGTCGACCCGCGTCCGGCAAGCGGCTCGCCGCACTGGCTTAAAACCGTGCTGCGCGGTGAGCTGGGCTTTGATGGCGTGATCTTCTCCGACGATTTGTCGATGGAAGGGGCGGCGATCATGGGCAGCTATGCTGAGCGTGGTCAGGCCTCGCTGGATGCAGGTTGCGATATGATCCTCGTCTGCAATAATCGTAAAGGGGCCGTCAGCGTGTTAGATAACCTGTCGCCGATCAACGCTGAGCGTGTTACGAAGTTGTATCATAAAGGTTCATTTAGCCGTCAGGAACTGATGGACTCCGCCCGCTGGAAAACGGTTAGCGCTGAGCTGGAGCAACTCCACGAACGCTGGCAGGAAGAGAAGGCTGGTCATTAACCCTCCCGGTGTGGGAGTAATGGTGTGGTGAGGATCAAATGATTATCTATTTACACGGTTTTGACTCAAATAGCCCAGGTAACCACGAAAAAGTGCTGCAGCTACAGTTTATCGACCCGGACGTGCGGTTGATTAGCTACAGCACGCGGCACCCGAAACATGACATGCAGCATCTGCTCAAGGAAGTGGATAAGATGCTGCAGCTGAACGCCGACGAGCGACCGCTCATCTGCGGCGTAGGGCTGGGTGGCTTTTGGGCGGAACGTATCGGCTTCCTGTGCGATATCCGCCAGGTGATGTTTAACCCGAACCTGTTCCCGAACGAGAACATGGACGGCAAGATTGATCGCCCGGAAGAGTATATGGATATCGCGACCAAGTGCGTGAACAACTTCCGTGAGAAAAATCGCGATCGCTGCCTGGCCATTCTCTCGCGTCACGATGATGCGCTGGATAGCCAGCGTTCAGCCGACATGCTGCATCATTACTATGAGATCATCTGGGATGAAGAGCAGGGGCATAAGTTCAAGAATATCTCCCCACATCTGCAGCGAATCAAAGCCTTTAAAACCTTAGGCTAAGAGACCCGCAAAGCGCCCCGGCAACGCTCCGTTGCCGGGGCTTTTTTTTGTTAATTTTTAACCGTTGCTCACTGTTTTTCGGCTATCAAAATACCGTTCGCTCAACTTCTGCGCGATAAAACTTGATGCACATCAATTTTGGTATGACCAATGCACCATTCATGTTATTCTCATTGCAGCTGAATGGTTTCACACAAGTAACTTGTTGTTAATTAAAGGCTATATTCATAACTTTTAATTAACAATTGGTTAATAAATTTTAAGGGGGTCACATGACTACGCCAATGAAAAAAATCGTAATTGTGGGTGGTGGTGCTGGCGGCCTGGAACTGGCTACTCAACTGGGTAGAAAGCTTGGCCGCAGTAAAAAAGCGAAAATCACACTGGTGGATCGTAACCACAGCCACCTGTGGAAACCGCTGCTGCATGAAGTGGCAACGGGCTCTCTTGATGAAGGCGTGGATGCACTGAGCTATCTGGCGCATGCGCGTAACCACCACTTCCAGTTCCAGCTGGGTTCGGTGATGGATATCAACCGCGAAGCGAAAACCCTCACTATCGCTGAACTGCGCGATGAGAAGGGCGAACTGCTGGTGCCTGAGCGCAAGCTGGCGTACGACACGCTGGTGATGGCGCTGGGCAGTACTTCCAACGACTTCAACACCCCGGGCGTGAAAGAGCACTGCATCTTCCTCGATAACCCGCATCAGGCGCGTCGATTCCATCAGGAAATGCTCAACCTGTTCCTGAAGTACTCGGCGAACCTCGGCGCAAATGGCAAGGTAAACATTGCGATTGTTGGCGGCGGGGCGACCGGCGTTGAGCTGTCGGCTGAACTGCACAATGCGGTGAAACAGCTGCACAGCTACGGCTATAAAGGCTTAAGCAACGAAGCGCTGAACGTGACGCTGGTGGAAGCCGGTGAGCGTATTCTGCCTGCGCTGCCACCGCGTATCTCCGGTGCCGCGCACAGCGAGCTGACCAAAATGGGCGTGCGTGTGCTGACCCAAACGATGGTCACCAGCGCTGACGCAGGCGGCCTGCACACCAAAGACGGCGAGTATATTCAGGCCGATCTGATGGTCTGGGCGGCAGGGATTAAAGCGCCGGACTTTATGAAAGAGATCGGTGGCCTGGAAACCAACCGTATTAACCAGCTGGTGGTGGAGCCAACGCTGCAAACCACCCGTGACCCTGATATCTACGCGATTGGCGACTGTGCCTCCTGCGCACGTCCGGAAGGCGGCTTTGTGCCACCGCGCGCTCAGGCGGCGCACCAGATGGCGACCTGCGCACTGAATAACATTCTGGCGCAGATGAAGGGCAAAGAGCTGAAAGCCTATAGCTACAAAGACCACGGCTCGTTGGTATCGCTCTCCAACTACTCCACCGTCGGCAGCCTGATGGGCAACCTGATGCGCGGTTCGATGATGATTGAAGGGCGCATCGCGCGTATGGTTTACATCTCTCTGTACCGAATGCACCAGATTGCGCTGCACGGCTACGTGAAAACTGGCCTGATGATGCTGGTTGGCAGCATCAACCGCGTGATTCGTCCGCGTCTGAAACTGCATTAATCATCGTGCTGTTCCCGGCGTCGGCGCTAACGCCTCGGCCGGGCTACAGCAGCGACGAGTAGCCCGGCCGAGCGTCGCGACGCCGGGACATTCCATCTTCAGAATCCTCCGAAACACCCATCTCCCCACATAAAATCCTGCTTTTGAGTTTTTGTCTGATAGGCACTGCTAACGATCGGTTGCACAATTGTTAGCAATAGCAACAAAGGAGGATCTCCCGTGAATAAATCAATGTTGGCGGGTATAGGTATTGGCGTTGCCGCCGCGCTTGGGGTCGCCGCCGTAGCGAGTATGAACGTTTTCGACCGTGGCCCGCAGTATGCGCAGGTCATTTCCGCTACGCCTATCAAGGAAACCGTCAAAAATCCGCGGCAGGAGTGCCGCAACGTCGCAGTGACGCATCGTCGTCCGGTACAGGATGAAAACCGTATCGCCGGTTCCGTGCTGGGTGCGGTGGCAGGTGGCGTGATTGGCCATCAGTTTGGTGGCGGGCACGGTAAAAGCGTGGCCACTGTGGTCGGCGCGTTAGGCGGCGGCTATGCCGGTAACCAGGTGCAGGGTGCGATGCAGAATAATGACACCTACACCACCAACGAGCAGCGCTGTAAAACGGTGTATGACAAATCCGAAAAGACGCTCGGCTATGATGTGACCTACAAAATTGGCGATCAGCAGGGAAAAATCCGTATGGATAAACAGCCTGGTAGCCAGATCCCGCTGGATAGCAACGGCCAGCTGGTACTGAATAAAGCCTAAAATAGCAGGTAGTCAGTTGTTCGCCCCGCCATCACTCAGATGGCGGGGCGTTTTTTTTACGATGGGGCAATCATCTGCGGCCAGAGGCGTAGCGTGGTGTCGGTTATCTGCATCAGGGTATCAAAGCTGGCCCCTTCGCGGGCGCTAATGGACATACCTTGCAGAATACAGCTCAAGAACAGCGCCAGCTCGGTAACATTTTTCCCCGCCGGAATTTCCCCTCGCGATTGACGCAGCTGAAGAAACTGGTTCAGCGTCTGCTCCTGTACCGCATGCCGAGACTTAATGGTCTTCGCAATCTCTTTCGATGACGCTGCCAGCGCCGCCGAAGTATTGATCATAAAGCAGCCCGCCGGTGTGTCCTTGCTGGTAAAGCAGGTAGCTACCGCGGTGAAGTAGTTGCGTAGCGCTTCCACCACCGGCTGCTCATCACAGAACAAGCAGGCTTCATTTTTTGAGGCAAAGTGCGTGATGTAGTGATCGAGAACGGCGCGAAACAGCCCCTCTTTATTCACAAACTCGGCATATAGCGTCGGCGCTTTTGCACCCGTGGCTTCGACGAGGTCGGAGAGGGATGTTGCTTCATAGCCATACTGCCAGAATAGCGTCATCGCTTTATCAAGCGCCGCTTCCCGGTCGAATACTTTAGGTCGACCGCGGCCTTTTTTCGCGCAACTTTGCGTGTCAGTTGTCATCGTGCCGCCTACCTTAGTCGGTGTTTAGTGAACGTTCATTATAAAAATAATCCCCGGAAGGGGCTAGCGCTTCGTGAGGAAAAATAAAAAGAACATATTCATATGAAAAATATATGAATCTTTATTAAATAAACGATCGTTATAAAAATACGTTGACGTGTGACCTGGATCTCATTATGATTAATTTATCGATCGTTAAGTTAATAACGTCTGACCTACAAAAATCATCTGCAAAGGTAAAAATCATGAAAACCGTAAAAACTCTGGCCATCGCAGCCATACTGAGCTCCCTATCATTCGCAAGCTTTGCTGCCGTTGAAGTGCAGTCTACTCCGGCAGACCAGCATAAAGTCGGCAGCATCTCTGCTTCCGCAGGCCCTAACCTGGCGTCTCTGGAACAAGAACTGGCTCAGAAAGCAGAAGACATGGGCGCGAAATCGTTCCGTATCACTTCTGTCAGCGGTCCAAACAACCTGCACGGCACCGCAGTTATCTATAAATAAGCATTAAAACCCTCATAATGCTTATGTCACTGCTATAAAAAAGGCCCTGAGCGCATCCCGCTCAGGGCCTTTTTCTTTATGGGTTGTGCTACATATTTTGCTGCGCGACGTCGTGGTGACGGGTGACATCAACCGGCATCCCGGAGCGTACGTCCATCACTTTGTTCATCACGGCTGCGTCGGTATTCGCATTCTGGCTGAACGCCTGCATGCTGGCGTTCAGCACGATAGGCAGCGTCTGCGGATCGTCATCAATATGTTCGGACAGCGGCTGGTGAACCTCCACCAGACGAACACCGTTTGGCTCGACCGATGTCTTGATTGGCGTGTTGATGATGGTCACTTTGGTTCCCGGCGTCACCTGGTCAAACAGCGCTTTGATGTCGCCATCGCGTAGACGAATACAGCCGGAGCTGACGCGCATACCGATACCAAAATCGGCGTTGGTGCCGTGGAGCAGATACACGCCGCCGTAGGCCGCCAGGCGAATGGCGTGGTGGCCCATTGGGTTGTCCGGCCCCGCAGGCATTACCGCAGGCAGATCGATCCCCTGGGCTTTGTAGCGGGCGCGGATATTCGCTGTTGGTGTCCAGGTCGGGTTGGCGCGTTTATCGGAGACGGTAGTCACCATCGTTGGCGTCACCGTCGTGCCGCCTAGCTGGCCTATGCCGATAGGGTAGACGGTGACCGTATTTTTACCCGGCGGATAGTAGTACAGACGCAGCTCAGCCAGATTCAGCACAATACCTTCGCGCGGAACGTCCGGCAGCAGCGTTTGCAGCGGAATGGTCAGTACGCTACCGGCACGGGGCACGTAAGGATCGACCCCGGGGTTGGCCTGAAGCAGGGCGAGGAAACCAACGTTGTATTTTTTGGCGATAGATTCCAGTGAACCGCCGTTGTTCTCGACGACGTGGAAACGGTTTTCGCCGACCAGACGGCTGCCGGGCGGCGGTAACGGCCAGCTGTTGGCGCTGGCGGGCAGCGCCACGCTGGCAACGAGAAGTAATCCCAGTAGCCAGCGCGAAAGTTGCAGAGTTTGTTTCATTACTCTAATCCCTCAAAGTCGCAATATGTTGCTTAAAAGTTAAAGCGACTATTATGCGGAAGGGAACTGTAGGGAAGTGCTAAGGGTTTGAAAGAGTATGTAAAGGCGGCCCCGAGAGTGGGGCCGCTGGCGGTTAGAAGGACATTTTCACCGTGAACTGTACTTCGCGCGGATCGCCAATCTGGTTACCCAGGTTGTTGCTGGCGATAGACGAGGTGTAGTAGGTCTTATCGAACAGGTTTTTGACGTTCAGCTGCAGCGTGACCGGATACTGCAGCTTCATTTTATAAGCCGCAAAGACATCGGCCACCGCGTAGCCCGGCAGGTAATAATCCGCGCCGTTGGTGCCTGAACGACGGCTCAGGGCGTGGCCGCCGCCGCCGAGGGTCAGGGTGTTGCTGTCGTAGACGTTGTTGATGTCATAGGTCAGGAACAGTGAACCGGTATGGCGCGGTACGTTCGGCAGCGGTTTGCCTTTGTAGTCAGGATCGTCGGTCACCACCGCATCGGTGTAGCCGTAGCTGGCAATCACGTTCAGGTTGTCGGTGAGTGAACCTGCGACATCCACTTCAATCCCGCGTGAACGCACTTTACCCGCCGTTTTAGCGTAGGTTTCGTCGCCGATGGTCTCGGTATACAGCACGTTGCGCTTATGAATATCAAAGAAGGTGATGTTCGAGGTCACGCCGTTGAACAGGTCAAACTTCGCGCCCATCTCGTAGGCCGTGGACTCTTCCGGCGGCAGATCGCCGATATAGCTGGCAATCGAGGACTGTGGCATAAACGACTGCGCCACGTTGCCGAACAGCGAGACGTTTGGCGTCAGCTTGTAGACCATACCCAGCTTCGGCGTCAGCTTTTCATCCTGGCTGTCGGTGTTCTCTTTAAACGGACGGCCTTTACCCGCGTACTGGGTGTAATACTGGTAGCGCGCGCCTGCCACCACAATCCATTTATCGGTCAGATACAGCGCGTCCTGCACGTAGGTGGCGTAGGTCTCCTGCTGAATACGCTGATCGCTGTCGGCTGCGGAGACGCTGGTACATTTACTCAGCGAGCCGTAAACCGGGTCATAAATGTTAAAGCCATTTTTGACGTTCTTGCAGCGAATCATATCGGTACGCAGCAGGTCATAATTCTCGTAAGCAATACCGGTAAGCAGCTCGTTATAGAAGCCGCCAATTACCACATTACCCTGCAAATCTGCCCGCGTAGAGTGCATACGCTGGGTAGAGCCCTGGGTCGCATCGACGCGTCGGGTCAGGTTGCCGGTCTTCGCATCGTAAGCCATCACGCGCGCCTGGTTATCGCTGTACATGTCCTGGCTAAAGCTGTAATCGAAGCGGGCGGTCCACTGACTGTTCAGACGGTATTCCGCATTGAGCTGCGCCAGATCGGAATTACCGTCGGTAATGTTGAATGGCTCATCAAAACGCTCTTTGCTCGGCACCTTCACCGCATGCCCGGTATCGAGGTCGAAAATGGTGCCACGGTCGAACGGCGTGTTGTAGTTACGGTGTGACCAGGAGAGGTTTACCGTCGCATCGTCGCCAAACCACGTCAGGGAAGGGGCAATAAAGCTGCTGCGCTCTTTGCCGAAGCTGCGCCAGTAATCTTCATTCTGGTATTCACCAATCAGGCGATACGCCAGACGGGTGCCTTCAATCGGACCGGTCACATCGATTTGCCCGGTGCCGCCGCCAAAGCTGCTGGAGGTGGCGGAAATATCGCCGGAGAAGGTGCGTTCCGGGCGCTTGGTAACGACGTTAATCAGGCCACCTGGGTCCAGGATCCCGTACAAAGTAGAGGCTGGGCCTTTCAATACTTCCACGCGAGAAGTGGCGGCGTTAAAGCTGCGTGGCAGTACGGTGCGCAGGCCGTTGGTCATGATCGAACCATCGCGGTTAGCACCAAAGCCACGGCGGGTAAAGGCGTCCTGGGTGCCACCCAGGGTGTTGGTTTGCACCACGTTGGCGACGTTATACAGCGCCTCGTCAAGCGAAGTGGCGTGCTGGTCCTCCAGCACTTTGTCACTCACCGTGTTGACCACCTGCGGAATATCGAGCAGCGGCATCGAGGTGAGGGTTGCGGTGGCGCTGCTGATGGGCTGGTACCCTTCGGTAACCGTCTGGTCAGCCTGCGCGGTGCCTATCACCGTCATCGCTTCTTCTTTTTTCGCGCTATCGCCGCTCGGGGTATTTTCTGCCGCCATCAGCGAAGGAGAACCGACCGCCCCCAGAAAAACCAGTGAAAAAAGTGCGCGTCCGGATTTTCCCGTGAACGTCGGGAATAACTGTGTCATCTCTCTGTTTCCCATAAAAAAACTGCCGAAGGATGGCAGTCAAAATTGATAAAAATCATTGCCCTGAAAAGCCAAAATTACCCATTCACACCAAGCCGGGATGTTCAGGATATGTAATTGAGAATCATTCAAACATGCAAAAATGTAGTAGTAAATCCAATCAGCAATAAATTTATCGGGGACTCAAAATGAGCCAAAGTGTGAAGGCGGGAAAGAGAGGTTGTATTCATAATGTGTTGAATATAAATGTTTTTATTGTTTTTTGTTAGCGGTGTAAATTGCGCTGCACGGCCTATCCCTTATGAAATGAAGTGATAATGTAGTGCTATTGACTACTACATTACGACATTGCATGATCAAAAGAGAATGAGATTTATTTAAAGTGCAGAACGATACCACGTCGTTGCGGCCGGAGAGAAAGAAACATGCCACAGCGGCAACAAAACGCCCCTCAGGAACGCGGGATAGTGCTGGAGTCCCTTTGCGCCGGTTACGGCAACCAGCGCATCGTTGATAACATCAGCCTGACCCTCCCCGTCGGCAAGATGACGGTGCTGGCGGGCGCCAACGGTTCCGGTAAATCCACCTTACTCAACACCATGGCGCGGATGCTCAAACCGCTGGGCGGCTGCGTGCGTCTGGACGGTCTCGATATTCACCAACAGCCAACGAAACAGGTCGCGCGGCAGCTCGGCCTGCTGCCGCAGTCGCCGTTGACCCCGGAAGGGCTCACCGTCTTTGAACTGGTCTCACGCGGACGCTACCCGTGGCAGGGGCTGATCCGCCAATGGTCGGCGGACGATGAACAGGCGGTCGAGACGGCGCTGCGTCTGACCGGCACTCTGGAGTTTGCTCATCTGCCGGTCGACAGCCTCTCTGGCGGCCAGCGTCAGCGCTGCTGGATTGCCATGGCGCTGGCGCAGCAAACCGCCACCATTCTGCTGGATGAACCGACCACCTGGCTTGATTTACGCTATCAGGTGGAGATCCTCGAACTGCTCCAGCAGCTTACCCGCGAACACGGGCGCACTGTGGTGACCGTGCTGCATGACCTCAACTTTGCGGTGAATTACGCCGACACGCTGATTTTTATGAAGCAGGGGAAGATTGCCAGCATTGTGGATGACAGCGCGCCCTGCACGGCGGAAATCATCAAACAGGTTTTCGACGTCGACGTGCATATGTTGCCTAACCCGCAAACCGGCAAACCGCTGTTTATGCCGTTCTGCGCCCACCCGGAGTCTGCCTGATGGCGACGCAGAGCCTGATTCAACGGCCAAAAACGGTTCGTCCGCTGTGGGCACTGCTGCTGGTTAGCAGTCTGCTATGCCTCGGCGCGGTGATTCATCTCGGGCTTGGCGCGCGTGCCATTGCTCCCGGCATGGTGATTGACGCGCTGCTGCACTACGACCCGCGAAATTTTGACCACCGCATCATCATTAACCTGCGTCTGACGCGGCTGCTGGCGGCACTGCTGACCGGCGCGGCGCTGGGGGCGGCGGGGCTGCTGCTGCAAACGGTGATTCGCAACCCGCTGGGTGAACCGCATATTCTCGGCCTCAACGCCGGAGCAACGCTGGCGGTAGTGGTCTGCTCTGCGGCGGGGATCTCCTATGGCGTGAGTCGCCCGCTGGCGGCGGCGTTAGGGGCGGCGGCGCTGTTCGGGCTGGTGATGCTACTCGCTTCCGCCGGGCGTGTCGGCGCGACGGCGATGAAAATTACGCTCTGCGGGGTGGCGCTGTCGGCGTTTGCATCGGCTGTCACCGCATCGATTCTGATCCTTGATGAACAGACGTTACAAGCGATGCGGACCTGGCTTGCAGGGGATCTCTCCGGCATTAGTCTCGGCACGCTACAGATTGCCAGCGTGCCTGCGTTGCTCGGCGTGTTGATGGCGGCGTTAATCGCGCCGCGCCTCAATATCCTGGCCCTCGGCGACCGGGTGGCCAGCGGGCTAGGCGTATCGGTGGTGCGCACCCGTGTACTGGGGGTGATTGCCATCGCGCTACTGTGCGGTGCGGCGGTCTCGGTAGCCGGGCCGATTGGCTTTATCGGGCTGGTGGTGCCACACGTTATTCGCCGCTGGGCCGGGCAGGATATCCGCACCGGGCTGCTGCTGGCGCTACCCACTGGGGCGTTACTACTGCTGCTGGCGGATATTCTCGCCCGCTGGCTGCTGGCGCCGCAGGAGCTGGCGACCGGGGTGATGACCGCGATGGTCGGTGCGCCGGTGTTTATCGCGATTGCGGTGAGGTTCTTTAAATGATGCGAGCAGTCACCCGCGCGGGTTTTCGCGCCGTCGCAATCGGCCCATTGCGTATTCTGCTGCGTCCCCGGTTGCTGAAAATCGCCGCCGCGCTGATGACCGTGATTTTGCTATTAGTGGTTTTCGGCATCACGCGAGGTTCGCTGCCCATTCCCACTGGCGCTATCGGGCGGGCGCTGTTTATGCCAGAGGCGTTAAGTGCGCAGCAGGTGTACATTGTGCGCGACATCCGCTTACCCCGACTGCTGATGGCGCTGTTCTGTGGCGGCATGCTCGGCCTTGCCGGTGCGGCAATGCAGTCGATTACCCGCAATGGCCTGGCCGACCCTGGATTAATTGGCGTGAAAGAGGGAACCAGCGTGGTGGTGTTGACCTTAATCCTGGCATTCCCCGCCGTCAGTCTCGCCTGGCGACCGCTGGTCGGCATGCTCGGCGGCGTGCTGGTGGCGCTGCTGGTCATTGTACTGGCCCGTGACCTCTCGCGACCGCGCTTTATTTTGATTGGTATCGGCGTGTCGTGGGCGCTGTCGGCGGCGATGGGGCTGTTTATCACCACTGCCGATATCCGCGATGTACAGACGGCAATGACCTGGCTTGCGGGCAGCCTGCACGCCGCCACCTGGTCACTGCTGGCGGTCGCGGTGGTATGGGCGCTGCCGGCGGTGCTGATTCTCTATTTGACGGCGAGGGCGGCAGACGTCGCCTTGATGGGCAACCAGGTGGCGAACGGGCTCGGGGTGCGGTTATCACGCCTGACGCTGCTGCGCTTTTTCGCCCCGGTGCTGCTGACGGCGGCGAGCGTCTCCTGCGTGGGCAGCCTCGGTTTTGTCGGTCTGATGGCGCCGCATATGGCGCGCTTTATGCTGCGGGGCGGTCAGGTAGCGTTGCTTACAGGTAGCGCCTTGATTGGCGCGCTGCTGGTGTTGCTCACCGACACCCTCGGGCGGCTGGCCTTTGCACCGCTACAAATTCCGGCAGGGATCATCATTTCGTTGATTGGCTGTCCTTTCTTTATTTTACTGCTGTGGCGTCGTCGTGACGCTTTGTGAGGTTCTGGATGACCCTACGTGGGCTGATGTCAGCGTTGTGCCTGTTTAGCATTTCGGCGTTTGCGCAAACGCACCCGTTTACCGACGATCTGGGCCGCGTGGTTCAGGTTCCCGATCATCCGAAACGTATCGTGTCGATGCACGATCTCGACATTACCATTCCGCTTATCGAGCTTGGCGTGCCACCGGTCGCCAGCCACGGGCGGACACGTCCAGACGGTAGCCACTATCTGCGTTCCAGCGCGATGCTGACCGGCGTCGATTTTGACAACAGCGATATTCAGTTTATCGGCACCGCAGATATTGACCTCGAAGCGGTGGCAGCAGCCAAACCAGATCTGATTATTACCGAACCCAACCGTAACGTGCCGATTGAGCAGCTGGCGAAAATTGCCCCGACGGTGAGCATTGACCATCTGCTCGGCAGCGCGCCGCGTATCTATAGCAAGCTGGCCGAACTGACCGGCTCACAGGCGAGGCTGGCCATTCTTGAGCGCCGTTATCAGACGCAAATCGAACAGCTCAAACAGACCATCGATACCAATAAGATCACCGTATCGGTGATTCAGGCCAACAACGGCAAAATCACGGTGCATCACTCTTATCATTCACTGGGACGCGTGCTACGCGATGCGGGCTTCCGTTTCCCGCCGATGATTGAAGGCATTCCCGACGGCCAGCGTATTGACGTGAGCGCTGAGCAACTGCCGGAGCTGGACGCCGATTTCCTGTTTGCCACCTGGCGCTCGGACACCGGCGGCAAACCGCAGGATGAACTCAACGATATGGAAAAAGTGATGCCGGGCTGGTGCGACTTTATGCGCGCCTGCCGCACCGGGCATTACATCCTGCTGCCGCGCGACGAGGTCATCTCTAACTCTTATGCCTCGTTGAACCTGCTGGTGGCGGAGGTGCAGTCGCAGATTGCCGGTCGTCCACTGCCTAAGGAGGCGAAATGAGCCAGACGGTGATGCGTAAAGAGAAACGCCGGGTCGACCTGTTCGGCGAACGCCTGCGCAGCCGCACGCCTCAGCTTTCGCCGCGCCTGCTGGCGGTCGCGCACTGGATTGATGACAACCGCGAAGCGGTGCTCGACCACACGGCGATGGAGATTGCCGCCGCTACGCAAACCTCCGATGCCACCGTGGTACGCGCCATCCAGGCGCTCGGCTTCGCCGGGTTGCGTGACCTGAAGCAGACCATGCAGCACTGGTTTGGCCCGACGATCACCTCGTCGGAAAAAATGGCTTCGACGGTTGGGGCACTGACCAGCGACGTTAACTCCAGCATTGATTTTGTGCTGGAAGGGCACCAGCGTGCCTGTGAGATGCTCGCCAGCACCAGCAACCGTGCGGCGATAGCCCAGGCGGTAGCCCTGCTCGGTGACGCGCGTCAGGTGGCGTTGTTTGGCATTGGCGCGTCGGGGATTCTGACCGAGTACACCGCGCGACTGTTCAGCCGGATTGGTTTGCCGTCCTGCGTGCTTAATCGCACCGGCTTTAGTCTCGCCGAGCAGCTTATTGCGCTGCAGCGCGGAGATGTGCTGATTATGATGGGGCAAAAATCGCCGCATCGGGAAGGGCTGACGACGCTGCGTGAGGCGGAGCGGTTGGGTATTCCGACGATTTTGCTGACTCAGGCTACTGATTCGCGCTTTAGCGATATGGCGCAGGTGGTGATCCACGTTCCGCGTGGGGAGAATGGTCGGGTGCCGCTGCATGGTACGGTGATGGTGTGTCTGGAAATGTTGGTGCTGTCGGTGGCATCCACCCATTCGCAGCGGACGCTGCGTTCGATGAAGCGGATTAATGATTTGCATAAGGCGATTGGGAAGTCTGGGGGGCGGAAAGGGGGGTAGCGCGAGCGTTGCTAATGCCTTCGTTCTGAGTTGCATTCAGGCTTATCACTCTGTTGCGCTCTCTTCCAGCGGTAGCCATATAAACTGCACTGGCGCAGAGAGCGCGCAAGGGGCGGCCAATCGCCGCTGCGCGGTTCCCTCAGCTTATCCCTTCCGGCTTCGGGTCGGGCGCGAGTTCACATCCATGTGAACCACGCCCTCAGCCCACATCCATGTGGGCTGACCCGGCCTACAGGGAACGCTTCGGCGATTTAGACGCCACCAAAAACCGTGCGGTCTTTGAATTTAGCGAAAAACAAAACAAAGGCTTCTGAAACGGCAGAGTCCCCGCTGGAAATCGGCGAGCCGTAGCACGGAAGACAAGGTCAGACCGCCATGGATGGCGGACTGAGGCGAACCGAGACAGGACAAAATTGCCGGGAGCAATTTTGAACAACGCTTGCGTTGGCCCCGAAGGGGCGAGGCCCATGGATGGGCCGAGTAATCTCGAGTTTCGCCGTGCCGCAGGCTGGAGTCGTAGGCGAGCGTAGTGCGAAGCACCGATTTCCCTGCGGGGCCGCGGGGATTGCGAAGGGGTGCGCGGCCGCACCCCTTGGCCCGTTCACCTGTGAAGGAAGTCCATATTCCACCCGACGTAAAGTGAACGGAATCTTTCATCAAACTGATATGTATCCAGTTTTGTTATCAGAAAGCTGCAAATAAGAAGAGCGCTTAACCATTAACCAGTTGCTTTTCTGCCGAATAATCATCACCCTACCCAAAAGACCGACCATCTGAGGAGAGAGACATGAAGGCACTGCCCGCGGTAGCGGTACTGGGTTTAGGCGCGATGGGGCATGCATTTGCCGCCAACCTGCTGAAAAAAGGTTTCACCGTATACGGCTGGAACCGCACGCCGGGTCGTGGTGACGATCTGCTGTCAGCGGGCCTTATCGTGCGTGAAAACGCCGCACAAGCGGCAAGCGAAGCGCAGGTGATTATCGCCATGCTCACCGACGGTGATGCCACCCTGGCGGCCATCCGTGCCGTTGCGCCATCCTGCCCGCAAGGTGCGACCTTTTGCCAGATGGGGACCATCGGCATTCAGGAAACCGCCGATGCCATCGCGTTGCTCGAAGCACTTCGCCCCGATATGCTCTACCTCGATGCACCGGTTTCCGGCACCAAAGCCCCGGCGGAAAACGCCCAGATTCTGGTGATGGCGAGCGGTGATGCGTCGCGAGCCAGTGATGCACAACAGGTCTTTGACGCCATTTCTCGCGGCACCCAGTGGTACGGCGACGCGGGCAACAGCCAGAAGATGAAGCTGGTGATCAACGCCTGGTTGATTTCGATGATGCAGGGCGTGGCGGAAAGTATGCAGCTTGCCAAACAGTTTGGCTTCACGCCAGGCCAGCTGTGGGAAACGCTGGAAGGCGGGCCGCTGGCGGCGCCGTACGTCAAGGGCAAACTGGAGATGATCCGTAAAGAGGACTACACCCCGCAGATGCAGCTTCAGCATGCGCTCAAAGATGCGCGTCTGGCGCTGGAGAACGCTCCGCAGGGCACTATGCCGATGATGGCCGATATCGTCGACATGTGGACGCAGGCGTCGCAGGGCGGGCTGGCTGAACAAGATCTGGCGGCGGTGTACGCCTGGCTTGATAACGCGCGTAAAGCGTAAGCCTGAGGGAGAAAGCGCATGGAGTGGCTACGTCAGCGTATTGAACGTCAGGTGCTAGGTCTGACGGGGATAGCGCTGAATGAAATCGACTTCGAGCATCCTGCTGGGGAACCGGGGCTGTTCGGCCCGCAGTCGGCTATCTGGCCGGTGCACGGCGATTTCACCTCCATGCTGTGCGGCGGCATCAGCGCGTTATTACTGCAGATGCTGCATCCACTGGCGCTAGCCGGTGTGTGGGATCACTCCTCATTTAGTGAAGATATCTTTGGCCGTCTGCGCCGCACCAGTCAGTTTATCTCGGCCACCACTTTTGCCACAGTTCCTGATGCCGAGCGGCTGATAGCCAAAGTAAAAGCGATTCATGAGCGGGTTAGCGGGATGGACATCGACGGGACGCCGTACGCCGCCAGCGACCCGGATCTGCTGACCTGGGTTCATGTCGCGGAGTGCAGTTCGTTTATGGCCTCCCATCTGCGCTATCGCCGCGTAGTGGTGAGCCCGGCAAGGCAGGCGCAATATTTTATTGAGTCCGCGAGTATCGCCGAGCGGTTGGGGGCGCGTAACGTGCCGAAAACACCGCAGGCAGTGGCGGACTATCTCGAGCAGATGCGGCCTCAGCTAAGATGCGATGAACGCACCCGGGAAGTCGCTCGCGTGCTGATGACCACCCGTCTGCCGGGGCGGATGGCACAACCCGCGGGTACGATTCTGATGAAGGCAGGGATTGACCTGCTGCCCGACTGGGCTCAGGAGATGCTGGATTTACGTCTTAATCCAGTCGAGCAGCGTCTGGTGCGTGGCGGGGTGCATACCATCGCTGCTGTTCTGCGCCGCTCGGTGCGCAACGGCGCTTATCACTGCGCGATGCGGCGCATGAGTTCGTCGGCATAATAATCCGGTACTTCACTGTCGCGGATGGCCTGTACCACCTGCGCCACATCGTACTGCACCGTTTTGACCTTCAACGACAGCGTCTCTTCACGAATTTCCCCTAACATCCAGCTTGCCTGCGGCTGTCCTGGTTTAATGCGTCCCACGGCGCCGGGGTTGGCGAACAGCAGCGGTCGGCCCGCGCCTCTGTCGATTTCCCGTACGCAGGCGAAGTGAGTATGCCCGCAAATTAACGCGTCGACGTCGTGCAATTGTGGAAAGGCCAGCAGCGTGCGTACGCTGGTATCGGCGTACAGATATTCCGACAGCGAGCGCGGGCTGGCATGCACCAGCAGAATTGGCAGCGGCAGATCCGGGCGCAATGTATCGGGAAGCGCTTGCAGCCAGCGGCGGTTTTCCTCGCTAAGAACCCGTTTGCTCAACGCAATGGCTTCAACCCTGGCATCACGCTCTTCGGGGCTATGCACCGCCATGGTGGTCACCGGTTCATCGCAGGCCACCCGCTGGTCGTGGTTTCCTCGTAGCACCGGAATCTGCCGCTCACGCAGTCGGGCGATAACCTCATTCGGCCAGGGGGCGAAATCGACGACGTCGCCAAGGCAGTAGCATTGGGTAATGCCGTGATGGTCAATATCGGCGAGAACGGCGTCGAGCGCCGGTAAATTGGCGTGAACATCGCTAAAAATAGCAAAACGATACAGCATGGTAGGTATCCGGAAAGGTTCGTATAGCCATTAGCATCGGCGTTCTGACAGCCTTGTTCAATCCAGACGCTTGTCGTTATTATTAGGTAAAACCTAACAATCTGGAGCGGTCATGGATCTGCGTCATCTGCGTTATTTCCTTGAAGTGGCTAACACCCTGCATTTTGGTGCGGCAGCGGAGGCGCTCGGTATCGCCGTGCCGACGCTTTCCGTGCAGATAGCCCAGCTTGAGCGCGAACTGGGAACGCCGCTGTTCGTGCGCGCTCAGCGGCGGGTGCAGTTGACGCAGGCAGGGGCGATTCTGCGCGACGAGGCGCAGGCAACGCTTTTGCAGGCAGAACAGGCGAGGGCGAGGGTGCAGAGCGCGGCGCGGGGCGAGCGGGGGTATCTGCGCGTGGGATATGTGTCATCGACGTTGCTGTCCGGGATGCTGAGTTCACTGTTTTATCACTATCGCCAGCAATACCCCGACGTTGCCGTAGAAGTCAGCGAACTGCCGATGGCGGGGATGGCGGCGCAATTGGTGGAAGGTAAACTCGACGTCGCGTTAGTGCGTGGCCCGCTGGCGCTGCCCGCCGACGTGGCCCATCTGGTGCTGCATCATGACCACTTTTGCCTGGCGTTAAGCGACGGTCATCCGCTGGCGCAGACCACGGCGATTGCCCCGGCAAATCTCCGCCAGCAAACCTTTATTCTGCCAGAGCAGCAGTCTGGCACCGATGAGGTGGCGAATCGCGGCGGCTTTGCTCTTAAACACACCCGACGGGCGGGAGCGCTGACCGAGGTGCTGGCGAACGTTGCGCTGGGCAACGGTGTGGCGGTGGTTCCTGCGGTGATGGCGCAGACGATCAATCTGCCTGGCGTGTGCTACCGGGAGATTGCCGGTGATGAAATACCTTCGGTGCTGTGGCTGCTGTACCGCAAACGGGAACGCACCGCCGCGATTAAAAAGCTAGTAGCGCTAGCCAAAGAACAGATAGCGGATTGATTTAACGTGACACTGCCACGAACAAGTAGCCCGGCCGAGCGCAGCGACGCCGGGGCAGACTCCCACTTCACATAAAAAAACCGACCCTCAGGCCGGTTTCTGTTATCAGATTTTGCAGGCATCGCCGCAATCATCGTCGGCGACAATCGCCTGCGCTTTCTTGTCCGCATCGTCAAGACGTTCTGCGTTGCGCTCTTGCGCCTCTTCCAGCCCATCAAAGACCAGATTATCGAGATCAATTTCCATCGCTCACCTGTACTCACTCTGTTCTACAATTGTCACAGTATATTGCAAAAATGTTGATTGATGTACCCGCATATGGACCCGCACGCGTATTCAGCACGATCCGCTCGTGAAGAAAAAAGAGAAATGGCTGAAGTGTGACGGCGCGCGACTGGAATGCGCACGCAGTGTTCAAAAAGTAACTGATAACAGGCGAATACTGGAAACAGTAGAGCATATAGCCTTGAAAACGAGTATCAGACCGGAGGGATATGCAATGCAACAACAGGATCAACAAGCGTTAATGAACTTTGATTTTTTGGCCCGCAGTTTTGCCCAAATGCAGTCGCGAGGCCGCCCTGTCGATATTTGCGCGGTAACCGGCAATATGAACGAGCAGCAAAGAACGTGGTTCTGTGCGCGGTATGAATTCTACCGAACGCAGGCGGAAAGCGCGAAGCGGCAGTTACTTGAAGTGTGTTAATCGTTAACGGGCCGGACGGCCCGTTTTTCATGGTAAGCGGGCACAATATCGTGCCCGTTGTTGTTTCTGATTATCGCGCTTTTTTGGGAAAGACCAGCAGCGCCACAATCGGTGAAACCACCATCAGGGCAAAGACGTAGGTAAAGCCCACGGTAAAGCCGCCGGTCAGGTCAACCGACCAGCCGATAAGCTGGCTGTTGATGGTGGCCAGCAGGAAGGTGCAGACCCAGAAGGTGGACATGGCGTAGGTGACGGTCTGCGTGGTGGCGTTTTTGAGCCCCTCTTTCGGAATCGAGAAGATAAACGCAAACCAGGTCGCAAAGATACCGCCGGTCAGGAATGAGCACACCAGAATCACCAGGTCGTTGGTGGCGAACAGCATGGCAAAAGTCGTTACCGCCATAAAAATACTGGAGATAAGCAGCCAGTTTTTATAGTGATAGCCGCGGTTTTTGAAATACGGCCCCACCAGCGCGCCGAGCATAATCCCCACCTGGTTCACCGTGCCGCTCAGATGGGCGTGTGAGTCTGCCGGTAAATGCGCATATTTGGCGTAGTACAGCGGCAGGAAGGTGAACATAAACACCATCATGATCATCGCGCCAGCGTACTGGGCAATCATCCCCCACACGATGCGGCTGAATATCGCCTCTTTCAGCACCGCCATCTTACTTTCACGACTCAGGTTCGCCGCGTGCTGCTCGCTGCGCTCTTCGTCGGTAAAGCACAGCATCCACACCACGCCCAGCGCCAGGGTAATCACCCCGTAGGCCGCCAGCAGGTTGCGCCAGCCGCCGAAGAAGGTGGAAAGATAGCCCGCCAGCGTCAGGGCAATGATGGTGCCGATGATGTTTGAGGTGCAGTTGATGCTGTTGAGGGTGGCCGCCATCTTGTTATCGAAGAAGCGGGCCACCGTTGGCACCAGCGACACCAGACATACCGCGCCGCCGAGGCCGCCGAGGAAGCGAATAATCAACAGCAGGGTGAAGTTATCGACGAAGGGAATAAAGACCGACACGCCAATCATCACGCAGCCCAACAGGTACGATTTGCGCGTTCCCATGCGGGCAACCAGTACGGCAGTGCCCACGGCACCGACAATCTTGGCCCACAGAATAACGTTCGACATCAGCGCGGCGTGCGACACGTCAACGTTAAAATCAGCCATTATCTGCGGCATTACCGAGCCGGTGGTGGCCCAGGCGGCACCGAACACCATGTAGACGGCATAGAGTACGAATTCAATGGTCCACTTTTTCACGCGCGAACCTCACTGGTGCTCAGTTCCACCATCTCCAGCAACATTTCAGCGGCCAGACGCAGAGATTCGACGGGTAAAAACTCTTTGGTCGAGTGGAAGTTGTGTGCGCCGGTAAAGATGTTGATGGTCGGCAGCCCTTTTGGGGTGATCACGCTGCCGTCGTAGCCGCCGCGCATCAGCAGCGGTTTTGGCGTAATGCCGAGGTTATGCATCGCCCGTTTGACGTTTTCCAGAATCTCCGGTGATTTGTCGAGACTCGGCTTCACGTTGTCGTAAATATCATTCAGCGTGATGGAGACGCGCTCGTCGCCCCAGCGCTGTTTGAGGTCGGCCACAATCGCCTGCAGCGTGGATTTACGCTGCTGATAGCCGTCGATTTCAAAATCACGGATAGCGATATCCAGCGTGGCGCTGGCGGTATCACCGGTCAGCTTGTGCGGCCAGTAATAGCCTTCGCGGCCCTCGGTGTGCTCTGGGCGCTCTTTTGGCGGCAGGGCGGTAATCACTTCCGTGGCGATACACAGCGCGTTCACCAGTTTGCCTTTCGCGCTCATCGGGTGAGCGGTGGTGCCTTTAACCGTAATCTGCGCGCTACCGGCGTACCAGTTTTCAATCACGTATTCGCCGACGCCGCAGCAGTCGAGGCAGATACCGTAGTCCGCGTTCAGCGCTTGTACGTCCAACGCTTTTGCCCCGCGAATACCAATCTCTTCATCCGGCAGCTGCACCAGACGAATATCGCCGTGCGGCACCTCCGGGTGGGCAATCAGATACTGCAGTGCTTCGGCACCGGCGGCGATTGCCGCTTTGTCATCTGCTCCCAGCAGGCTGGTGCCATCGGTGGTGATGAGATCCTGGCCGATGTAATCCAGCAGCTCCGGGTGGTTGTCGGGTGAGAAGCGTTCGCCGCTGCCCGGCAGGATGATAGCCTGCCCGTCGTACTGGTTCACGCGAATAGCATGGGTATCGCCGGTATGGTCAGGCGCGGTATCGAGGTGTGCGAAGAAGACGATGGATGGGGCGTTGGCGATATTCGCCGGAAGCGTAATGGTGGTGATCGCGTGATGGTTTATATCAACGGTAACGCCAGTATGATGAGCAAATTGATTGGCGACGTGTTGGGCGAGTTTAAATTGATTATCACTACTCGGTAAATTCTGACTAGTGGGAACGGAGGTGGTGTTAATTAAGGTATATTCGAGGAATGTTTTTGTTATTTTGTCGCTATCAATACGTTTTTTCATTACGATTTGCCTATTATTTGGTTACGTAAAGAAACACTTTATTCACATCTTTGTGGAAGGGATAAAAGCTTCTTACCGTTCTCTCTTATGCAACAGGAAACGCTTGCGTTATGTGTTTTTGAATTAATCACTTGCCATACAACTATACTTATTAATAGCACATTACGCTGGCATGTAAAGCGGTGAGTGAAGCTGAAGGCGCGTGTGCTCCCCGGTGTATCGGGGAGCGGCAGGAATAGCTATTTAAAACGATCCCACGGAATAATATTATCTAACAATACGGATAACAAAATCCCCATCAATAAGCCATTACTTAACAACGGACGAATGGTGAGCGGCACATCCTGTAAATATATCGGCGGCAGGTTCATTAAAAATAGCCCAATAAATAAGGGCAGTGCCAGACGATAGATATTCCGCGAAGTGAATTTCACCTGCTGGCTAAATACCAGGCTGGAATATAATAATGGCAGATAAGAGACCAGCATCACCGCGCTGCTGACGCCTAACGGAATAGCGCAGAAGAAGCGAGTTAGCGGGGTCACGATGGCGACCAGCAGGAACAGCAGCGCACCGTAGAAAAAGGATTTTCGCGAGCTGTCGTTGGTCTGAGTTAATAGCCCCACGGAGGAGACGAACGGCGAGAAAGGGATCACCGCCAGCGGTACGGTCACGAGAGTAATCACCCCGGAAACCACAAAGCTGCGGCGATAATGCGTACTGTTGGCGGGGCTCTGCGGGTAGAACACATCGGTACCGCGCACGGCGCCGTAGGTATTGCTGATATTCACCAGACCGGTGATAACCGCGGTGAGAATAATCCCTGGCGACAGCGTACCGTGGCTGCCCAGCGGGAACAGCTGCCAGTGCAGTTCGCCGAAGGAGTTGGCTGACGGGCCAAAGCAGATGCGCCACACCAGCCAGCCGACAACCGTGCCAATCAGCAGGGCGTAGCGGGAAATGCGCGCAGGTAAGAAGATAATCAGGCCAATCACGAACAACATAATGGCCGTCGAAATGGCGAACGGTGCAAGCTGCAGGCCGACGGTTGATTTGGCGATACCAAACGGCAGCCCCAGCATCCCTTTAAAGAAGATGGTGGTGAGCTGCGTGCCCAGCAGCAGCATAAAAGCGACCATCACCGTCGGGGTAAACAGCCGCGACAGGCGGTTACCGAGGCCGCTGATGCCGATAATAATGGTCAATACCGCAGAGATGGCGATTCCCACCGCCAGGCTGCTGGCAATATCGTTCAGCGGCGTGCCGCGCGAGGCTTCTGCCAGGGTGATGGTCAGAATGGTACCCCACCATAAGCCGGTTGGCCCTTCCATAATGGCGCGGCGGTGGCCAAAAAAGACCTGCAGTAAACAGGCGACCGCGGTGCTGAGAAACGCGTACTGGGTCAGCATCAACAGGCTGCTGTTGGGCAGATGGAAAGCGGAAACCAGCGTTGGCGGGACCACCACGGTATTGCAGAAAATAAAGAAGAACCACTGAAACCCGGACAACAGGTTTTCACGTTGAAACAGAGACTTCGGCATAGGGCACACCTGTAAATAAACGCTACTGTAGGCCTTTTTATCGCCCATCAGACATTTCAGGCATTAACGGCCTGAAAACGGGAATGAAATGCCGAAAATGCGGCATGAAATGCAGTATTTGTGTGATGAATATATCTATCCTGGACTATGCCGCAAACTCCGCCAGTCTGGCAACGGGGAAATGCAGCCTGGGATCCTGGCGGAACGTCTCCAGCAGGTATTCGACGGTGGCTTTGACGCGCGGCGCAACCAGCGCCCGGTGCGGGTACTGAATCACCATTTCATAGCTACCGCTATCGTGTTGCCCGAAGAGCAGCGTTTTTAGCTGCCCGCTTTGCAGATGCGCCAGCGCGTGATGAACGCCAACTTGTGCAATTCCCAGGCCCAGCAGCGCCGCCTGAAGCTGGGCTTCGGGGGCGGAGAGGGTGACAACAGCGGCGTCCGGTTCCAGCGTTATCAGGCTGCCATCGGGCGCGTGAAAGTTCCAGGGCGACACTTTGCCGCCGAGAAAGCGACGGGCGATCAGATGATGATGCCTGAGCGCGTCCGGCGTGGTTGGTATGCCACACTCCGCCAGGTAGGCCGGTGAAGCCACCAACACCATATTCAACAGACAGACCGGGCGGGAAATCAGCGACGAATCGACAATGCGCCCGCCGCGGATAGCCAGATCGTAGCCATCGCGGACGATATCCGTCACCCGATCGTCAAAATCCACCTCAACGGAAAGGCCAGGATAGCGCTGACGCAGCCCCGGCAGGGCGGGCAGCAGTTGTTCGCGCCCAAAGGCCGCGCTGGTGGAGATGCGCACGTGCCCCCGCGTCTCCATTTTCCCGGCCACGACCGTATCGACGGCGGTATCCAGTGCCTCAATGGCGATGCGCGCCTGTTGTAAAAAGGCTGCCCCTTCTTCGGTCAGGCTGAGCTTGCGGGTGGTGCGGTTCATTAAACGAACCCCCAGCGCCTGCTCCAGCCCGGCGATGTTTTTGCTGATGGCGGCGGCGCTCACGCCCTGAAGCCGCGCGGCGGCGGCAAAGCTGCCTGCATCGGCGGCATCGATAAACGAAGTAATGGCGCGCACGCGCTGAGAAAGGTCCATGTCCGGTTCCGATAGCAGGGGTAATGGCCTTTATTATTAACCTTAGGTTGAAAGTACATCAACCATAAGGCCTATTAAAGTTAGCAATAGCTCGTCGCATACTGCGTGTCATTCGAGATAAACACGACAAGGTCATCGACATATGAAAACGCTGGTGGTGGTTTCCCATCCTTATTTCTCTCAATCCCGCGCGATCCACGCGCTGCAGCAGACCGCCGAAGAGGCGGAAAATGTGACGGTACGTAACCTGGAAGCACTGTACGGTGATAACCCTGCGGCCATCGACGTGGCGGCAGAGCAGGCAGCCTATGCGGAGGCTGACCGGGTGGTGTTCCTCTATCCTACCCACTGGTTCAACCTGACGCCGATGCTCAAAGCCTATTTGAATGCGGTCTGGACCTACGGCTGGGCCTTTGGTCCCGGCGGCGAGGCGCTGAAAGCGAAACAACTACAAATTGTTACCACAGCGGGGGCGAGTGAGTTCACCTATTCCCATGAAGGTCTGCTCAACAGCACCATGGAAGAGGTGCTCACCCCTATGAAAGCCAGCGCCCGCTATGTGGGCATGGACTACCGCCCGCCGCTGGCGTTTTATGAGGTGGCGGCCCGCAATAAAGATAAGCTGAGCGAGTTCCAGGCACGTTTTGCCGCCGAACTGCGCGCGGCGTAAACGGAGGAGAGGTATGATGATAAAACGTCAGTTAGGGCAAGGGCTTGAGGTGTCGGCGCTGTCGCTTGGCGCCATGGGCTATGGCAAAGCCCGCGAGCTACCGGACCGCGAGCAGATGATTGCGCTGATCCGCCATGCGGTTGAACGGGGGATGGATTTCTTCGACACCGCCGAGGTGTACGGCCCCTGGACCAACGAACGGATGGTCGGTGAGGCGCTTGCGCCGTTTCGTCATCAGGTCAAAATCGCCACCAAATTTGGCTGGGATATCGATCAGCAGACCGGCGAGCATCGCGGGGGCGTCAACAGCCGTCCGGAGCAGATCCGCCGCTCGATAGAAGGCAGCCTGAAGCGTCTGGGGACCGATTATATCGACCTGTACTATCAGCATCGCGTTGACCCGGACGTGCCCATGGAAGAGGTTGCAGGAACGGTGCAGGATCTGATTGCCGAAGGGAAGGTACGCTGGTTTGGCATGTCGGAAGCCAGCGCTGAATCTATCCGACGGGCCCACGCGGTACAGCCGCTGGCGGCGCTGCAAAGCGAATATTCCCTGTGGACGCGCGAACCGGAGCGTGAGATTTTGCCGACGCTGGAAGCGCTGGGCATTGGGCTGGTTCCCTACAGTCCGCTGGGCAAAGGTTTTCTGACCGGGAAAATCGACGCCTCCACGGTCTTCGACAGTAGCGATATCCGCGCCCACACGCCGCGCTTTGCCGATGCCGCCCGCACCAGCAATCAACAACTGGTTACGCTTATCCGCCAGATTGCCGACAAACATGCCGCCACCCCGGCGCAGGTGGCGCTGGCATGGCTGATGGTGCAAAAACCGTGGATCGTGCCGCTGTTTGGTACCCGCAGCCAGATCCGCTTTGAGGAGAATATCGGTGCGCTGAACCTCACGCTCGATGCGCAGGATCTTAAGTGCATCGCCGACGCCAATATTGAGATTCAGGGCGAGCGCTATCCGGCGGAGGTACTGCGTTTCTCTGGCCGGTAGCGACGGTATTCATGAAACTGGCTCATAGGCCAGTTCTGATTTCACCAACTAATCAACCTCACGTTAACGCTCTATACTTTTCCCATTTACCCGTTTATTCGGGAGCCTGCGGGCTCCCTTCGAAGAGGCAATGATGCAAAACCCATTAAATGACCGTCAGCAGGCGATGATCCCCATTGCCGCGCTGACCGCCTGCGGTGACATGACCCGACTGACCACCGCGCTGCATGAAGGGCTGGACGCTGGGCTGACCGTGAATGAGATCAAAGAAGTGCTGGTTCAGCTTTATGCCTACTGTGGTTTCCCGCGCAGCCTTAACGGCCTCGGCTGCTTTATGTCGGTGATGAACGCGCGTCAGGCGCAGGGCATTGTCGATGAAGAAGGTAAGGCTGCCACCCCAGCGGCAGCGGGATGGGATAGTCTGGCCGCCGGGCGTGATACCCAAACGGCGCTGGTGGGCAGAGCGGTGAGCGGGCCGCTGTTTGATTTTGCTCCGGCTATCGATACCTACCTGAAAGCGCATCTGTTTGGCGATATCTTCCAGCGCGATGTGCTGGACTGGCCGGCACGTGAACTGGCGACGATTTCTGCGCTGGCCGCCATTCCCGGCGCAGAAAGCCAGCTGAAAAGCCACTTTGCCATCAGTCACCATAACGGTATCACCTCAGAGCAACTTCAGGCGTTTATCGCCGTGCTGGCAGCGACGTGCTCTGCGGACATGGCGGCTAATGCCAATGCGGTTCTGGCGCAGTTTCTTGCTGAAACCGCGAAGTCATAACGCTGTACCTGGCTTAATGCGCGAAATGCTCGCGTAGGATCTGCGTCAGCAGATCGAACACCAGCCTCACGCGGGCGGGGAGCAGCGGCAGATGCGGGCGAAATATATAGAGCTGCCACGGCTGATAGTTTAGCGATGGCAGCAAATTCACCAGTTCGCCGCGCTGCAGGAACGGACGCACGGTAATATCCGCCAACTGGCTAACGGTACGCCCGGCGAGCGCCGCCGCCAGCTCGCTGTCGATATCGAACGCGACAAACGCCGGGTTGGTCGGGAAGAAGCTGTTGTCGTTAGCAAACTGCCACGGCCAGACGCGGCCGGAATTGCTGTTGCTGAGCGCGCTCAGCGGGTAGTGAAGCTGCAGCGCTTTGAGGTCAGCGGGTTCGCCCAGCCGCTGGATTAACGCTGGCGCGGCGACAATCTGCACCCCGACCGGGCGGATCGTTTTGACGATATAGCGATTATCCGGCACCGCGCCAATACGAATGCCAATATCAATCTGCTCATCAATAATATTCAGGTGACGACCGGTGTTATGCCACTCGATGGCAATCTCCGGGTAGCCCGACAGCTGATGCAGAAGCTGACAGATAATATCCCGGTTCTCAAACAGCGGGGGCAGGGTGATACGCACTTTGCCCGCCATGGCCTGCTCATTACGCTGCTGGCCTTCGGCAAACAGCGCTTCGCTCTCCGCCAGCAGCCGCTCGGCTTTAGGCCAGAACTGCTGACCAAACGGCGTGAGCTTAATTTGTCGGGTATTACGCAGAAACAGCATCTCGCCGAGCTGGCTTTCCAGCTCAGCGATGCCGCGAGTGACCTGCTGTGGCGCGAGGCCCAACTGAGTGGCGGCTTCGCGGAATTTGAGCGTCTGCGCGGCGGTACAGAAAATTTTCAGCGCATCAAGTTTATCGAGCATGGTGTGGCCTGATGATTAAGGGTTTACTGGCTATTATATCCAAAATTGGAATTCTGAAAGCAGGATAAATTCATATACTGGTAATAATCTACGGCGGATAATCACGGCATCGAAACGCGGGGCGACAACGCCTGACGGCGCAAATATCAACGGTTAGCGGGAGGATTTATGGATCAGCGGACATGGCTTATTACAGGCGTAAGCAGCGGTTTTGGTCGTGAAATGGCGCAGCAGCTGCTGGCGCGCGGTGAACGCGTGATTGGCACGGTGCGCAGCACGGCGAAGGTGGAAGACCTGCTGGCCGCCTGGCCAGAGACCTTCAGCGCACCGCTGCTGGATGTCACCGATGGCGCGGCGGTGCGTCAGGTGGTGGATGAAGCCTGGGCACGCTTTGGCCGCATTGACGTGGTGATTGCCAACGCCGGGTACGGCCTGTTTGGCGCGGCGGAAGAGTTGAACGACGCGCAGGTGCAGCAAATGATTGATACCAACCTGCTGGGTTCTATCCAGCTTATCCGCAGCGCGCTGCCGCATCTGCGTGCCCAGGGCGGTGGCCGAGTGATTCAGATCTCCTCCTACGGCGGCCAGGTGGCCTTCGCCGGAAACTCAATGTATCACGCCACCAAATGGGGCATTGAAGGTTTTGTCGAAGCCGTGGCGCAAGAAGTGGCACCGTTTGGTATCGGAATGACCATCGTCGAGCCCGGCGGTGCGCGCACCGAATTCCGCTACGGCAGCGCGCAGGTCGCGACCCTGATGCCGGAATACGATGCGACACCAGCGCATAGCTTCCTTAAGATGCTCGACCCGGCGAACGGTCAGGCACCGGGCGACCCGGCGCGGATGGCGGCACGCATTATTGAAAGCGTGGAGGTCAATCCGGCCCCGCTGCGCATGGTACTGGGCTCGCAGGCGCTGCAAAGCACCATATCGACGCTGCGCGCGCGCGTTGCCGATTTTGAAACGCAGCAAGCGCTGGCGGCATCGACCGATTTCCCCGCTGGCGAGTAACCCCTTCACCGGCAGCACGCGTCTGCCGGTTTCTTCTTTTTTGTCAGGACATTATGAGCAGAACCGAACACTCCACGCCGAATAAACGCGCCGCCACCTCCGGGATCTTCTTTATTGTGATTCTCGGTGCGCTGATGGCATTTACCTCGCTTTCAACCGATATCTACCTGCCCGCCATGCCGATGATGGCCGCCGAACTGCAGGGGAACGTCGAACTGACCATTACCGGCTTCCTGATTGGCTTCTCGTTTGCCCAGCTTATCTGGGGGCCAATTAGCGACCGCATTGGCCGTCGTATCCCGCTGTTTATTGGTATGGTTCTGTTTGTGATTGGCTCTGCCGGTTGCGCGCTGTCGAGCGACATGCCGCAGATTGTTTTCTGGCGAGTGTTCCAGGCGTTCGGCGCCTGTACCGGCCCGATGTTGGCGCGCGCAATGATTCGCGACCTCTATGCCCGCACCCGCGCGGCGCAGATGCTCTCGACGCTGGTGATTATCAGCGCCATCGCCCCGGTGGTGGGCCCGCTGCTCGGTGGGCAGATTGTGACGATCGCTTCCTGGCGCGCAGTGTTCTGGCTGCTGGTGGTGATGGGGGCGGCGATGTTTATCGCGCTGTGGTGGCTACCGGAAACGCTGCCGGGCGAAAAACGGCTGACCACGCCCATCAGCAGCGCGTTTGGCAACTACGCTTCGCTGTTGAAAAACCGCGAGTTTATGCGCTACACCCTGTGCGTGAGCTTTTTCTACGTGGCGGCCTACGCCTTTATCGCCGGTTCACCGTTTGTCTATATCAGCTACTACCACGTTGATCCGCAGCACTACGGCTGGCTGTTTGCGGTCAATATTATCGGCGTGATGGCGCTAAGCTCCGTTAACCGCCGCTTAGTGCAGCGTCACCCGTTGCATACGCTGTTGCGGGTAGCCGCCTTTGTGGCCGCGCTGGCGACCGTACTGCTGGCGCTGTCGGTGAAAACGCATATGGGCGGCATGGTGGCGATGGTGCTGACTATCTTTATCTTCTTCTCGATGAACGGCATTGTCGCCGCGGCCTCTACCGCCGCCGCGCTGGATACGGTGCCATCGAATCTGGCGGGGTCGGCCTCGGCGCTGATTGGCTCGTTGCAGTACGGCAGCGGGATCGTCTCGTCGCTGCTGCTGTCGGTGTTTAGCGACGGCACGCCGTGGGCGATGGCCTGGATCATGATGGCCTTTACGCTGCTGTGCTTTGTGATGGTGATGAAAGGCAAAGGCGGAGAGCAGCGCACGTTGGCGCAGGAATAAGCCTACGGAATATCCGGTTACATATTGATACGAAAATGGTTGCGGCGGCTTATTATATTCTGTTTTGTATATGATAATGATGTTATATCGTAACGCCAAAATCCGCATCCGTTTGCCATTCCTGCTATTACCAGATGTGTTGCAGCCGGGTAGGCGAAACCATTGGGAGCATCAGGGTGTCATTACCACCGCTATTGCAGAATAAGGCGCCGCATCCGCGCCTGTTTTTGCGTCTTACCATTGCTAGATTTTCCCTCTACGGCGTACTGCTGCTGGTCGGCCTGATTTACGCGTTCCTGCTATTAATCGCAGGAACCGGACTCTGGCTGCCCACATTCCGACTGCTGCTGGCTATCGTGTTGGTGGCGCTGGCGTTTGTTGATAACGCCATACGCTATGAGTGCCCAGCCCCAGCCCCAGCCCCAGCGGCGCAAAGCGATGAATCCCCCCCAGCGCGGCAGCGTCAGTTACTCCCTCCCGCCATACAGAGCTGGCTGAACTATTTCCAAAACCACCTGGCGCTGACCGCGGTGCTGTCGCTGCTGGCGATCTTTTTCGCCGTTTCCGGCCTGGCGGATCGCAGCCCCGCCAGTGAAGCCGACACGGCGATAAGCCGGGTCATCCCCGGCATTCTGCTGGTCATCAGCTTCGGCCTGCTGGTTATCGAACGCACTATTTCTTTTAAGACCATCCGCCACTGGCGCTACCAGCAGGAATATGTCGGGCTGACGCGCGTCATGCTGAACCTGCTGCTCCTGCTGGCCGGGTCGCTGCTGCTGGTCACCTACTCGCCGACGCTGACGTTGTGGCTTATCAAACTGGGCTGCCTGCTGGTGCTGCTGGTGGCATTGGAATATTTCTTGCGCGTGCTGATGGTGATGGCCACGCCGTTGCCGCAGGATAGCTATCCCCGTTTCCTGACCCGTAGCCTGCTTGCCGCCCAGTATCGCTGGCCACTACGCCCGCTGGCTTTTGTTCTCGACACGCTGGAACAACGCTTTGGCATCGATCTGCGTCAGGTTCAGGCATTTCGCCTGATGGGCAAAACCATCGTCCCGGTGGTTTGCGGGCTGGCGGTGCTTGGCTGGTTGCTGAGCGGATTGACGCAGGTGCCGCTGCATCAGCGGGGCATTTACGAGCGCTTTGGTCGCCCGATGGCGGTGCTCTCGCCGGGGCTGCACGCCGGTCTGCCCTGGCCGTTTGGCCGGGTGCGCGCCGTGGAGTTCGGCGCGGTGCATGAGCTGCGCCTGAGCGATGAGCCGGAGCAGAAGGCGCGTAACGACGTACCGGACAGCGCAGAAGGCCCGGCGCCGCAGAATAGCTGGCGTTTATGGGACAGCAGCCATCTGACCGACCAGTCGCAGGTGATTGCCAGCCAGGCCGCCGATAAGCAGAGTTTCCAGATAGTGAACATGGATATCCGCCTTATCTGGCGCGTGGGGCTGCGCAATGAAGATGCGCTCAACAGCCAGTATCAGGCGGAAGATTTGCCGGTGCTGATCCGCAGCATTGCCCGTCAGGTGCTGGTGGCGCAGTTTGCCAGCAAACAGCTCGATGAACTGCTCAACGAGCAGCGTGCCAGCCTGTCGACGACGCTCAATCAGCAAATCCAGCAGCGCTTAACCGCACTGAACACCGGCGTTGAACTGCTCTCTACCCGTATCGAAGCGATCCATCCGCCAGCCGGGGCTGCTGACGCCTATCACGGCGTGCAGGCTGCGCAAATTGCCGCCAGCGCACGGGTGGCTCGCGAGCGGGGCTATGCCGCGACGGTGACTAACGGTGCGCGACAAAACGCCGAAACCCGCGAGAACGATGCGCAGGCGTTTGCGGCGGAAAATCTCTCCCGCGCCCAGGCCGCCGCGGCGCAGTTTGCCGCCGACAGCCAGGCCTGGCAGCAGGCCGGTCAGGCCTTTATTCTCGAGCGCCGTTACCACATTCTGAGCCAGACGCTGGCCCATACGCCGCTTCTCATCCTGGATAGTCATCTTCAGGGCACCAATGAACCCGTTCTGGATATGCGCCAGTATCCTGCGCTCTCCGATAGCACTGCACCACAGAAGGCCAGCAAACCATGAAGATCCATTCAATCGTTCCTCCGCAGCGTACGGAAAAAGTGGGCGTGCGTCAGACGGCCTCTCCCGCGCCGCTGCGCAATAAGCGGGCGTTGCGGCTCGGTATTGCGGCCTTTTTACTGACGCTGGCGGTACTAACGGCCTGCCTGCTTAACGTCAGCGCGGGCAGCGCGACGGTGGTGACCCGTTTTGGCAATCCGGAGCGCGTGCTGCTTTCTCCGGGGCTGGCGTGGCGTTTACCGGCGCCGTTTGAAACGCCAATCAACGTTGACCTGCGCGTGCGTTCTACCTCCAGCGGTTTGCAGGATGTGGGTACCCGAGACGGGCTGCGGGTGCTAGTGCAGGCTTGGGTTATCTGGAAGGTGAAACCGGACGACGGCAATGTGCTGCGTTTTATCCGTGCGGTACAGAACCAGCCGGATGAAGCGGCGCGTCAGATTCGTACCTTTATCGGCTCGGCGCTGGAAACCACCACCAGTAACTACGCGCTGGCAGATATCGTCAACGTCGACAGCAGCAAAGTGAAAATCGCCCAGCTGGAGCAGGCGCTTCAGGCGCAGTTAAAAGCACAGTTGCTCAATAGTTACGGTATTGAAGTTATCCAGACCGGCATTGAACGGCTGACGCTACCGGCGGTGACCCTCAATGCCACCGTTGACCGCATGCGCGCCGAGCGTGAAACCATTGCGGCAGAGCGAACGGCGGAAGGCAAACGTCTGGCGGCGGAGATTCACTCCCAGGCCGATCGTGATGGGCGCATTGTAGAGGCCGATGCTTCCGTCAAGGCGGCGACCATTGTGGCAAACGCCCAGCGCGATGCGGCAACGATTTACGGCAAAGCCTGGGCCAGCGACCCGCAGTTGTATAACCTGCTGCGCTCGCTGGATACGCTGAGCACCATCGTCAATGGCAATACCCGTATGGTGCTGCGTACCGATGCAGAGCCGTTCCGGGCGCTGGTGCAGGGGCCGGATGAGCTCAAAGAGACGGCGAAACCATGATGCGTGATGCGCAGATATCCACGCCGTGGGGGCAGTCGTACCGCCTGGCCTTTTTTGCGCTCTACGCGGCGGCGATGATTGCCGCCTGCGCGTGGCTGTTTTCCAGCATCTACCAGATAGCCCCGGACAGCCGGGCGGTGGTCTACCGCTTCGGTAAACCGGTGCGAGTGGAAGGTGCGGGGCTGCTGTTTGCCTGGCCGTACCCGATTGAACGGGTAGAGCGGGTGCCGGGTTCGGAGCGTATTCTTGAACGCGACGTTAGGGCGTTGCAGCGGGAGCAGCAGCTAAGCCAGATTAACAGCTGGGACCGTGATAACGATGCAGGCGCAGGCGCGGGCTACTTGCTGACCGGCGATGCGGGCGTGGTGCAGCTTAACGTGCGGGTGTTCTGGCGGGTTGACGATCCGGTGCAGTTTGCGCTGCAGCGCCCGCATATTGAGCCGTTGATTGACCGTCTGGCAGAACGCGCGGCGGCGGTGGTGTGCGTGGGCCGCGATCTGGACTCGATTCTGGTGACCCGCCCTGAGACGCTGCAAAACGACAGTCGTGCGGCGCAGCAGCGTATTCAGCTGCGCAGTGATTTTAAGCAGGCGATGGCGCAAAGCCTGACGCGGTTAGCCGCCGGAGGCAACGATCCGGGCATTCGTATTGAGCGTGTGGATATCACCTCTTCACTGCCGGAGAACGCCGTGGCGGCGTTTAACGCCGTGCTGGCTGCCGGACAGCAGGCGGAGCAGGCGGTGGCCAGCGCCCGCACGGCGGCGGCGCTGCGTACCCAACAGGCGCAGCAGCAGGCCGACCGCACGCTGGGCCAGGCGCAGGCACGCGGTCAGGAAATTGTGGCGCAGGCTAACGTGGACACCCGCACCATTGTTCAACTGGCTCAGGCCCGCCATGACGGCACCGATGGCGGGCTGCTCCAGCGCGTCTGGCGTGACAAAGTGGCTCATATTCTGGCGCAGTCGGGGCAGGTGATTACCGTCGCGCCCGGTGACGACAGTCGTCTTATCCTGCAAGGCTTGCCGTCGCAGCCGGCTGCGCCAACCCATAGCGAGGCAAAACCATGAGCCATCAGTGTAGCCACGGCCATATTCACTTTAGCGGCAATCTGCAAACACCCGCCGAACAGCGACGCATGCAGCGTCAGTTGACGCTGACCATGGTCACCATCGGTCTGCTGTTGCTGAGCCTGCTTTGGCGGGCCATCGCCCCGGACCAGCCCGGCATTAGCGATATTCTTGCCGGCGTCGCCTGGCTGCTGGTGGCGGTACCGGTATTTCGTGCCGCGTGGCACAGCCTGCTGCACCCGGACCTGCACGGCGTGACCGACCTGCTGGTGGTACTGGCCATGCTCGGTGCCTGGGCGCTGGGGGATTTAATGACCGCCGCGCTGCTGCCGGTGATCATGATTTTTGGCCATATCCTCGAAGAGCGCAGCGTGATGGGGACCCGTCAGGCGATCGCCGGGCTGAGCAAGCTGACGCGCAGCCAGGCTCGACGCGTACGGGCCAACGGTGAACTGGAGTCCGTTGACAGCCAGCATCTGCAAGCGGGAGATGTGGTCGAGGTGCGACCGGGCGACCGGGTTCCTGCCGATGGACGAATTCTTTCCGGTCAGGCCAGTCTTGATGTGGCGCACATTACCGGTGAGTCTGTACCGGTTGAGGCGACAACTGGTATGAACGTTTTTGCGGGCAGCATCAACCTGAACGGCCTGCTACGCGTTGAAGTCAGCCATACCGGCGACCAGTCGACGCTCGGCAAAGTGATCGCGCTGATGAAGGATGCCGAGCAGGCAAAACCGCCAATCACCCGTATGCTCGAGCGCTACGCGGGCCACTACCTTATTCTGGTGCTGCTGATTGCGGCGACCACCTGGTTTTTAACCTACAACAGCCAGGCCATGCTGGCGGTGCTGGTGGCGGCATGCCCCTGCGCACTGGTGCTTTCGGCTCCGGCCACCGCGATGGCGGGTATTGCCGTCGCGGCGCGGCACGGCATTCTGATCCGTAATGCGGCATTTCTTGAAGAGCTGGCGGATGTCGATGCGCTGATCGTCGATAAAACCGGAACGTTGACCCAGGGGCGTTTGAGCTTTGTGGAAGCAGTGTTGGCGACGGATCTTCCACGTGAACGGGTGCTTGAACTGGCGGCTGCGCTGGGTGCCACCAGTAACCACCCGGTAAGCCGGGTGCTGGCGGAGACCGTGGCCGCGCCGGGTAACATCGGGTTGCGTGAGGTTGAAGAGATTCAGGGCGTTGGGATTACGGCGACCACCGATGACGGCGTTGCGCTACTCGGACGGCAGGCGCTGTTTACCCAGCATCATGTGCCGGTATCGCCAGTACCTGAGCATGAAGGCCCGGTAGTCGGGTTGGCGCTTGATGGCGTTTTCCTCGGCTGGTTCCTGCTGGAAGATACCCTGCGACCGGAAGCGCCCGCGGTGATGGCCGAACTGCAATCGCTGGGCGTTAACCGTGTACAGCTGCTGACCGGCGATCGGCTGGCGGTTGCCGAGCGCGTGGCGCAGCAGGCGGGCATTAATGAATTGGCCGCTGAAGCGCTACCGGCGGAAAAACTGCGTCAGGTGCAGGAGATGGTGGATGACGGCTGGCGGCCGATGGTCGTTGGCGATGGCATCAACGATGCGTTGGCGTTAAAAGCGGGTGCGGTGGGTATCGCGATGGGCGGCAGCGGTGCGGATATCGCGCTGGCGTCGGCGGACGTAGTGCTGGCGGGCGGTGATTTGCGCCGCTTGCCGAGCGCTATCCGCCTGAGCCGTAAATGTCGTTCGACGCTGCAGGTCAACGTCTTTATTGGGCTAGGCTGGACGATTCTGATCGTCGCGGCGGCGGCGATGGGATTGCTGGGTTCGGCTGGCGCGCTGATCGCGGCGGTGCTGCATAATCTCAGCACGCTGCTGGTGCTGCTCAACACCGGGCGGTTGTTGCAGTTCGATGAGACCCACTAAACCGAGCGTGGCAACACCGCGTTGCCACGCGCTTTCTTGCGCTACAGCGCTCTGACGCTGCCCTGATACACCACCGGGCCGGACGGTCCGGGCAGCGGAGAGCCGCCTGGCGGTTCCAGGCTGATGGCCAGTACGGTCTGATTATCCAGCGCCTCGGCGGGGAGCTTGAAGGTGTTGCCGTCACGCTGGGTGATAAGCCCGAGCGAGCGCGGCGGGGCGCTGCCTTTGATCATCCACAGTTGCAGCGTTTTGTCGTGCGGCAAGGTGACACCTAGCGCCGAGACCTGAAGCGTAGAAACCGATCTATCCAGCATCACCACGAACTGCCGCTCTGACTGTTTATCACTAAGAATGGCAATGGTCTGTAGTGCAGAGGGAGAGTCTGGTTTTATCACCTGAGTGAGGATAACAACGCCACCCAACGTGGCGGCAAGCGCCCAGCCTAGCCAGAATAACGGACGATTTCCCGCCGATGAAGCGACCTGGGCGGTCTGATGTGGCACCAGATCGCGTGCGATGTGCTGCCAAAGCCCTGGCGAGGGCGCAACGTCACGCGTGGTGATGTCAACAGCGCTAAACGCCTTCTGCCAGCGCGCGACTTCAGCGGCGAAATCGTCGTCCTCATCCAGACGTTTATCTAGCTGCCGTCGCTGCAGCGGGTCGGTTAATCCCAGCACATAGGTGGCGGCCGACAATGCTTCTTTCTGTTCCATGCTCATAGGCCAATACACTCCCTGAGGTGCGTCAACGCGCGGCGGATCCAGCTTTTTACCGTGCCTTCCGGTTGGTTCATCGACAGAGCAATTTCGGTTTGCGACAGGCCGCGATAATAGGCCAGTGCGATGCTTTGGCGCTGCTCGGCGGGTAAATGGTCCATGCAGTGATGAAGCCGACGCGCCTCCTGATGCACATCGTCGCCGGGCGGCAGCGCTTGAAAACCGTCCTCGGCTTCGCTTATCTCCTCAACCGAACAACAGCGATGCTCATGCTTGCGCAAATAATCAATCGCGCGATTTCTGGCGATATGGCAGAGCCAGATTTGCGGTTCGCTGCGCTGCTCGTCGTAATAGATGGCCGATTGCCAGATTTGAATAAAGGTATCGTGGAGGATCTCTTCGGCCCAGTCACGCCGTCTGACCATGCGCAGAATGATGCCCAGCAGTTTGGGAGCGAGGAGATGATAGAGCTGCGCCAGGGCATCTTTATCGCCGCAGGCTATCTGGTTCATTAATCCGGCATGAATATGAGGCACATTGGCTGTCATCGGCTTCCCTTAAAGGTGCAGCCACACCAGGAGTGGCTGCACTCAGTATAGGCAATGCTTTACGGCATCAGCACAGTATCGATAACGTCGATCACACCGTTACTCTGATTCACGTCATAGGTGGTGATATTGGCGATGTTGCCGCGCACGTCTTTAATCTGAATATTGTGCGGCCCGTTTGCCATCACCCACAGCGATTCGCCGTTAACGGTTTTCAGCTCCGCCTTCCCGCCGCCGGCTTTAATTTTTTTCTCCAGCGCTTTCATATCGAGTTTCCCTGAGACCACATGATAGGTGAGCACGCTGGTGAGTTTTTGTTTGTTTTCCGGTTTAAGCAGCGAGTCGACGGTGCCTGCTGGCAGTTTTTCAAACGCCGTATTGGTTGGGGCAAAGACGGTAAACGGCCCAGCGCCTTCCAGCGTTGGCACCAGCCCTGCGGCTTTGACTGCCGCGACCAGCGTGGTGTGATCCTTCGAATTCACGGCGTTCTGCACAATATTTTTAGAGGGGTACATGGCAGCACCACCGACCATTACCGTGCTGTTATCCATCATTGCCGCCTGAGCAGCACCGTTGACGATCAGGGTAGAAAAAAGCATCGTTTTAAGAAATTGTTTCATTTTCACTTCCCTCATTGGTTGTTTTAGGAAGGGTTTATGTGCCCTCATCTGTTAATACGAATGAAGAAAGGAAACGGATGCACAAAAAATGAATTATTTTATCAGCCGAGCCACATTGGGCCGATTACGGTATTTGTTCTCCCACGGCATCCCATAGCCCACCAGCAGATCGTCATTCTCCATCTCCCATGCGTAGTACTGCTTTACCGGGATTGCCACGCGACCCGGCTTCACGAACAGCACCGCAACTGACACGGAAGCGGGGCGATAGTGTTCTGCCAGGTGTGCGACCAGACGCTTCATGGTGCCGCCGGATTCAATCGCGTCATCAATCACGATGACGTCTCGGTTGGTGATATCAATATTCTGGTGATAGACGATGGTCGAGCCGTTATGGCGGTCGCCCGGCGTATGGGGGCAGGAGATATAATCCATGCTGATATCAAAATCTAATTGCCGGGTGAGGTCGGCGGTGAAGAGGATCCCGCCGGGCACCACGGTAATGACCACGGCATCGCGAAAATCGCGGTTTAGCTGCGCTGCTACGTTGCGAACGCCTGTCGCAATCGCTGCTTCATCAAGGATAATTTCGCCGATACGGTGATTGCTCATGTTAACTCCTGGTGTGAATCCATCACAATCGAGCATGATGGCTATGAATAAACGTCACGATATTGCCCGGAAAATGTCGGCCGACGTTTAGCCGACGGAGATCACCGTATCTTGTAAGATCCCGGCGATGATATCGCGCGCTTCACGGGGTTCGGGAAGCTCGCGGTGTTGCCCGCAATGATACTGCGAGAGCCAGTAAGTCAATATCCCGAGGACCAGACGCACGGCGCGCCCCGGCGCCTGTATGCTGGCGGAAACCGCGCGGGTCAGGCAGTCCGTGATGGCCGATTGAATGACGATGTGCTGCTCGCGGGCGTGCTGAATAAGCGTGGCGTACAGCGGTTTCAGGCTGCCGCGCCGCGATTCGTAGTAGTACTTAATGAACATGTCTTCCGCGCAGGCGACCGGCTGAGCGCTAAACCAGGCGTGGGTCCGCTGCTCAAGCTGCTGTAGATGAGCGCTCAAACCCTGAGGTAAGGTGATGCACACACGATGCTCCATGATGTCGGGAGAGTCCTGCCTGACGGCAACAGTGGGCTAACAGATAGCGCCACTATGATACATTGTGATAGATTGTGCAATATATTGATCGTTTGTGGGAGGTTGCCTTGATTGATTATGATGCTTTACCCGATCAGCGACAGGCGTTTATTCACCAGCTGCTGATGAAAACCGGCCGGGTGATTGGGGCTGATGTGGCACGACAGCTTGGCGTTTCAGAACATACGATTCGTCGCGACCTGCAGGAGCTGGCGCGTCAGGGGGTGTGCAAGAAGGTCTACGGCGGCGCAGTTAGTCAGCTGATTGCCTCAAGCCCGTTGGCCTCGCGCATTGAACAAAACGTCTCTGAGAAGTCGCTGGTGGGTCGCAAATGCGCCGAACTGCTGAAGCCAGAATCCTGCGTCTTTATTGATTCCGGCTCAACCTACCTGGCGATGGCGGCGTTTATTCCTGAGGATATTGAACTGACGATTGTCACCAACTGCCCGCAAATTGCTGCGGCATTAGGCGCCAGAACCCACGGTGAACTGATTCTTCTGGGCGGTAAAGTGAATCCGAAAACGGGAAGTACGCTCAGCTCAGACACGGTGAATCAGGTGCGGGAGATGGTTTTTGAGCAGGCGTTTGTCGGCGTCTGCGGCTTGGATCTGCAGGCGGGATTAAGTGCGGTCTATTATGAAGATGCCTGTTTTAAGAAGCAGGTCATCGCGCAGAGCAATGAGGTGATTACCGCCGTGACGGCAGAAAAAATCGCCCAGGTCGCCCGCTATAAAGTGGTTTCCTGCGAAGAAATTGATGTGATGGTGGTGAGTCCGGATACCCAGACGGTGGATTTCGATAACGGTAATATCCGCATCGAAAGGGCGGAATAGCGTATTTTCCGGGAGGGTGAAAACCTTCCCATTTCGCTGCACAACAGACGCGAATGAAATGATGGCAACATAACGGTTTTAAATAAATGCTTGAGAGGGATATTTCGGAGATAAAACAGAATGGTGCGTCTGAATGGACTCGAAC
>NZ_JAPKIB010000003.1:0-65744 GCF_036759925.1 Kluyvera sp. CHPC 1.2972 | reverse complement strand
CCATCGACCCCCACCATGTCAAGGTGGTGCTCTAACCAACTGAGCTACAGACGCATAATGGTGCGTTTAATTGGACTCGAACCAACGACCCCCACCATGTCAAGGTGGTGCTCTAACCAACTGAGCTATAAACGCATTAATGGTGCGTCTGAATGGACTCGAACCATCGACCCCCACCATGTCAAGGTGGTGCTCTAACCAACTGAGCTACAGACGCATTGTTGCTTGCGGCAACGGGGACGAATATTAGCGGCAGCGGCGGTCGGTGGCAAGCGGAAAATGTGTGATTTCACCCGACTGGAGAACTTTTGCCCATATTGCGCGCGTTTTAGCGTGCCTGGCGAAAATCCGTTGATCTCGCAGCATTTTATTTACCCAGCGCTCGCATGGAGGCGAGGGAAAATCAGGACGGTCTGTGTGGTTGAGATATGAATTGTTATAATATAACATCTCATTTTCTCGCATCAGATAAGGATAAATAATCATGAAACTTCTGGGTAAAGTGACGCTGGCTGTAGGTGCGCTGGTGATGGCTGGGCAGGCATTCGCCCATGGTCATCACGATCACGGGCAGCCGTTAACCGCAGTGGAGCAAAAAGCAGCCGAGGGCATATTCAACGACAGCGACGTCAAAGATCGCGACCTGAAGGACTGGGAGGGCATGTGGGAGTCGGTGAACGGCCTGCTGCTGTCCGGTGACCTGGATCCGGTTTTCCAGCAGAAAGCCGATAAAGATAAGCGCAAAACGTTTGCCCAGATTAAAGAGTATTACCGCAAAGGCTATGCCACCGATGTGAATATGATTGGCATCGAAAACGGTACGATGGAGTTTCATACGGGCGACAAGGTGAGCTCATGCCAGTACCGCTACGCGGGGCACAAAATTCTGACCTATACCTCCGGCAAGAAGGGCGTGCGCTATCTGTTTGAATGTCAGGATGCTAACAGCGCTGCGCCGAAGTTCGTCCAGTTCAGCGACCATATTATTGGCCCGCGTAAGTCCAGCCATTTCCACATTTTTATGGGAAACCAGTCTCAGGACGCGCTGTTGGCAGAAATGGATAACTGGCCGACCTATTATCCGTATCAGTTGACCAAAAAACAGGTGGTTGATGAGATGCTGCATCACTAAGTAAATCGACTCCGGGGCCTTCCCGGAGTCGGTGCGTTGCACCTCGTCCGGGCTACGTTTGAGGTGTAGCCCGGCCAGGCGAAACGTCGCCGGGATGATTAACGCGAGGCGCGCTGAAGAATCACCACATCCGGTTGACGCTGCAGGAAACGCATTCTCAGCATCATCAGCACCGCCGCCGACGTCAGACCAATAATAAAGCCCCACCAGAAGCCCGCCGGACCCATTCGCGGAACCACGATATCGGTCAGCGCCAGCACGTAGCCGCACGGAAGCCCCAGCACCCAGTAGGCGATAAAGGTAATAAAGAAGATCGAGCGGGTATCTTTATAACCGCGCAGAATACCGCTGCCGATAACCTGCACCGAGTCAGAAATCTGATACAGCGCCGCCAGCAACATCAATTGGGCGGCAAGCGTCACCACTTCCGGATTATCGTTGTACAGCAGCGCGATGTGCGTACGCATCAGGGTGGTAAAAATGGCCGTACACATCGCCATGCACACGCCGACGCCGAGCCCGGTACGCGCGGAAACCTGCGCATCCGGCGTAGAACCCTGCCCAAGACGGAAGCCCACGCGGATGGTCACCGCTGCCGCCAACGACATTGGCAGTACGAACATCAGCGAGCTAAAGTTCAGTGCAATCTGGTGTCCAGCAACGTCAACGATCCCCAGCGGAGAGACCAGCAGCGCCACCACGGCGAACAGCGTGACTTCAAAGAACAGCGCCAGCGCGATGGGTAATCCCAGAGAAACCAGACGTTTCAGGATGGCCGTATCCGGGCGAGCAAAACGTTCTTTATTACGGATGTCTCGCATCGAACCCGCATGGCGGACGTAGTAGAACATGCTGAAGAACATCACCCAGTAGACCGAGGCGGTGGCGACGCCGCAGCCCACGCCACCAAGTTCTGGCATACCGAAGTGGCCGTAAATAAAGATGTAGTTGACCGGAATGTTAACCAGCAGGCCGATAAAGCCCATCACCATGCCGGGCTTGGTTTTCGCCAGCCCTTCACACTGGTTACGCGCCACCTGGAAGCACAGGTAGCCCGGCGCCCCCCATAACAGGGCGCGCAGGTAGCCGACCGCTTTATCCGCCAGCGCCGGGTCGATGTTATGCATTGAGCGGATGATATACCCCGCGTTCCATAGCACGACCATAATTAATACGGAGACGAGTCCGGCCAGCCAGAACCCCTGACGAACCTGCTGTGCGATACGGTCGCGGCGACCGGAGCCGTTGAGCTGGGCAATCACCGGAGTGAGGGCCAGAAGTAAGCCGTGACCAAAGAGGATCGCCGGCAGCCAGATAGAGGTACCGATGGCTACGGCGGCCATGTCGGTGGCGCTGTAGCCACCCGCCATAACCGTGTCGACAAAGCCCATCGAGGTTTGAGCAACCTGCGCGAGGATAACCGGGATAGCCAGCGCTAATAACTGACGCGCTTCACTAAAGTACTTCTGCACGTGAACACCTGTATTGTTGTTATTTATTCTCGCCGTACGCCGGGTACGGGAGACAGAAAAGCCGCCTTAACCGGCAGCAAGAAGAATAAATAGAGGATTTTCTCCATTATTGTAGCGAGGATTTGCTTTTAATCTAGTCAAAAAATAGGTGGAGCGCCGGGGAAGGTAGCAACCTGTTTTCTCAACTGCTATTGTGCGTAGCAGACGAATCGGTAGACGTACCGTAATGATTATCAACAGGAGTTAACTGCATGTTCACTGGTATTGTGCAGGGCACGGCAAAAATCGTGTCCATTGATGAGAAACCGAACTTCCGTACCCACGTTGTGGCGCTGCCGGAACACATGCTGGCTGGCCTTGAGACGGGCGCATCGGTTGCACACAACGGCTGCTGCTTAACGGTCACGGAAATTAACGGCGACCAGATCAGTTTTGATCTGATGAAAGAGACGCTGCGCATTACCAATCTGGGTGAGGTGAAAGAGGGCGACCTGGTCAACGTTGAGCGTGCGGCGAAGTTCAGCGATGAGATTGGCGGTCATTTAATGTCGGGTCATATTATGACCACGGCGGAAGTGTCTAAAATCCTGACCTCCGAAAACAATAAGCAGATCTGGTTTAAAATCCAGGACCCAACGCTGATGAAGTATGTCCTGTATAAAGGTTTCATCGGTATCGACGGTATCAGCCTGACGGTGGGTGAAGTGACGGCTACGCGTTTCTGCGTTCACCTGATCCCGGAAACGCTGGAGCGCACCACGCTTGGCAAAAAACGCCTGGGCGACCGCGTGAACATCGAAATCGACCCGCAAACGCAGGCGGTAGTGGACACCGTTGAGCGCGTGATGGCGGCAAAAGAAGCGGCAGCGCAGCAGGCTGCAGCGGAATAAGCATAAAAAAGCCCGGGCATTTTGCTCCGGGCTTTTTTGTTTTTAGCGGGCGACGCGTAAACCGCTCTCGACGCCGCGTGAGAACATCACCTGCCAGAGCTGAATATCTCGCGCGCGGAAAGCACCCGCGCAGGCATTGAGATAGTAGCTAAACATGCGTTTGAATCGTTCAGAATAGTTGTCCGCGATTTCCGGCCAGCATTCGAGGAAGCGTTCATGCCATGCCATCAACGTCGTATCGTAGTCAGCGCCAAAGTTGTGCCAGTCTTCCATCACAAAATGAGGTTCGCTGGCGTGCGCAATCTGGCGTACTGAGGGTAAACAGCCATTCGGAAAGATGTATTTGTTGATCCAGGGATCGACATTATTGTCTGTTTTCTTCGAGCCGATAGTGTGCAGTAAAAACAGTCCGTCGGGTTTCAGATTTTTGTCGACGACGGAAAAATAGGTGTCATAGTTTTTCGGACCAACGTGCTCGAACATCCCGACGGAAACAATACGGTCAAACTGGTCGTTAAGGTCGCGGTAATCCTGCAGCAGTATCTCGACGTCCAGCCCCTCGCAGCGGGCCTGGGCCATTTTTTGCTGTTCCGCTGAAATGGTCACGCCCTTGACGGTGACGCCGTAGTTTTTGGCCATAAACGCCGCCAGACCACCCCAGCCACAGCCGATGTCCAGCACGCGCATTCCAGGTTTTAACTGTAGTTTCTGACAGATAAGGTCTAGCTTAGCCTGCTGCGCGTCTTCCAGCGTCTGGGCATCTTTCCAGTAACCGCAGGAGTATTGCATATAGGGGTCGAGCATGCGGCTGAAGAGATCGTTACCCAGGTCGTAATGTTCTTTACCGACCTGCCAGGCACGACGACGGCTTTGCAGATTAAACAGACGCGCGCCGGCAATGCGAAGCGTGTCTTTAATATTGTGAGGGAGTTGCGTTTCTAATCCGGCGCGCAGCACCTTGTCGAAGAAGATATCCAGACGATCGCATTCCCACCAACCGTCCATATAACTTTCGCCAAGGCCCAGCGAACCTTCTTGTAAAACACGTTTAAACAACCGAGGATTTCTGACTTGTATATCGCAGGGAGCATTGCCGTTTACTTCAATGCCTGCGCGGCCTAGCAGCTCGCTGACAATACGATACCAGTCGTCATCCGGTACACTAACTTCTTCTATACACGATGAGCTCATAGCTTCTCCATCCCGACCTGATGATCAGAACCTTAAAACAGCGTAGACGCTTTTTTTGGGTTTGTGAGAAATCTCACGAAATTCGTGAGCCTGCTATCCGACGTAGCACAGAGGAAGGGAAGAATCCCTTGCCGAAAACCAATCCATGGTTCAACGGGAAGCTATCCTGCCCCCGCTTAATAAGTTCAATCTATATTATTTATGTGATGCGGATCCAGTATAGGACGCTAAGTTTGTTGATTCAACTAAAAATCTTAGCGCCCTAATCATTTCCTGAGATATTGATCTGAGTGATGTTTAGGCGTGGGAAGTGGCGTGTTCCATTTCACGTTCAGCACGACGAGCGGCTAACTGCATCCAGTAGCCAACGCCTGCGAGCAGCACGGTCACCAGCATCACGCTGGTGGTGGTCAGCAGCGGCGTGGCAATCAGCGTGGATACCGCAAGGCTTGCCAGGAAACAGAGTCCTAACTGCAGGGTGTTTTGTAATGCAGCAGCACGGCCCGTCGCCTGCGGGAAGGGCTTCAGCGTCTGAGCGACGACGATCGGATAAATCGCGCCGTTGGCAATAGCCATCACGCAGAACGGAATCAGCAGGGCGGTCAACGAGGCGTTTTCTGCCAGACCCACGGCCCAGGTACCCACCACGCTCAGCGCGTAAATAACCAGCAGCCACGGCAGCATCTGGGCACCACGCCATTTTTGCAGCGCGGCGCGACAGCCGTAGCCGCCAATCAGGAAGGCGATGGTTTGCGGCACATAGCTCAGGCCAATTACCGTCGGGCTGTAGCCCATCTCATGCAGGATGAACGGTGAACCGGTCAGCCAGGCGAAGAAGCTCGCCGAGCAGGCGGCGTAAATCAGCACGTTGCCGCGATAGTCTTTACTGCGCAGCAGGCGCATAAAGGTCAGCTTTTCTTCGCTGGTGGCATTTTTTTTGTGCGCAGGCTTGAGGCGGAACGCCGGGAGCATCAGCACCAGGGTGATGATAAACAGGGTTGCGAAGATGGCCTGCCAGTCAAAGTGCGCCAGCAGCCAGCTACCCAGCAGCGGGGCGAGTGCCGGAGAGAGGCCAACCAGCGGCATGATAGTGGCAAAAATGCGGTTGGTGCGCTGAGCTGGATAGTAGTCGGTGACCATTGCCTGCCAGGTCACCGCCGCGGCGCAGACGCCGACGGCCTGTACAAAACGCAGGACCAGCAGCGTGGTACCATCGCGCACCCACAGCATGCCAATGCAGCCAATAGCGAAAATGGTTAACCCGGACAGCAGAATCGGCTTACGACCATAGCGGTCTGACAGCGGCCCCCAGAGGAGCTGCGCGACGGCAAAACCGGCCAGAAACAGGCTAAGACTCGCGCTGACGGCTGATGCCGGCGTTTGCAGGTCTTCCTGAATGGCAGCAAAGGCGGGGAGATACATATCGGTAGCCAGAAAACCCAATACGCTCAGCCCCGCGAGCCAGACTAAAAATCCTTTCCCAGGTTGCATTAATTTCGCCCTTTTTATCATGAATAAACGATGCCGCTGAGTGTAGAGAGTGCATAACGGCTTGTGAAACGCTAATATTTGCGTCATGCATTCAAAAATTTTGCAGGCAGAAAATGTGGTCTGAATATTCACTGGAAGTGGTTGATGCGGTGGCACGTAACGGTAGTTTTAGTGCCGCCGCGCAGGAACTGCACCGCGTGCCTTCTGCGGTGAGCTATACGGTACGCCAGCTGGAAGAGTGGCTGGCTGTTCCCCTGTTCGAACGGCGCCATCGCGACGTTGAACTTACTCCCGCTGGCGTATGGTTTTTGAAGGAGGGGCGGTCTGTTATCAAAAAAATGCAGATCACTCGCCAACAGTGCCAGAAAATTGCTAACGGCTGGCGAGGGCAGTTGGCGATTGCCGTCGATAATATCGTGAAACCGCAGCGAACCCGGCAGCTGATTGTCGATTTCTATCGCCACTTTAGCGACGTGGAGCTGATTGTTTATCAGGAAGTGTTTAATGGCGTCTGGGATGCATTGGCCGATGGCCGCGTGGAGCTGGCGATTGGTGCCACTCAGGCGATTCCGGTCGGTGGCCGCTTCGCGTTTCGTGATATGGGGATGCTCAACTGGCACTGCGTGGTGGCGAGTATCCATCCGTTGGCGCAGATGGAGGGCCCGCTCAGCGATGATGTGTTGCGCAACTGGCCGTCGCTGGTGCGCGAAGATACTTCGCGTTCGCTGCCGAAGCGGACGACCTGGCTACTCGATAACCAGAAGCGTGTGGTGGTGCCGGACTGGGCTTCATCGGAAACCTGTATCTCGGCGGGACTATGCGCGGCGATGGTACCGGGGCATCTGGCGCAACCGTGGTTGGAAAATGGGGAGTGGGTGGCGCTACAGCTTGAAAACCCGTTCCCGGATGCCGCCTGTTGCCTGACCTGGCAGCAAAGCGAAGCATCGCCGGCATTAAGCTGGCTGCTGGAATATCTGGGGGATAGCGAGACGCTAAATGAAGAGTGGCTGCGGACACCCGAGTAGGGTGTCCGTGGGTAATGCTTAGCGGCGGTAGTCGCGGAACGGACCGTCGGCCACGGAACGACGTTCGATAAGACGCGGATGCACCTCAATCGACTGCGAGGTCTCGCGTTTGCTAACGATACGGTCCATCAGCATGTTAAACGCCGTTTCACCGAGCGAATCTTTCGGCTGGTGAATCGTCGTCAACGCCGGGGTGAAGAAACGGGAGTTGCGCACGTTATCATAACCAATCAGCGAAATGTCCTGCGGCACGCGAAGACCCATTTCATCTGCGGCGCACAGTGCGCCCATCGCCATGATGTCGCCACCGCAGAAGATAGCAGTAGGGCGCGGCTGCTGCGACAGGATCTGCTGCATTGCGCGATAACCGGATTCAGGCTCAAAGTCACCCTGTACAATCCAGTTCTTCGGGACGTTGATGTGCGCTTCTTCCATCGCTTTCATAAAGCCCGCCAGACGACCCGCGCCGGTGTTACGCTCCAGTGGACCTGGGATCACGCCGATATCGCGATGACCGCGCTCAATCAGGTAACGGCCTGCGGTATAGCCGCCTTCAAAGGCGTTATCGATGACCGAGTCGGTGAAGTCCGCTTTAGCCTCGCCCCAGTCCATCACCACCATCGGGATGTGACGGTACTCTTCGAGCATCGTCAGTAGGGATTCCGGATACTCGGAACACATGACCAGCAGGCCATCCACGCGCTTTTGCGCCATCATCGACAGGTAGGCGCGCTGTTTTTCCAGGTTGTTCCAGGCGTTGCCCAGAATCAGGGTATAGCCCTTCTCAAAGCAGTTTTTCTCAACGGCTTCGATAATTTCGGCAAAGTAGGCCGCTTCGCTGCTGGTCGCTAGCAAACCAATCGATTTGGTGTGGTTCACCTTCAGGCTACGGGCAACGGCGCTCGGAGAGTAGTGCAACTCTTTGATCGCCGCCCAGACGGCTTCACGCGTCTCCTCGGCGACAAAACGCGTTTTGTTAATTACATGTGATACGGTTGTAGTGGAAACGTTTGCGCGCTTCGCTACATCTTTAATAGTTGCCATTCCATCTCACTCCAGACCCTGGCCTGCCCCTGATAAAATCGAAAGGAAAACGTTTGCCTTCACACACCCTGACGCAATTTTGTGGATTGCGATTCGCCGGGAAAACGATACAGGACGACAGGAGGGGGTCAATGGCCGGTACGCTTATAAATAAGCGTCGAATTTTGACTTATCCTGACGCAAAGTGGAAGAGTAAAAACCAACATCCTGCTAAATCTGTGAAGATTTTTGCGCAATACTGTGCAAAAATGCGTTAGCACAGTTTTGCTGTAGCGATAAAAAGGAGAAAAGTTGATGAGTACCGAACTTAAGATGTCACTCACCACCACCGTCATTACCCTTGCGCTGATTGTTGCCGCAAGTTTGACTGCTGTACTGCATTAATTCCTCTGCGAGGGGGCGTCCGCTCCCTCCTGTCTGATTGTTACCCGTTTAGCAATAATCTTTTGCTGTTTTGTACACTTCTGTTTTTATGTGATTGATGTCATGCTTTTGCCCATTATCGACATGCCGCGTCTGTCGTGCGGCCAACCGGAGCATTTGCATGAAAATTAACTTTCCCTTACTGGCGTTAGCCATTGGGGCCTTTGGCATCGGGACCACCGAATTCTCGCCAATGGGGCTCCTGCCGGTCATCGCTAAGGGCGTAGACGTCTCCATTCCCGCTGCCGGGATGCTCATTAGCGCCTATGCCGTAGGGGTGATGGTTGGCGCACCGCTGATGACGCTGCTCCTTTCACATCGTGCTCGCCGTAACGCCTTGATCTTCCTGATGGCGATTTTTACCCTCGGCAACGTACTGTCGGCGATGGCGCCGGACTACACCACGCTGATGCTGTCGCGCATTATCACCAGCCTTAACCACGGTGCATTCTTCGGCCTCGGTTCCGTTGTTGCCGCCAGCGTGGTACCGAAGCATAAACAGGCCAGCGCCGTGGCGACCATGTTTATGGGGTTGACGATTGCCAATATTGGTGGCGTTCCAGCGGCAACCTGGCTTGGCGAAACCATCGGCTGGCGGATGTCATTCCTGGCAACGGCAGGCCTCGGCATTATTGCTATTCTGGGGCTGTGGTTCTCTCTGCCGAAGGGCGGGGCGGGTGAAAAGCCGGACGTGAAGCGCGAGTTGTCGGTGCTGGTACGTCCGCAGGTGCTGTCGGCGCTGCTGACCACTGTACTGGGCGCAGGGGCGATGTTTACGCTCTATACCTATATTTCACCGGTGTTGCGTACGATAACTCACGCCACGCCAGCGTTTATTACGCTGATGCTGGTGCTGATTGGCGTGGGCTTCTCCATCGGTAACTACCTCGGCGGCAAATTTGCTGACCGTTCGGTGAGCGGTACGCTGAAAGGCTTCCTGTTGCTGCTGATGGCAATTATGCTGGCGATTCCGTTCCTTGCGCAAACGCAGGTAGGCGCGGCCTTCAGTATGGTGGTGTGGGGTGCGGCAACCTTCGCGGTGGTGCCACCGCTGCAAATGCGCGTGATGCGCGTGGCTCACGAAGCACCGGGTCTTTCTTCCTCGGTGAATATCGGGGCGTTCAATCTGGGTAACGCACTGGGGGCGGTCGCGGGCGGAGCAGTGATCTCCGGTGGTCTGGGTTACAGCTTTGTACCGGTGATGGGGGCGATTGTTGCCGCGCTGGCGCTGCTGGTGGTATTCCTGAGCGGTCGTTCACGCGGTGAAGAGGCGCTGGCCAGCCAATAAAAACAAAAACGCAGAAGGGAGACCTTCTGCGTGATACGAGATAACCCGGCGGAGCGTGGCGATGCCGGGTTATTTTTTGCTTACGCTGCCAGATTCTCAGCCACAAACGCCCAGTTCACCAGAGCCCAGAAGTGCTCCAGATAGTTTGGACGCGCATTGCGGTAGTCGATGTAGTAAGCGTGTTCCCACACGTCAACGGTCAGCAGTGGCTTCGCGTCGGTGGTCAACGGGGTTGCCGCGTTAGACGTTGAAACGATAGCCAGGGAACCATCCGCCTTCTTCACAAGCCAGGTCCAGCCTGCGCCGAAGTTTTTCACTGCGGCGTCGGTGAACTGTGCTTTGAATTCAGCGAAGGAGCCAAAGGATTTAGCGATCGCATCAGCGACGGCACCGGTTGGTTCGCCACCGGCGTTAGGTGCCAGGCAGTTCCAATAGAAGGTGTGGTTCCAGACCTGCGCTGCGTTGTTGAACACGCCGCCTTCAGAGGTACGGACGATCTCTTCCAGCGTTTTGCCTTCAAACGCCGTACCTTTGATCAGGTTGTTCAGGTTGGTGACGTAGGTCTGGTGGTGTTTGCCGTAATGATACTCCAGCGTTTCCACGGAAATGTGTGGAACAAGAGCGTCTTTGGCATACGGTAATGCAGGTAATTCGAACGACATTGCTACTCTCCTTTATTATATTTGTACACTCAATAACCATGTACTGAGTAGGGATAGAGTAGCAAATTAAAAGGTGAGATAAAAGATAAGCTTACCCCGTTTATTAACAAACGGGGTAAGTGATTAACGAATTGTCTTTGGTGTTACAACGCGACGGGCGCCGACATAGTGGCGGACCCAGTAATCTTCGCTCAGCGAGGTTATCTGGATGTCCTGACCGGTACGCGGGGACTGAATAAATTTGCCGTTCCCGACGTACACGCCAACGTGATCGGCTGTACCGCGGCCCTGGGTGCGGAAGAATACCAGATCGCCGCTTTCCAGTTCGCCACGTTCAACCGGACGCGCATCGCGCAGGTGATACATTTCGTTGGCAGTACGTGGAATGCGGATGTTGACCAGATCTTTATAAGCGTAATAGACCAAACCGCTGCAGTCGAAGCCGGTGCGTGGGGAGTTGCCACCCCAGCGATACGGCTTGCCTAACTGACCCATCAGCTTATTCATCGCGGTTTTCTGTACTTTCTGCACGCGAACTTTGTGCGCGGCGGCGATGGTCGTGGGTTGGGTTTCTACAGGAGCGGTGGTACAGCGTTTCTTGTACCCTTTGCGAACTTTACAGGTCGTGGTGACGTTGGCGGTTTTGACCGCGCTGCTTTTCGCGTGGGTTTTAGCGGAGGCTGTTTTCGATTTGCTGGAGGCTGGAGCAACTTTTTTCGCTACGGCTGGCGTGGTTTTCTTCTTAGCGGCAACCGGAGTGGATTTTTTCTTAGTGTTAGATTTATTGTCCGCGTTCTTTTTCTTGCGTTCACTGCTTTTTACAGGAAGCGACTTTTGCGCCGTTGGGGTTTTGGCATGCCCTGTAGCATGCGCCAACGGCGTGAAGGATAACGATGTAAACAGCAATGCACAGAGCGTGAACGACCATTTTTTTATCTGCGCCACTGAACAACCCTCTGAGTAAGATGCAGGCTAAATGTCCTTGCCTGGGTATGGTTTACAAAACCCAACGATTCTAATCCATAAAAACACGAATTGTTAATAGTGTTTTTATGTCTAAAACCCTGTTTCGTTAGCAACTGCAAAAAAAAACATCATTTGATACATCATGAGTCAAAAAATGAGCAAGATTTTTCCGCTGCTGCCGATAAACTCATATTTATAAAGCAACTTAACGGTTCAGACGATAAAATAGTAATGCGTGAACAAAATGTTATTTTCTGTTCAGGCTCTGAAACGTTACAATGTCAGACTACTGCCGTAAAAAGAAGTTTGAGGAAGCAAGATAATGAGCGAGACAATTGAAAAAATTCAGCGCCAGATCGCTGAGAACCCAATCCTGCTGTACATGAAAGGTTCCCCGAAACTGCCTAGCTGCGGTTTCTCTGCCCAGGCCGTTCAGGCACTGTCTGCCTGCGGTGAGCGCTTTGCTTATGTCGACATCCTGCAGAACCCGGACATCCGCGCCGAACTGCCGAAATATGCGAACTGGCCGACTTTCCCACAACTGTGGGTTGACGGCGAACTGGTTGGCGGCTGCGACATCATCATTGAAATGTATCAGCGCGGTGAGCTGCAGCCTCTGATTAAAGAGACCGCGGCGAAATACGCTGAAGAACCGAAAGCAGAATAATCGGTTCGCCCGGATAGCGGGCACAGAAGCAAAAAAGCGACCTTCAGGTCGCTTTTTTTATGCTGCTATTCTTCGGCCGCTATCGGCAGCGGCCAGCCGCCGAGACGTTTCCAGCGGTTGACGATTTCGCAGAACAGAATGGCAGTCTGTTCGGTGTCGTACAGCGCCGAGTGCGCCTGGCTGCTGTCGAAATCCATGCCCGCCGCGGTACAGGCTTTTGACAGCACGGTTTGCCCCAGTGCTAGCCCGCTCAGTGCGGCGGTGTCGAAGGTCACGAACGGGTGGAACGGGTTACGTTTGAGCGAAGCGCGATCGGCGGCAGCCATCATAAAGCTGTGGTCGAAGGTGGCGTTATGCGCCACCATAATGGCGCGATTGCAGTCGCTGTCTTTCATGCCCTTGCGCACCATCTTAAAGATGGCATGCAGCGCGTCGTACTCGCTGACCGCGCCGCGCAGCGGGTTGTTCGGGTCGATACCGTTGAACGCCAGCGCTTCCGGCTCGAGGTTAGCGCCTTCAAAAGGTTCAACGTGGAAATGCAACGTCGTGTCCGGCATCAGCCAGCCTTGCTCATCCATTTTCAACGTAATTGCCGCTATTTCGAGCAGGGCATCCGTTTTGGCATTGAATCCCGCAGTTTCCACATCAATCACTACCGGATAAAACCCACGAAAACGGTCGCATAGACCATTAAGTTGCACATTGTCGGACATCAGAATCTCTTCACTTAGAAAAAGTAGCGCGCATTATGGCAAATTTTGCCGCGGCTTGGAAAGGCGGGGTAAAAAAACGGGCGCCTTAGGCACCCGTGGAGGAGTTAGTTGCCAAGGCCTTTGCCGGCATCTTTCTCTTCGATCAGTTCGATTTTATAGCCGTCCGGGTCTTCAACAAACGCGATCACCGTGGTGCCGCCTTTAACCGGGCCTGCTTCACGAGTGACGTTGCCGCCGTTCTGGCGAATGCGGTCACAGGCTTCTGCGGCGTTGTCCACGCTCAGGGCGATATGGCCGTAGGCGGTGCCCAGCTCATAGTTATCCACGCCCCAGTTGTAGGTCAGCTCAATCACCGCTTCATCGCTCTCTTCGCCGTAGCCGACGAAAGCCAGAGAGTATTTATATTCGGTGTTTTCGCTGGTGCGCAGCAGCTTCATGCCCAGCACTTTGGTGTAGAAATCAATGGAGCGTTGCAGGTCGCCGACGCGCAGCATGGTATGCAGTAAACGCATGTTATCCCTCGTCCTTACTTATGAATAATCTGGCTAGTATAGCGGCGGAAGGCCGCCGCTATCAATCAACGTGGGATTACAGAGCAGGGTAGTCGGTGTAACCTTCCGCGCCGCCGCCATAGAAACTTTCCGGACGCTGCGGGTTCAGTTCGGCTTTATGCTGCAGACGAGCGACCAGATCCGGGTTGGCGATGTAGTCGCGACCAAAAGCCACGGCATCAATTAAGCCTTTCTCAATCAGGGCTTCCGCTTTTTCCGGGGTGTAGGCGCCAGCACCGATAATCGGGCCGTGGAAACGGGCACGTACTTTTTCGCGGAAGGCTTCGCTGTATGGCTGACCACCGGCCCAGTCTGGTTCAGACATGTGCAGGTAGGCGATACCGCGTTTACCCAGCTCTTCAATTAAGTAGAGCGCATCCGCTTCTTCGTTCGGGCCGTTGTCGACGTTCTGGAAAGTCCCAATTGGTGACACGCGGATACCGATACGGTCTGCGCCCCATTCTTTGATCCCAGCATCAACCACTTCCAGCACCAGACGCGCACGATTTTCGACGCTGCCGCCGTACTGGTCGGTACGATGGTTAGAGGATGGCGACAGGAACTGGTGCAGCAGATAGCCGTGCGCGGAGTGCAGTTCAACCAGGTCAAAGCCAGCTTCACGGGCGTTAGCGATCGCCTGACGGAAATCGTTGACGATGCCAGGGATCTCTTCCGTTTCCAGCGCACGTGGCATAGAAGTGTCAACGCGAGTGGCGTGACCGTTCTCATCGCGCAGTGAAGTTCGGGTATTGGCGCTCAGCGCGGAAGGGGCAACCGGTGCTTCACCGTTTGGCTGCAGGCTGGAGTGGGAGATACGCCCGGTGTGCCACAGCTGAACGGCAATTCGACCATCTTCTGCGTGAACGCCAGCGGTGATTTTCTGCCATGCGGCAATCTGTTCAGGGCTGTGCAGGCCAGGAGCTCCCTGGTAGCCTTTCGCCTGAGCGGAAATCTGGGTCGCTTCGGAGATGATAAGACCGGAGCTGGCACGTTGGCGGTAGTATTCGGCCATCAGCGGGGTAGGAATGTCACCCGGAACGATGCTGCGCAGACGCGTCAGCGGGGCCATAAACACGCGGTTCGGGGCAGTAACCGCACCCACTTTCAGTGGGGTAAACAGTTTTTCTTGCGACATGGTGACTCCTGAGTAGACCGGTCGTCTAGTGATTAACGAAATAAAAACGCCGGGATTAGTCCGGCGCGGCAATCAGATTCCTGACGTGCGTCAGCGCGCTTTCAAGCGGCGTTGAACTGCGGGCCATTTTCGCCTGCAGATTTGCGCCCAACCACAGCGAGTAGAGTACCTGCGCCGTGGCTTCGGCTTCGCCGCTAAAGGTCAGGCAGCCTTCACGGCGGCCATTTTCCAGCGCTTGCGCCAGCAGAACCATAATCTGGCTGGCACCTTTATTCATTTCCGTGCGCATATCTTCGGAAAGATCGCACACTTCGGCAGAGAGTTTCACGGTCAGACAACCGCTGATAAGCCCCTGCTGGCAAAACTGGGTGAGCGTGTGCTGGTAATAGTCCAGCAGGCGGTCACGGTAGTTGCCCGCGCCCTGGGTAAAATGCTGCACCAGGCGCTGGTGATAATCGGCAAAGTGCCGTTCCAGCATCGCGACGCCAAACGCCTCTTTTGAACGGAAATAGTGATAGAACGACCCCTTCGGCACTTCCGCCGTCTTCAGGAGTTCGCTAAGTCCCATTCCGGTAAACCCCCGGTGCATACAAAGACGCTCGCCGGTAGCCAGAATGTGTTCACGGGTATCATGTTCAATCAATTTGCTCATGCGATGCACTGTAATAGACCGATTGGTCTAATGCAAATGAATTTTTGACAATGCTGGTTCGTCCGCACAATGTGGGAGAAAAGTTGCGCCCCGGAGATTAAACGTCTTCAATGAAAGTATGACGAGGTAAAAGGGGGCTAACGTGGCGGAGCAACTGGAGTTTTTCCCGGTTCAAAGTCCGTGCCGGGGAATTTGTCAGTCGGATGAGCGCGGGTTTTGCCGCGGCTGTTTTCGCAGCCGTGACGAACGCTTCAACTGGCAAAGTATGAACGATGCGCAAAAACAGGAGGTGCTGCGGCTTTGTCGCCAGCGTCTGCTGCGTAAATTACGCGCGGGTAAAGCGACGAATACTGAAGATCCTCAGCAGCCCTCACTGTTTTAAGCGCAAAAGTGCGTATACTCATTCCAACTTTTTTTGTTGAGGAAGTGGTTATGGTTCAACGTATTACCCTGGCACCACAAGGGCCAGAATTTTCCCGTTTCGTGATGGGCTACTGGCGTCTGATGGACTGGAACATGACGCCGCGTCAGCTGGTGAGCTTTATTGAAGAGCATCTCGATCTTGGGGTGACAACCGTTGACCACGCCGATATTTACGGTGGCTACGCGTGTGAAGCTGCGTTCGGTGAAGCGCTGAAGCTGGCGCCACACATGCGTGAAAGAATGGAAATTGTCACCAAGTGCGGGATCGCGACTACGGCGAAGCCGGAACACGCGCTGGGTCACTATATTACCGACCGCAACCACATTATTCATAGCGCCGAGCAGTCGCTGCGCAACCTGGCTACCGACGTGCTGGATCTGCTGCTGATCCACCGTCCGGATCCTTTGATGGATGCCGATGAAGTGGCGCAGGCGTTTACTGCGCTGCATCAAAGTGGAAAAGTGCGCCACTTCGGCGTCTCCAACTTTACCCCAGCGCAGTTTGCGCTGCTGCAGTCTCGTCTGCCGTTTACCCTTGCCACCAACCAGGTTGAGATCTCGCCAATTCACCAGCCGGCCATTCTTGACGGCACGCTGGATCAGCTACAGCAACTGCGTATTCGCCCGATGGCCTGGTCCTGCCTCGGCGGTGGTCGCCTGTTTAATGACGACGAATTCCAGCCGCTGCGCGATGAACTGGCGAAGGTGGCGAACGAGCTGAACGCGGGTAGCATTGAACAGGTGGTGTATGCGTGGGTGATGCGTTTACCGTCACAGCCGCTGCCGATTATTGGCTCCGGCAAAATCGAACGTGTACGCTCGGCCATTGTCGCGCAATCTCTGGATATGACGCGTCAGCAATGGTTCCGCATTCGTAAAGCGGCATTAGGTTACGACGTTCCGTAATGCCAGTAATGCAGGCGGTTTCACCGCCTGCATCCTTCCTTCTACGCCGGTTGTTCGGTCAGCGTACCGGGCGGCGGTGCCGTTTCCAGCTGTGAAAGCGAACAGTACAGACGCCACAGAATCGAGGCCAGCTCGCGCGCAGCCGGTTGATGGTGGTGGGCAAGTGTGTCGCAAATTCGTTGCAGCTCCTGAAGCGTGGCGGCCAGCGGACGCTGTTGAACACCGCGTTCGCTCATTACATCCCGCAGCAGGCTAATACACATATCGCGCACTTGAGACAGTGGGTCAGAACGTGATTCCCAGGCGCGAAGCTGCCAGACCACGTGCGAACAGTTCAGCAGCACCACGCCCCATCGCAGCAACCAGCGACGTGCCGGTTCATCCTGACTGCTGCTGAGCTGGCTAACATGATGATAAACCAGCGATTCAAATTCATGCTCGCGGTTTGCCGGGTGGCGGCTAAGCTGATCGACAAAGTGACGCCGTAACGCCCGAATGTGACGGCGGCTTTTGCGTGCGTCAGAGCCGGGGGTAAGCACGGCAAACGCCAGCCACGCCAGCCCAACGCCGATGATTTTGGCCAGGTTATCGTTAAGGAAATCGCCAAAATTGTAGACCGGCGGATTGGTCACTGCGATAAATGATCCCATAAAGACAATCAGCGAACCCCACAGTCTCGCCTGTTTAGGCATCTGCAGTTTTAGCAATTGCATGGTTAACAGCAGGGGGAAGAGGAACAGCATAAACTGCCAGAGATCGCTAATTTGCACCATCAGGCCAAACTTGATGCCAAAGCTGAAGATCGACAGCAGAATCAGCGTTCGCATGAGCAACGTGAGCGAACTGAACGGGGAAGGCACGTTGGAATAGAGCACGCAACAAATGGCCGCCAGGGTTAATGCCGCTGCGCCCGATTCCCACTGGGTGCTGATGCTTAGCGCGCCGACGCTCACCAGCGCGAAGAAGGTACGGATACCGCTCCAGGCGGCTTCGGCGTGGTCGGTATGGCGCATCAGGGCCGGGGCGGCAGGCACGGTAAACTCGGTCACCGCGGTAGCGTTTTCCAGCCGCTGTAGCCAGTGGCTGGTGGTGAGATAGAGTCGGCAGAAGTAGCGTAAACGGTGCCAGAATGCGTGGTGGCGATAATCCTGCGGGTCGCTCGGCGCCAGCGGAGCGATAATTCGCGCGATGGTATAGGCATCGCAGTCAGGCTTCGCCAGTGCCAGCAACAGTTCTTCCAGTACCGGGCGGATGGTTTGCGGCGCATCCGGCCAGTTCAGCATCAGACGACGTAAGCTGGAGATAACGCTGGTCAGACGGAGTTGCTGATGCAGCAGATAGTTGAGCAGCGTGTTTTGTCGACGCAGGCGATAATGGCTCCAGAAGGCCTGAATACGCAGCAGGTTCATCGTCAGGATCTGGCTTATCACGCTCTGGTGCGCGGTGCGGATGGCATCGGTGGTGACCGGTTGCCAGAGCAGGCTGGCGTGCTCCAGCAGGCGGGCGTGCATATTTTTAAGCGCCGTCAGCAGGGCGCTGCCGTCGGAGGTGCTGGGCAGGATCATCATCATCAGACCGCCGCACAGAATACCGACAATCACTTCACACACGCGTGCCTGAGCAATGTCCCAGAGTCGGGTGGCATCAACCACATTAATGATCGGAAAGGCAATGATGGCGCAGGTATAGCCCGCCAGCTGAAAGGCGTAGGCGACGTTGTTGGTATACATCGCGCAGGCCCAGGTGCAGAAGGCCAGCCAGCCGGACATGGCAAACAGGAACAACCAGGGGTCGGTTAGGGTATGGCCGGCGATAAGCAGCGCCGCGCAGGCGCCAAGCATACTGCCGGCAATACGCCCGAGGCTTTTACTGATAACGCCGCCAACGGTCGGAAAGCTGACCACCGCGGCGGAGGTCATCGCCCAGTATGGTTCATCAAGGTTGAGCCAGTAGGCGATGCTCAGCGCGAGACACATGGCAATGGCGTTGCGCATGGCGTAGCGCCATTGCGGTACGGTCGCTTTAAACCAGGGCAGTGACCGCCATGTTAAAGCGGGTAAGGTCATTGCTTCCCACCAACAATAGAGACGGTGCAGGTGGTACCAGCAACCAGCACGGTATCCGCAGGTAGCGCGTTTAACTCAATACGTACTGGCACGCGTTGGGCCAGGCGTACCCATGGAATGGTCGGCTTGATATCGGCAACCAGCTTGCCGTCCGTCGCCAGACTCTGATCGTGAATGGCACGGCCAATGCTGGATACGTGACCCTGTAACTTCTTGTCATCACTGTAGAGCACCACGTCGGCGCGGTCACCTTCGCGGATGTGGCGCAGTTTGGTCTCTTCAAAGTAGCCAACGACATAGAAGGAGTGGCTATCGATCAGCGCAAAGACCGGATGCCCGACGGCGGCATAGTTCCCGACACGGGTTGAGAGGTTAGTGACCCAGCCATCAACCGGCGCTTTTACGTCAGTTTGAGCCAACTGCCAGCGGGCATGCTCGCGTTCGGCTTTGGCGGCGTCATAGTTGGCCTGCGCCGCTTTCAGCGTCATATTGGCGGTATCGAGGTCTTCGGCGGAAATAAAGTTTTGCGACAATCCTCGGCGACGCTCCACTTCATGGCTGGCACGCGCGAGGTCTGATTGGGCCTTCGCAAGCTTCGCGTCGGCATTCATCTCCGCGATTTTCCATGGCGTCGGGTCTATCTGGAACAGTACGTCGCCCGCGTGGACAAACTGATTGTCCTTCACGTTAAGCGTCAGAATGCTGCCGGAAACCTGCGGGGTGATATCGACCTGTTCGGCGCGGATTTTGCCGTCGCGCGTCCATGGCGACTGCATGTAGTAATTCCAGACCAGCCAGCAGGCGATAATGGCCAGGGCGGCGATAAGCAGCGTTGAGAAGTATTTTAATTTTTTCATGGGATTACATCACCACCAAACCAGTATCAACAGCGCCAAACACACGGAAAGCGCAAAGAAAGAGAGATCCATTAATAGCGGGTGCCAGATATCACCGGCATACATCCAGTTGCGCAATAAACGGTGAATAATCAGCCAGAACAGGAAGCCAAGCAGGACGGCTTTAAATACAGGGGGGAAATAAATAGAAGCACCAACCACAAGGTCTTGCAGCGGGACTCCAGGAATGTGGAAAATAGACTTCACAAGCAGAAATCCTTTGCAATTGAAGAGTTATGGCTCGATAGTATGTCGTCTTTTGACATAAAATCACATCATTTGAAACAGTGTAACTCACGGATCTGGTTTGCGTGCACGTGGCAATTCATTTGTTTTGCTAATTTAAATACTGCACACTATTCTAAAATCAGTATAATAACTTAGCAAGCTAATTATAAGGAGATGAAATTGGAATCGCCATTAGGTTCTGATCTGGCACGGTTGGTGCGCATTTGGCGTGCTTTGATTGACCATCGCCTCAAACCTCTGGAACTCACGCAGACTCACTGGGTTACGCTGCATAATATTCATCAGCTGCCGCCCGAACAGTCGCAAATCCAACTGGCAAAAGCGATCGGCATCGAGCAGCCGTCTTTAGTTCGTACTCTGGATCAGCTGGAAGAGAAGGGATTGATCTCACGCCAGACCTGTGCGAACGACCGTCGTGCTAAACGCATTAAGTTAACTGAGAAAGCGGAACCGCTGATCCAGGAGATGGAAGCGGTCATCAGCCACACGCGCGGTGATATCCTGTCGGGGATATCCGCTGAAGAGCTGGAGATGTTGACCACGCTCATCCGCAAACTAGAGCAGAATATCATTGAGCTGCAATCGCGCGATTGATACTCATTGAGATTCAAAAAAGCCCGCGATATTCGCGGGTTTTTTTCATCTCGATTATTCCCAGACTACCACACGGTTTCTGCCCGCCGCTTTGGCGCGGTACATCGCTTCATCCGCACGTCTGACGCACTCTTCTACCGGTACCGACAGATCGACGGCGGTGAAAACGCCCATGCTGATAGTGATAGACTCCGGCAGTTGCGCATGGCTGCTTTCGGCATCATGCTGGCTGATGGCCAGGCGAATACGCTCGGCAATTGTTCGTGCCACTTCTGGAGAGGTGTTGACCAGCAGCAGGGCAAACTCCTCGCCGCCGATACGTGCGGCAACGTCATTTTGCCGCACCGAATCCTGCAGCACTTTCGCCACGAACTGAATCACCTTGTCGCCCTGCAGGTGACCATATTTGTCATTAATGCGCTTAAAGTGGTCCAGATCGCTGACGATCACCGACACCGGCTGGCCGTTAGCAATGGTGGGTAGCAGCGCGGTGAACGAGTCGTAGAAATAGCTGCGATTGTACAGTCGCGTTAACGGGTCGCGGATGGAGTTCTGGTACGAGTCATGGTACTTCGCATTGGATTGGCGATAGAGTGTGAACACATCGCAAAACAAGACAAAGATAAGGAACAGGGTCGAGATCGTTTCGAACAGACGCGCCTGATACCAGCTGTAGCTGGCGGTATCCTGGCCGGTCATCAGGACAAACAGCGTGAAGATATAGCAGGCGCAGAAGAAGGCCCCGCTGTACCAGAATATATTGCGCAGTTGCGTTGTAATCAGAATGGTTAAAAGCGTTATCACCCAAAGACCAAACAATATCCAGCTAATAATCTCTTTCCAGATTTCAGTATATATAAAGGTAAGATTATCAATAAAGGCAACGCTGAGTAATGGATCGTTACTGGAATATAGCCACGCTAATTCCATAATGAATGCGCAGAAAATAACGATAGCGCTAAGAATGAAAAAATGGATTTTGCGGGTGTGCATCTCACGTTGTTTAAATGCGTAGAGAATGACAGCGGTCATAAATAGTAGTGCCATTAATATATTACGGAATACGTAAAAGATCAGGGCATCATTATAATTCGTGACATTTACGCCACCGCATAGGAACCAGTCTGGGTAACTATTCAGCGTTCCCAGCATCAATAGTGCGGAGCTGGCAAAGGCGCAGGCGATGGGCATAAGGTAGAGACGACGTTTATCACACAAATACTTCATGATCATAAACACGGCGATCATGGTGTGGAAAACCATGAGAAAAATCGTCAGCGTTGGGAACAATATTGGCGAAATGGCAGGAACGTTTCGGATAACTGCGTTCGAAAAATGATTCAGAACAAGTGTGCCAATAAGGGTGATGGTCAGATAAATCAAAAAGCGCTGTAGCGGAAATTTTAGCAGCATATATGTGTCCTGTGTACGCAACGCCGGGCATGCAATGGGCATCCAGCCCTATACGCAGGGAGTGTAATAGATAAACTGTCAGGAAATATTGTCCACGCGCAAATAATACATAAGCTAAATGTCGTTTATGTATTCATGGCATGAATTAAATGATTATCTGAAAAAAAGTATTAGAAATAATACTGAGTGATGGAAAGGTACGTGGCCGTAGCGGCCACGTACGCGAAGTGGGGCTTAACGCGGGGAAACGGTAACCTGGCTGCCGTTGCTCGCCATAACCACACGCTGACCAGCAGAGAAGCGGGTATCACCCTGTTTCTGTACCACCATGATGGTGTTGCCGTCATCCTTGCGAATTTCCAGCTCAACGCCTTGAGTTTTGTTCATCGCACCCTGAACGCCTTGACCTGCTACGCCACCTGCCACGGCACCTGCCGCAGTTGCCAGGGAACGACCGGTGCCGCCACCGATAGTGTTACCCAGGAAGCCACCCAGAACTGCACCACCAATCGCGCCGATCACGTTGCTATCATCGCCGCCCTGAATCTGGACAGGACGCACGTGGACGATGGTACCGTAGGTCACATTCTGGACCTGTTTCGCTTCGGATGCCGAGTAAACATCGCCTGACAACCCGCTGTTGCTGACACATCCGGCCAGGGATAAACCAATCATTGAAACAGCCAATACGCGTAACATCATTATATGAATCTCCAGTTCACTCAGAATCGCTCTTGTGAGCATCCGTACTAAACAATTATATGGTATTTGATTCGAGCGGTCATATATTCCGCATTTATTATTAAAAGAATAATCCATGACGGCTTAACCAACGTTAAACGCAAGGGAAACTACCATGCGGGTCAATGATCGGTATATTGTTAAAAAGTATTATTAGTTAATAGCATTAAGTGTCACTTTATGATTCAGTGTTGACTTTGCAAAGATGACTAAGGACGGCGTATGAAATCCGGGCGATATATTGGCGTGATGTCAGGAACCAGTCTTGACGGCGTGGACGTCGTGCTCGCGGCTATTGATGAAAGCCGCGTAGCCCAGCTTGCCAGCCTCACCTGGCCAATACCGGTAGTGCTAAAAGAGGCCGTGCTGGCCATCTGCCAGGGGCAGGCGCTGACGCTTTCACAGCTTGGTCAGCTCGACAATCGGCTGGGGAATCTGTTTGCTGAAGCAGTAATAGCGCTAATGTCTCAGGAGCATCTTGAGGCGCACGATATCGTCGCTATCGGCTGCCACGGACAAACGGTCTGGCATGAGCCGACGGGCGCGGCACCGCACACGATGCAGATTGGCGATAACAACATTATCGCCGCCCGCACCGGCGTGAGCGTGGTGGGCGATTTCCGCCGCCGCGACATGGCGCTAGGTGGGCAGGGCGCGCCGCTGGTGCCTGCTTTCCACCAGGCGCTACTGGCGCATCCTGACGAACGTCGGATGATCCTTAACATCGGCGGCATTGCCAACCTCTCTTTACTCGTTCCCGGCATGCCGGTGCGCGGTTTTGATACCGGCCCGGGTAATATGCTGATGGACGCATGGATCTGGCGCAGCCTCGGCAAGCCTTACGACAAAGATGCCGAGTGGGCGAGCGAAGGTAAGGTTATCCTGCCGATGTTGCAGGATATGCTGAGCGACCCGTACTTCTCGGCACCTGCACCAAAAAGCACGGGACGCGAGTACTTTAACTACGGCTGGCTGGCGCAGTTCCTGGCGCGCTACCCGGGCCTGCGTCCGCAGGACGTCCAGGCGACGCTGACTGAACTGACCGCCGTGACCATCAGTGAACAGGTGATGTTGAGCGGCGGATGCGAACGTCTGCTGGTCTGCGGCGGCGGCAGCCGTAATCCATTAGTGATGGCGCGTCTGGCCGGTCTGCTTGCCGGAACGGAAGTGGCGAGCACCGATGCTTACGGGATCAGCGGCGACGATATGGAAGCGTTGGCATTTGCCTGGCTTGCCTGGCGAACCGTCGCAGGGCTGCCAGGAAATCTACCGTCGGTGACCGGAGCTTCGGCGGCGACCGTGCTAGGGGCTATTTATCCAGCAAATCCGCAGCATAATCAGAGTTAACTGACATCTTCTTTTACAGTGGGCCGGTAGACTTAACTTGAACGGGAGTGTGACAATCGCTCCTTGACCAGGAATGTCGGAAGGCCCAAAACAATGAAAAAGCTACTTATTGCTGTTCTCCCTTTTATGCTCGCTGGCTGCAGCGCGTACAATCAGTTTATGGAACGCATGCAGACCGACACGCTGGAATACCAGTGTGAGGAAAAACCGCTGACCGTGCATCTCAACAATCAGCGTCAGCAGGTGAACTTTATCTATGACAACCAGCAGCTGAATCTCCAGCAGGGTATCTCCGCGTCGGGCGCTCGTTATACCGACGGGATCTACGTGTTCTGGTCTAAAGGTAACGAAGCAACCGTCTACAAACGCGACCACATCGTGTTGAATAACTGCCAGTTACAAAACCCCAAGCGTTGAGATTTTCAGGCGGGCGGCGCACAATAACGCCACCCGTTGACTACTCTCTTAAACGCCATGTCTGATAACGACGATCTGCAACAAATCGCGCATCTGCGCCGTGAGTACACCCGTGGCGGCCTGCGTCGCCATGACCTTCCTGCTGAACCGCTGCCTCTGTTCGAACGTTGGTTACGCCAGGCATGTGATGCCAGACTGGCTGACCCTACGGCGATGGTGGTTGCCACGGTTGATGAAAACGGTCAGCCGTATCAGCGTATCGTTCTGCTTAAGCACTATGACGAGAAAGGGCTGGTTTTCTATACCAACCTGGGTAGCCGTAAGGCACATCAGCTGGAGAACAACCCGCGTATCAGCCTGCTGTTCCCGTGGCATATGCTGGAGCGTCAGGTGATGGTTATCGGCAAGGCAGAACGCCTGTCGACCCTCGAAGTCGTGAAATATTTCCACAGCCGCCCGCGCGACAGCCAAATCGGCGCCTGGGTATCTAAGCAGTCCAGCCGCATCTCCGCGCGCGGTATCCTCGAAAGCAAGTTCATGGAACTGAAGCAGAAATTCCAGCAAGGCGAAGTCCCGCTGCCGAGTTTCTGGGGCGGTTTCCGCGTTTCTATTGAGCAAATGGAATTCTGGCAGGGCGGTGAACATCGCCTGCACGATCGTTTTTTATACCAGCGCGACGCAGATGCCTGGAAAATCGACCGTCTGGCACCGTAATCTCTGAAATTTGTTGTGTTAAGCGCTAGCGCTGAGTGCGCCAGCGCTTTATTCTATAGAGCTTTCGCGTCTGGCGAAAAGTCGTGTACCGGCAAAGGTGCAGTCGTATATAGATGGAGAATTTGATGGCAAGCAGTAACTTGATTAAACAACTGCAAGAGCGGGGGCTAGTCGCCCAGGTAACGGACGAGGTAGCGTTAGCAGAGCGACTGGCGCAAGGCCCGATCGCGCTCTATTGCGGCTTCGACCCTACCGCCGACAGCTTGCATTTGGGGCATCTTGTTCCTTTGTTATGCCTGAAACGCTTCCAGGAGGCAGGGCATAAGCCTGTTGCTCTGGTCGGCGGCGCAACCGGTCTGATTGGCGACCCAAGCTTTAAAGCGGCCGAGCGTAAACTGAATACCGAAGATACCGTGCAGGAGTGGGTGGATAAAATCCGCAAACAGGTGGCACCGTTCCTCGATTTCGACTGCGGCGACAACTCGGCTATCGCGGCCAACAACTATGATTGGTTCGGCGGCATGAACGTGCTGACCTTCCTGCGTGATATCGGTAAACACTTCTCTGTTAACCAGATGATTAACAAAGAAGCGGTGAAGCAGCGCCTTAACCGTGACGATCAGGGCATCTCTTTCACCGAGTTTTCCTACAACCTGCTGCAGGGTTATGACTTTGCCTGCCTGAACAAACTGCACGGCGTTGCGCTACAGATTGGCGGTTCCGACCAGTGGGGTAACATCACCTCCGGTATCGACCTGACCCGTCGTCTGCACCAGAACCAGGTATTTGGCCTGACCGTTCCGCTGATTACCAAAGCGGATGGCACCAAGTTCGGTAAGACCGAAGGTGGCGCAGTCTGGCTGGATCCGAAGAAAACCAGCCCGTACAAATTCTACCAGTTCTGGATCAACACCGCGGATGCCGACGTTTATCGCTTCCTGAAGTTCTTCACCTTTATGGACATTGAAGAGATCAATGCGCTGGAAGAAGAAGACAAAAACAGCGGTAAAGCCCCTCGCGCCCAGTACGTACTGGCCGAGCTGGTTACCCGTCTGGTGCATGGCGAAGAAGGTCTGGTGGCGGCAAAACGCATCACCGATAGCCTGTTCAGCGGTTCACTGAGCGCGCTGAGCGAAGCAGATTTCGAGCAGCTGGCGCAGGACGGTGTGCCGATGGTTGAGATGGAAAAAGGTGCCGACCTGATGCAGGCGCTGGTGGACTCCGAGCTGCAGCCGTCTCGCGGCCAGGCACGTAAAACCATCGCCTCTAACGCGGTCACCATCAACGGTGAAAAACAGGCTGACCCGGAATATTTCTTCCAGGAAAGCGATATTCTCTTCGGTCGTTACACCCTGTTACGCCGTGGTAAGAAAAATTACTGTTTGATCTGCTGGAAGTAATATTCCGAAACGAGGGGGCGTGGGAAACTACGCCCCCTTCTTTTTTGTCGTTTGAGTAGAGCTAATGAACAACATCCTCGCCATTCAATCTCACGTCGTTTTTGGGCATGCGGGCAATAGCGCCGCTGAGTTTCCTATGCGTCGCCTTGGTGCGAACGTCTGGCCGCTGAACACGGTACAGTTTTCCAACCATACCCAGTATGGCCAGTGGACGGGCTGCGTGATGCCACCAACGCATCTGACAGAGATTGTGCAGGGCATTGCGGCTATCGACCAGTTGAAGCGCTGTGACGCGGTGCTGAGCGGCTATCTGGGCTCTGCGGAGCAGGGCGAGCATATTCTTGGCATCGTGCGTCAGGTCAAAGCGGCGAACCCGAAGGCGAAATTTTTCTGCGACCCGGTTATGGGGCACCCGGAAAAGGGCTGCATCGTGGCTCCAGGCGTGGCGGAATTTCATAAGCGCTATGCCATGCCAGCAAGCGATATCATCGCGCCTAATCTGATTGAGCTGGAGATTCTCGCCGGTCGTGACGTGAAGGATGTGAATGATGCGGTGCTGGCTGCGCGTGAGCTGATTGCTCAGGGGCCGGAAATCGTGCTGGTCAAACATCTTGCTCGTGCAGGATACAGCCAGGATCGCTTCGAAATGCTGCTGGTGACGGCGGATGAAGCCTGGCATATCAGCCGCCCGTTGATCGATTTTGGGACACGTCATCCCGTCGGTGTGGGCGATGTGACCAGCGGTCTGCTGCTGGTTAAGCTGCTGCAAGGGGCTAGCCTTCGCGACGCGCTGGAGCATGTGACCGCGGCGGTGTACGAGATTATGGTGACGACGAAAGCGATGGGCGAGTATGAGTTGCAGGTAGTGGCGGCGCAGGATCATATTGCCAAGCCAGAGCACTGTTTTAGCGCGACTCAGCTGTAAATTTTCCCGGCGTCGCGAAGCTCTGCCGGGCTACACTAGCTTGTAGCCCGGACGAGGTGCGAAGCGCTGACTCCGGGGAGCCAACGCACCACGACTACTTCAGACCTTCAGCCGTCATGGCTGCCGCCACCGCAGGACGTGCCGCAACACGCTCCATGTAGGTCGCAATATTTTTGTATCCCGCCATTTCCAGCTTCACGGCAAACGCCCAGCGCAGCACGGTAAACAGATAGGCATCGGCAATAGTGAAGCGTGAACCGCTAATCCACTGCGCGTTCGCCAGCGATTCATCGATGTAGGCCAGCTTCTTATCCAGCAGCGCGCGCGCCGTTGGTTTGTAATCTTCCGGGGTATCCGGGCGGAAAAGCGGCGTAAAGCCTTTGTGCAGCTCTGTCGCGATATAGTTCAGCCATTCCAGCGTTCTGTAACGATTGATGGTACCAACCGGTGCCAGCAGTTGGCGATCCGCAACGCTATCGGCGATGTACTGCATGATAGCCACGCCTTCCGTCAGCAGGGTGTTGTCGTCCAGCAGCAGCGCAGGAACCTGGCCTTTCGGGTTGACCTTCAGGAAATCGTCACCGTTTTCCATACGTTTGTGCATCAGGTCGACGCCGATAAGCGTGAAGTCCTTTCCGCTCTCCCTCAACGTGATGTGCGATGCAAGGGAACAGGCGCCGGGTTTGTAGAACAATTTCATGGGTAACTCCTTCAGACTTGGTTATTTTTGTTTTCCCTCAGCCGAAGGGCAGCCGAGGGATATGGAGGTATGTTCGTGCCTGAAGCGATAAAAAAAAAGCCGCTAACAGAAGTTAGCGGCCTAAATATTTATTCGTTTCCCGATGACGTTATGCGGAAGCGACTTTACCGTCAGCAGCAGGTTTTGCGTCGTCCTGAGTCATACGGTTCAGTTTCGGAGCGGTCAGCAGCATCAGCACGGCAATAATGGCCGTTGCGACACCAATCTGCAGGAATACGTGGCCATAAATGTTCAGAGACATCAGTGGGTCAGTCACATCTTCCGGAACCGCCATCTGGCCTGCAACGTAACCACCGATGATGTTCGCACCGGCAGTCGTCAGGAACCAGCTACCCATGATGAAGCCCATCAGACGCTGTGGAACCAGCTGTGCCACCATCGCCAGACCCAGACCAGAAATCATCAGTTCACCGATGCTCTGCAGGCCGTAGCTGATGATCAGCCAGTTAACGGAAACGATACCCGCGTCGGAGGCGAATTTCGCGCCCAGCGGCAGCACCAGGAAGGCACCGGAGCACAGCACCATACCAATTGCGAACTTGGTCGGCATTGGCAGGTTGTCGCCCATCTTGTTATAGATAGCGGCCAGAATTGGGCTACCGATGATGATCCAGAATGGGTTCAGTGCCTGATACTGTTCCGGTTCGAACGCGATACCCAGAATGGAGTGCTCAACGTTACGAATCGCGAAGAAGTTCAGCGAGGTCGGCATCTGGCTGTACAACACGAAGAAGATAATCGCTTCGAGCATCAGGATGAATGCTACGATCATTTTACGACGTGGCGCACCGCTCATCGCGAAGGTTTCTTTACCAAAGATGAACACGATACCCAGCGCAATCACGCCCAGAACCATACGTGCGATGCCCTGGTTGTGCAGCAGCCAGGTGGCAACAGCAACCAGAATCACAACGCCAACGATAGTCAGCAGCAGGTTGCGGTAGTTGATCGGCTCGAAGTCAGGCTTGGAACCGTACTGTTTAACCCAACGCTGGCAGAAAGCGAAGTTAACCACGGTGATCAGCATACCGACGACGCTCAGCGCGAACGCGGTGCTCCAGCCGTATTTTGCGGCCAGCCATGGCGTTGCCAGCATGGAGAAGAACGAACCGATGTTCACGGACATGTAGTACATGGTGAATGCACCGTCCAGACGCGGGTCGTCTTTGGCATAGCAGGTAGAGAGCAGGGAAGACGGGTTGGCTTTAAACAGGCCATTACCCACGGCGATTGCCGCCATACCCATATAAACGATGCCTGCATCGTGACCAGACCATGCGACCAGCGCATAGCCGATAGCCAGCACCACGGCACCCAGCATAATCACGCGTTTCGTACCCAGTACTTTGTCGCCCAGCCAGCCGCCGATAGCAACCAGACCGTACACTAATGCACTAAAGGAAGAGAACAGCGTGATGGAATCTGCTTCTGACATACCCAGCTGTTTAACCAGGTAAACGGCCATAATGCCTTGCAGGCCGTAGAAACCAAAACGCTCCCATAACTCGATAGAGAAGATGAGATAGAACGCTTTAGGTTGTTTGAAGGCGTTTAAACTGACGCTTTCAGTTGGTTTATTGTTTGCAGTAGACACATATACCTCTTATTTACATCCCATTCTAATGGGGGGTGTACTGGGCGGAGTGCTCATTGGCATCCACCTTATAGTTATTCTGGAGGGAAACGGGAAGTAATGTTCACTATCCTGCGCTTTCAGACAAGGCCTTTGTAATACTCCGTTACAAATAAAAAGAGTGGAATAATTAACCAGACATATAAATGTTATTTAGCGTTAAATTTCACGCTTTAAAATTAAGCGGTTTTTTATTCTGAAATAGAGGGGCAAAAACGGCAATTTAACGATATCTTCTGCTGATTGCGCTTTCATATAGTGATATAGGCTGGATTCTGAAAAATAACTGGATGATCATATTGTGCGTTACGGAGGATTCATCCTAATGATGTAAGCGAAATGCTCGTAAATAAACATAAATGCAACACCATGTTGTGGTGATGATCTGGTCAGTTTTTGTATAGAAAATTTCGTTAGTGATGGCCTGTTTAATCTGTAAAAGTGTTATATAGGCGTTGGATATGCCAAAAAATGAATAATTAGATGGGATTAAACGCGGTCTAGTCACTCGAAAGGGGGCGGCGGACCGATTTGCCACGCCGCAAAAAATGGACTACAGCTCCACTTTCTCTTTAAATTCACACAGATCTTCGATGATACAGGAACCGCAGCGCGGCTTACGGGCGATGCAGGTGTAACGGCCGTGCAGAATGAGCCAGTGGTGGCAGTCGACCTTAAACTCGGCGGGAACCACTTTCAGCAGCTTCTCCTCCACCTGTTCAACGTTCTTGCCTGGTGCAAACTGCGTGCGGTTACAGACGCGGAAGATGTGCGTATCGACGGCGATGGTGGGCCAGCCAAAAGCGGTGTTTAATACCACATTCGCCGTTTTACGCCCAACACCCGGTAGTGCTTCCAGCGCCGCCCGGTCTTCCGGAACTTCACCGCCGTGCAGTTCCAGCAGCATGCGGCAGGTCTTGATGACGTTCTCCGCTTTGCTGTTGAACAGGCCAATCGTCTTGATGTACGCCTTCACGCCATCGACGCCCAAATCGAGCATCGCCTGCGGGGTGTTCGCTACCGGGTAAAGTTTGGCGGTCGCTTTGTTGACGCTCACGTCCGTCGCCTGAGCGGAGAGCAGAACCGCAATCAACAACTCGAACGGTGAAGTAAAGTTGAGTTCGGTGGTCGGGTGCGGATTGTTGTCCCGCAGTCGAGTCAATATTTCAAGACGCTTGGTTTTGTTCATCAGGCTTTCTCGGCCCCATCTACGTTCACGCTATCGGCGGCAATAACCTGCTGAGCATGGCGTTTCTTAGTCCGTTCATCGATAAGATATTTGATAGCCAGCAGCATTCCCAGGCCGATAAACGCACCCGGTGGCAGCATCGCCAGCAGGAAAGGGGTGTCGGTATGGAAGACTTCAATACGCAGCGATTTCGCCCAGTTGCCCAACAGCCCATCCGCGCCGTCAAACAGCGTGCCGTTACCGAGAAGTTCACGGATGGAACCGAGTACAAACATGGTGCAGGTGGCGCCCATGCCGATAGCAAAACCGTCCAGCGCTGACAGCGCCGGCCCTTTTTTGGCTGCAAACGCTTCTGCGCGCCCTACGACGATACAGTTGGTGACGATAAGCGGGATAAAGATCCCCAGCGACTGGTACAGGCCGAACGCATAGGCGTTGATCAGCATCTGCACGGCGCTGACCACCGACGCAATAATCATCACGTAGATGGGGATACGAATTTCCGCCGGCGTCCAACGGCGTAGGCTGGAGATGGCCAGGTTAGTCAAGGTCAGCACTAGCGTCGTGGCAAGGCCTAAACCGAGGGCGTTAGTGGCGGTTGAGGTGACTGCCAACAGCGGACACATGCCTAAAAGCTGAACCAGCGCGGAGTTATTCTTCCATAGCCCCTGGACAATAACCTCTTTAACTTCGCTCATCGTTTATCCTCCACAGGCTTGCAGTTGTGACAGTTGGTCGGGCAGCGTTTGGGCATACAGCCCTGCGCGTTTTACCGCATTCACTACCGCACGAGGGGTTATGGTCGCCCCGGTGAACTGGTCGAACTGACCGCCGTCTTTCTTCACTGCCCACTGGCTATCGTTCGCACCGTTGATTTTTTTACCGGCGAAGAAGGTTATCCAGTCAGACAGGCGAAGCTCTATTTTATCGCCCAGCCCGGGCGTTTCGTGGTGCTCGGTCACGCGGGTACCGAGCACGGTACCGTTAAAATCGGCACCCACCAACAGCTGAATAGCGCCGGAATAGCCGTCCGGTGCGGTGGCTTCGAGTACGGCGGCGACCGGCTTATCGTCCTGACGGGCGATATAAACCTTATGCGCGCCTTTGCCGAGCGCCGGGGCTTCCACCACAAAGCAGCTCTTCAACAGGTCATTATTATAGCTGCCTACCGGGATCACCTGCTGGAACAGGGCGTTTTGCTGCTTCTCGGCCTGGTCGTCGATGGTGTGCTTGGTTAACTGGTTGATTGCCGCCGTCAGCCCGGTAGAACCGGCTGCGAACAGCGCCAGCGTGACACCGTGTTTACGCATGGTCTTTAACATGTGAATCCTCAGCGGTGTCCGTAAACGCGCGGTCGCGTGTAGTAATCAATCAGCGGGACGGTGATGTTAGCTAACAGCACGGCAAACGCCACGCCGTCCGGGTAGCCGCCGAAGCTGCGAATCAGCCAGACCAGCAGGCCCGCTAGCGCACCAAAGATAAGACGACCTCGGTTGGTCGTGGAGGCGGTGACCGGGTCAGTAAGAATAAAGAACGCACCCAGCATGGTCGCGCCAGAAAGTAGATGCATCTGCGGCGAGGCGACGCTTTCCGGGTGGAACAGCCAGCCGAGCGTTGAGCAGACGGCCAGACTCACCAGGAAGCTGACTGGAATATGCCAGCGAATCGCTTTTTGCCACAGCAGGAACAGGCCGCCGACCAGATAGGCCACGTTGACCCACTGCCAGCCGGCACCGGCCAGCGCACCGTGATAAATCGACGATTTCAGGATCTCATCTACAGGATGTCCGGCATGAAGCGACGTTTTGAAGGTATCGAGCGGCGTCGCCTGGCTTATGCCATCGACCCCCATCTTCAACGCCGTCATGTCCTGACCTGCGGGGGTATGACCGCTGAAGATCACCTGCAGCGCGTCCATAAAGCCCGGCACGTTGGCGGCGATATCGTGCGGCGGCAACCAGGAGGTCATCTGAACCGGGAAGGAGATCAGCAGCACCACGTAGCCAATCATCGCCGGGTTAAACGGGTTCTGGCCCAGGCCGCCATAGAGTTGCTTAGCAATAATCACGGCAAACACGGTACCGAGTACCACCATCCACCACGGGGCAAACGGCGGAATACTGATGGCCAGCAGCAGGCCGGTCAGTAGCGCGGAGTTATCGGCGAGCGTCTGGCCAATGTTTTGCTTGCGCAGGCGGAGCACCAGCGACTCGGCAAGCCAGGCGGTAAGAATAGCGAGAACCAGTTGAATGATGGTTCCCCAACCAAAAAACCAGCTCTGGACCACAATGCCGGGCAGTGCGGCTATGACCACCAGCATCATAATGCGCGACGTCTGGCGATGGTTGTGGGTATAAGGGGAACTTGCGATTTTGAAAACCATTTAATCCTCGTTAACGGCCTGAGCGGCTTTCCTGGCTTGAACACGGGCAATAGCGGCAGCAACGGCGGCTTTGCGTGGGTCGTCGTTGGCGGCTGGCTTGTTCACATCCGGTGCGGCTGCTTTGCGCGCTTTGGCTCGCGCGATGGCGGCCTCAACGGCAGCTTTACGCGGGTCGACCGCTGTCTCTTCAACGGTAACGGCTGGTGCTTCAACTGATTGTGCCACTTTACGTGCTTTGGCACGCGCGATGGCGGCTTCAACGGCAGCTTTGCGCGGGTCGTTAGCCTCGTCAGCGGCAGCAGCAGGTTCTGCTGCTTCAGCCGGGGCCGCTTTGCGCGCTTTGGCGCGAGCAATAGCCGCTTCAACCGCGGCTTTACGCGGGTCGACCGCTTCAACCGTCGCCTGCTGTTTTTCAGCCTGCGCGGCGCGAGCCTGAGCTTTACGCGCTTCACGGGCGGCCGCCACTGCGCTGTTATCCGGCACGGCACCAGCCTGAATCACAATCGGCTGCGCGGCCTGTTGCTGTTTTTCTCGTACGCGAGCCAGTGCCGCATGAATGGCATCCTGATCTTTGGCAGCAGGCTGAACGGCCGCTTTTTTATGGCGCTCTTCACGGGCGGCTTTCTCGCGTTCCAGACGCTGCTGGCGCGCTTCGAAACGGGCCTTGGCTTCTACTGCGCGCTGCTCTTCCTGACGAATGGCGCTGATTTCGGCCTTTTCCTGACGGAAGTACTGCACCAACGGAATGCTGCTTGGGCAGACCCACGCGCAGGCACCGCACTCGATGCAGTCAGAAAGGTTGTGCGCCGTGGCTTTATCGTGCTGCTGGCCTTTGCTGAACCAGTACAGCTGCTGCGGCAACAGATCAGCCGGACAGGCATCGGCGCAGGCGCTACAGCGAATGCAGCCTTTCTCCTCTTCCGGCTCGCCCATTTCAGCGGCGGAAGGGGCCAGCAGACAGTTGGTGATTTTGACCACCGGTACATCAAGCCAGGGCAGGGTAAAGCCCATCAGCGGGCCACCCATGATCACCATCTGATCGCTGGTCGGGCAAAAATCGGCATGTTTGAGCAGATGCTGTACCGGCGTGCCCAGACGCGCCCAGACGTTACCAGGTTGGCCAACCGATTCACCGGTCAGCGTGACCACGCGTTCGGTCAGCGGTTCGCCGTCGATGACCGCGCGTTTGACCGCATAGGCGGTGCCGACGTTCTGCATCAATACGCCAATATCCGACGAACGGCCGCCGTGCGGAACCTGTTTACCGGTCAGAATTTGCGTCAGCTGTTTTGCGCCGCCGGAAGGGTATTTGGTTGGGATCACGCGTAGGCTAATACCGTGACAGCCCGCGAGCACCGCGCGCATCATCGAAATCGCCTGCGGTTTATTATCTTCGATGCCGATAAGCACCTGCTGCGGCTGCAGGATATGCGCGAGGATCTGAATCCCTTCGACAATCTGCGCCGCGCAGTCCTGCATCAGGCGATCGTCAGCGGTGATGTACGGCTCGCACTCGGCGGCGTTAATAATCAGCGTGGTGATTTTATCGCCGCCGCCGCGCAGTTTGTTGCCCGTCGGGAAGCCTGCGCCGCCTAAACCGGCAACGCCAAACTGGTGGATACGTTCGATAAGCGCGTCGCGGCTATGGTTTTTGTAATCACTCCAGCCGTCGCGGGTTATCCAGCGGTCTTCGCCATCGGCGTCAATAATGACGCTCATTTCCGGCAGTGCGGAAGGGTGGGCGGTAGCATGAGGCTCAATGGCGACCACCGTTCCGGAAGTCGGTGCGTGGACCGGCAGCATGCGTCCCCAGCCGCGGGTTAACGGCTGACCACGGAGCACGTGATCCCCAAGCTTCACGCTGAGTTCACCTTCTGCGCCAATGTGCTGCTTCAACGGAATAACAAAGCGCTGGGCAAGGGGAACCTGGCGCAGCGGCGTGCCGTTTGACTGGGTTTTCATTTCAGGCGGATGAATGCCTCCGTCGAAATCCCAGATTTTGTCTTTTCTGAAGGCGGAGAATAGCTTAAGCATGGCGTTCCACAGGAATGTTTCGTACCGGGATAGTGTGCAGATCCCACTTCCAGCTGTCGGTTGTCGTTTCGACAGGGCGTAACTCGATACACTGCGTTGGGCAAGGGGCCACGCACAGGTTACAGCCGGTGCACAGGTCGCTGACCACCGTATGCATGGCGCGGGTCGCGCCAATAATGGCGTCTACCGGGCAAGCCTGAATGCACTTGGTACAACCGATACAGTTATTTTCATCAATGATGGCAAGCATGCGCGCTGGCTCAGCGGCCGCTTCGTCACCACCGATGGGCTGCGGGTCAACGTTCAGCAACGTGGCAATTTTCAGCATCACGGCTTCACCACCGGGCGCGCAGCAGTTAATTTTTTCACCGTTGCTGACCGCTTCCGCGTACGGGCGGCAGCCGGGGTAACCGCACTGGCCGCACTGGCTCTGCGGCAGCAGTTCATCAATTTTTTCAACTACCGGATCATCCTCAACGGCAAAACGGCGCGAGGCATAACCCAAAATGACGCCAAAAATCAGCCCTAACAGGCTGATTGCAGCGACAGCAATCCAGAAGGTCATCATTACAACTTCACCAGCCCACTAAAGCCCATAAAGGCTAATGACATTAAACCAGCGGTAATCAGCGCAATGGCGTTGCCGCGAAACGGCGCGGGAACGTCGGAGACCACCAGACGCTCGCGAATGGACGCGAACAACACCATAACCAGCGAGAAGCCGACCGCGGCAGAAAAACCGTACAGCGCCGACTGCAGGAAATTGTGGCCGAGGTTGATGTTCAGCAGCGCCACGCCGAGGACGGCGCAGTTGGTGGTGATAAGCGGCAGGAAAATACCCAGCAGGCGATAGAGCGCCGGGCTGGTTTTACGCACCACCATTTCGGTGAACTGGACGACTACGGCGATGACCAGAATAAACGCCAGCGTGCGCAGGTAAACCAAATCCAGCGGGATCAGTATCCAGGTATCGATAAGCCAGGCGCAAATAGAGGCCAGCGTCATCACGAAGGTGGTCGCCAGGCCCATCCCCATAGCCGTTTCCAGCTTTTTGGAAACGCCCATAAACGGGCAGAGCCCCAGGAACTTCACCAGGACGAAGTTATTTACCAGCACGGTACCGATAAAGAGCAATAAATAGTCAGACATCATTCGACCTGTAACAAAAAAAGCTGCCTATTATCTGACAAAGTGTCTCAAGCGACAACAGGCTAAGTGTGGGGGTATTACGCGTTGGTAAAGGTGCGTTTTACCCGCTGCGAACGCTTGAAGTACGGCACAATCAGCGCGGCGGCCAGCAGTGGAAGCAGCAGCTGTCGTACGGCAAGGTCGTCAGAAATCGGCGAGAAGGCGAAGGCTTTCACCGCCAGCAGGACGCCAATCATCAGCCAGATAATGTAGTGTTTTGGCACGTTATGGCGGCGCTTGAAGAAGGCGATAGTTAGCCACAGCGTGTAATAGCACATGGCGACGAACGACAAGAAGGAAAGGGCGAGCAGGGTAATATTGGCCGCCCCCATCTCTTTAATCAGACTCAAGGTGTTCGGTGTCAGCAGGACGTAGCCAAATTTAACTAACGTGATGCAGATGCTTATTAACTGAACAATCAGCCAGGCCAGCGGGCCAAGCAGCCATCCGCCGATACGTTCCGCAGAATTATCCGACATTGTGTCTCCTGAAAATCAGCGCCAGTGAAGAGGAAAAAATACAGGCCGAGGAGTATAAGCAACTGGCGCTCTGGAAAAAACTACTATTGCACGAATCGCCAAACGGATTTTGGCACCTGACCCACATCGAACAGTCGCCCGCCGGAGACCAGTTCCGCCCGACGATGGTCCGCAGCGCGATACATATTGATAATTTCTTCGGTGTTGGTCAGTGAGTAGTTCAGGTGATCGTAGAGTTTTTCAAGCGTGTCCAGCGAACTGACTTTACGGAATTTTAATAAATAATCCAGAACGGTCATTTAAGGGTATCCATTTTATAATGTTGGGGCTCACCGTACAGCGTGCTTCAGGCCGTCAGAGCGGTCTGGAATACGATGCGGATAATGGGGTCAGTGCAGCCAATAGGTATATCGACATCTGCTTTTATTGAGAGTTCAGCGTATACGACTAAACCTCAGCAGGATAGCCTGGATTATTTGGCTTATAGGCGGGAATTACAATAACAGAAAATGTCCTTATTGATTTCGATACATAAAATGTGCTTTTTTAGGCTGTCAGGGCGCTTGGCGCGCCCTGACAAAGTGAAATTAACGATTCTCACCGCGGCTGGCAATCACGTCTTTATACCAGAAGAAGCTTTTTTTACGTTTACGCATCAGATTTTGCTTATGGTCGACATAAACAAAACCGTATTGTTTTTTGTAACCGTTTAGCCAGCTCAGCAGATCGATAAACGACCACGGATAATAACCGCGAACGTCGGCGCCAAGCGCAATGGCTTTTTCCAGCGCCTCGATATGAACGCGTAAGAAATCGATACGCGGGGTATCAACCACTTCGCCATCGACGATAGGGTCGACGGCACCCAGGCCGTTCTCGGTAATATAGATAGGAATATCACCGTAACGTTCTTTGATCATCATGATGCCGTCGGTTAACCCCTGAGGCCAAATCTCCCAGCCCCATTCGGTGTAGACGCTTTCCGGATTGCGGACGAAATAGAACAATCCTTCAACGCCTTGCTCGCCGCTGACTTTCTCTTTTGGCGGTGTCGCAGAGACGGTTTCACGACGATAGTAGTTCAGGCCGATAAAATCGCAGCGGTTTTTGCGCAGCAGTTCATCATCTCCCGGCGCAAAGCGCGGTACACCCCAAAGGGCCTGAGATTGCGCGAGCAGCTCATCAGGGTAGCGGCCTTTCAGCACCGGATCGTAGAACCAGTGAGTATGGATAGCGTCCGCCAGCTCGGTAGCGGCTTGGTCTTCCGGGCTATCGGTCAGCGCGGAGTGCGGTTGCAGCACGTTAACAAAACCAATTTCACCGTTGATTCGCATCCCACGGAACGCTTTGACCGCCATCGCGTGAGCGATAAAGACGTGGTGGCAGGCCTGAATAGCGCGCGCAGGGTTACGTACGGAAGGGGGGTGGCTACCGGTAATGTAACCGTGACCGATAAAGACGATCGTTTCGTTGAAGGTGGCCCATTTCTTCACGCGGGAACCAAAACGGGCATAGCACAGACGCGCGTACTCTTCGAATGCTTCGGCCGTGGAGCGGGCTTCCCAGCCGCCTTCGTCCTGAAGCGCCTGCGGGAGATCCCAATGATAGAGCGTAATCATGGGTTCAATATTATGTGCTAACAGGTCATCAATCAGATCGCTGTAAAACTTCACCCCGGCTTCGTTGATCTCGCCCCGGCCGTTCGGCAGCAGGCGGGGCCATGAGATAGAGAAACGGTAGCTTTGCAGCCCCATTTCCGCCATTAACTGGACGTCTTCTTTTACGCGATGGTAGTGATCGACGGCAACGTCGCCGTTTGTACCCTGATAGGTTGTCCCTGGCTGGTGGGAGAAAATATCCCAGATAGACGGGCCCTTACCGTCTTCATTATGTGCACCTTCAACCTGGTACGCTGCCGTGGCAGCTCCCCAGAGAAAATTTGGGGGAAAAGCAGACATATAACACTCCTTACCTGTGTGATAACACGAGTGTAAGGAGTGCTTTCAAGGGGAGCAACCGGTTTCTGAAACCGGTTCCATTGATGAGATCTGAATCACTCTTTTACGATGACGGCGGGACATTTTTTTGCAGCGTCGCGGTAGTGGGTTCCGGCGGCTGGTAGTTATCGATGTGGTGCGCCACAAACAGAAGCAGAACGGAGAAACCCAAAATAATCCAACCAATTAATTCAACAATACGCGTCATTACGGAAGTCATGAAATTATACTTACAGTCCATTGATAAAAGAGAGCCAGAGCAAGATCTTAGCGTGCCTGCGTCACAACGCAAGTTTTCAGCCGAATCGTTTCGACAGGCGGTGGTTATTTCATCAATTAGAGTTCTGATAAGCCATAATGTTATTAAACTGTTGTATGGAACCTTCAGATGAGTTCAAATAAAGAAATCGATTACAAAATCAGTTTAAAGCACACCAAATAGAGAAGTGAGGCGACATATGAGTGACCAAATCCGTGTTGGATTAGTGGGTTATGGCTATGCCAGTAAGACATTTCACGCTCCGCTCATCAGCGGCACACCGGGGATGGAGCTTGCCGTCGTCTCCAGCAGCGATGCCAGCAAGGTTCACGCCGACTGGCCAGCAGTACAGGTGGTCTCCGACCCGACCGCGCTGTTTACCAATCCGGATATCGACCTGATTGTTATTCCGACGCCGAATGATACCCATTTCCCGTTAGCGAAAGCGGCGCTGGAAGCTGGCAAAAACGTGGTGGTGGATAAACCGTTTACCGTGACACTGTCACAAGCGCGTGAACTGGATACGCTTGCTAAACAGCAGGGCAAACTGCTGTCGGTGTTCCATAACCGCCGCTGGGATAGCGACTTCCTGACGGTGAAAGCGTTGATCAATGAAGGTAAGCTGGGCGATATCGCTCACTTTGAATCGCATTTCGACCGCTACCGTCCGCAGGTGCGCGCCCGCTGGCGTGAGCAGGCCGGGCTGGGCAGCGGCATCTGGTATGACTTAGGCCCACATCTTCTGGATCAGGCTGTCACCCTGTTTGGTTTACCACAAAGCCTGTATGTCGATCTCGGCCAGTTGCGCCCCGGGGCACAGTCAACGGACTACTTCCATGCGGTGTTAACCTATCCACAGCGTCGCGTCGTGCTGCACGGCACGCTACTGGCGGCGGCGGAAACGGCGCGTTATATCATCCACGGTTCCGAGGCAAGCTATGTGAAGTTTGGCCTCGACCCACAGGAAGATCGCCTGAAAAGCGGGGAGCGTCTGCCGCAGGCCGACTGGGGCTACGATATGCGCGATGGCGTGCTAACGACGGTGGACGGTGAAACGCGGGTGGAAACGACGCTGTTGACGCAGCCGGGTAACTATCCTGCGTACTACGCGGCAATTCGTGATGCATTGAACGGCATCGGTGAGAATCCGGTACCGGCCGGTCAGGCGATCCAGATTATGGAATTGATTGAGCTGGGGATGGAATCGGCGAAGCACCGTGCGGCGCTGACGTTAGTGTAATCGTTAGAGCATTGAGCAATCCCGGCAGGTATTCCTGCCGGGATTTTTTTATGCCTGTTTAACGCGGGCGATAAGCGCCTGTTTTTCGGCAGCGGAAAGGAACGCCATTTCCAGACCATTGATCTGCGCCTGACGAATCTGTGCCGGGCTTAAGCCTGCCGCCGGGGCGGCTGTGTGATACTCGTGCTGAATATCAATGCCCTGAACTGCCGGATCATCGGTGTTGATGCTTGCCAGCACGCCGTGTTCAAGGAACGTTTTCAGCGGATGCTGCGCCAGCGACGGCACGGTGCTGGTCTGAATGTTGGAGGTCAGGCATGATTCAATGCCGATGCGTTTTTCCGCGAGGAAATCCATCAGTGCCGGATCCTGAATGGCCTTCACGCCGTGGCCAATACGCTCAGCGCCGAGGTCGCGAATGGCCTGCCAGATGCTTTCCGGGCCTGCCGCTTCGCCCGCGTGAACGGTGATGCGCCAGCCCGCATCGCGCGCACGGGTAAAGTGGTTCAGGAACAGATGTCCCGGGAAGCCCAGCTCATCGCCGGCCAGGTCGAGCGCGGTAATACCGTCACGGTGTGCCAGCAGGGCATTGAGCTCTTCTTCGCAGGCTGCTTCGCCGAAAGTTCGACTCATAATGCCGATAAGACGCGCTTCGACGTGAAAGGTTTTGCAGCCTTCTTTTACGCCCGCAATGACCGCTTCAACCACGCCGTCAACCGGTAACTGGTGGGTCATTGCCATATAGCGCGGAGAAAAACGCAGTTCAACGTAGTGCAGGCCGTTGCGGGCTGCATCTTCAATGTTCTCATAGGCGACGCGGCGTACGGCGTCCAGAGAAGCCAGAACCTTCACGCCCCAGTCAAGTTTGCTCAGGAAGCTCACCAGATCGGGTTCATTGCTGGTCACCTGCACGTGGGGCAGCAGGGTTTCAAGCGTAGTAGCAGGGAGCGCGAGATTGTACTGGCGGCCAAGTTCGAGGATGGTCTGGGCGCGGATATTACCATCAAGATGGCGGTGTACATCGGTTAAAGGCAGGTTGGTATCAATCATGATCGCACTCATTTTTTAGTTAAAGTGCAAACCATTATACAACAGGGTTGTAACCAGTTAAAAGTGTTGAAAAATAGATGCTTTTACAATCGCTTGGGAGTGCAGCAGGGGCATTTTTAGCATTTATGTGCATACGCGTAGTAGGGCGGGTGATCTTCTGGAGCCAGCGTTGAGTAAACAGCCCAGCCCACACTGCCAAAAATAGTAGGAATAATCTTAATTCGTTGTCGTTTTTGTGCTGATCTGAATAATGAACATGAAAATCAATAAGGGCAATGTCTATGAAAATTCATGCTATTACACTCATTGCGCTATTTTTTATTTCTCCAATTTCACATTCAGAACCTTTGGAGCGGGAGTACAATACCTGGTATTCAAAAAATGCCATCTTTTATGACATGACGCAGACATCAGAGGGATTCCCGGTCATGCTGAGTATTGCTCAGCCTGGGCGGAATGGCGCCAATATGCTGGTTTCTTACATGTCGGAGGGCGCCTGTGGTACGGGGAATAAAGCGTTTAATGTCAATGGTAAAAATATCCCAGCCAGGTACAGCTGTGTATCAATTGGCAAGAATAAGATTGAACACTTTGCCGTAAACGATTCGCAACAAATCAATGAGATGGTGAATCATCTCAAGTCCGATTTCACACTATTGCTGCAAAATGATATCAAGGTATGGGCTGCCAATATCAAAACACCGAAGTATGGCATAGCGCCACGATTTTGAACGGTAGCCTGCTGTTGACGACCCGGATCTTCCTCAGACCGGGTAATTCAGCGCCGCTGGACGTTTAAGCTGGGTGATAACCCGCTTAATAATCAATAGCGCCTGAGTCAACTGCTCCATATCCGGCCCACCAATACACAACCGAATCCCCGCCTGATCGGCGAACGGTGTCACCTCCGTTGAGGCAGGCGACGTCACTTTAATACCGGCGGCAAGCGCTGCCTCGTAGAAAGGGTGTACGTTTTCCCGGGGGAGTGGCAGCCAGAGGTGGAAGCTTGGCAGCCCTGAGTGGTACAGGTCTTCGCCCAGAATATCGAGCGCCAGCGCGTATCGCCGCGCGGTTTCTTGCTCAATGGCAAGGGTGACGGTTTCGGCGGTACCGTCCAGCAGCCACTGCTCCATAATGGCGCAGCTCAGCGGCGAAACCATGATAGCCGTTGTTCTGAGCATCGATTCCCCCTGCGCGTAGAGCGCCTTGGGCAGCAGAAGCCCACCAATTCTAAGCGCCGGATTCAGGATCTTCGACAGGCTATTTACATACAGGGTGATATCTGGTGCCAGACGGGTGATTTGCGGTATGGCGATATTGCGGGTCAGCCGATAAACATCATCTTCAATGATAAACAGCTTCCGTTCTCGGCAAACGCGCACCAGTTCATGACGACGCGTCAGGCTCATCACCCGCGTCGAAGGGCTTTGCAGCAGCGGAGTCACATACACCGCCGCGTTGTGTTCACCGCGGGCGTCGAGCGCGGCTGCCAACGCCTTGGCATCCATACCGTCATCATCCATCGGGATGCCGACCAGCGTCAGATTAAGCAACCGTGAAAGCTGAATCAGTCCGGAATAGGTCTGCGCCTCAACGTACAGCGTACTGAACGGTTTGCAGACGGTGGAGAGCGCCACCGACAGTGCGTGCTGCGCGCCGCTGGTGATAATGAGCTGTTCGGCATCGGCCTCAACGCCAAGCTGGGTGAACCAACGCGCCAGTAGTCGACGGTGCTCATCATGACCGGCGGGAGGGGCATAAAAGTTAAACATATCCATATCCGGCCGGCGTGCGATGGCGGTGAGCGTCGCGCCGAGCGAACGCGCCGTCAGAGCGGCAGGCGGCGTATTCTGCGAAAGATCGATAACCTCTGCGCTACGCGCGTTTGCCAGTGCGACAAACATCCCGCTTCCCTTAACGCTGCGGACCAGGCCGCGCTTTTCGAGTATCCCGTAGGCCTTTGTCACCGTGCCGAGGCCAATACTCAGGGTATCCGCGAGATCCCGATGCGCCGGTAAACGTGCGCCGTAGGGCAGTAGGCCGGAAAGAATATCTTCCGATAAAGCCTGTACCAGCCGTTCGGTGGGGGATGTTATCTGTGCTGCAAGCCGTGGCTGCCAGGGGGATCGTTCGCGCATCTGATTACCTAAGTGTAATGTGACACTATATATATTTACTAATAGTGTCACGCATTCTATGCTAATGCCAGCTAAAGCCGCATCCGAAACAGGCATTCAATATGAGCATAAAAGATATTTCCGTTATTGCGGACGGACCAAACACGTCCGCACAAAATGATTCCGTGGGGGCTGAATTTCGTCGTGGGATTAAAGAAGGACTGCCGGTATTACTTGGCGTTATTCCTTTCGCACTGGTGCTTGGTGCACAGGCGAGTCATAAGGGCTTAAATCATTTTGAAGTACCGTTAATGACCGGGCTTAATTTTGCCGGGGGCTCTGAATTTGCAGCAATACAAATCTGGACCAATCCACCGCATATTCTATTAATTGTGGCCGTGACCTTTCTGGTGAATAGCCGACATATTCTGATGGGGGCGACGCTGGTGCCACTGCTGGCGCGTTTTCCGAAACGCAAGGTGCTCCCGGCGCTGTTTTTGATGACTGACGAGAGTTGGGCATTGAGCTACAGCGATGCGCAAAAGCGCGCCGGGCGTGGAATGCTCAGTTTTAGTCTGCCTTATTATCTTGGTGCGTCGCTGTCGTTTTATGCCATGTGGGTGGGTTTCACTGCCCTTGGCGCACTGGTGGGACCGGTGCTGGGCGATGTTAACCGTTATGGTTTTGATATGGCGTTCCCGGCGGTGTTTCTGGTGCTGGTCCGGGGCATGTGGCGCGGGGTTTGCAAAGCGCTGCCGTGGCTGAGCAGTCTGCTGGTGGCCGTGGCGGTATATCACCTTATCCCCGGCGTCTGGTACGTTATCGCCGGGCCTCTGGCCGGGTTGGCGGTGGCCTGGCGGTGGGGGGAGAAATAATGCCGGATCAACAAACGCTGTTTGCCATCGTATTGATGACGGCAACGACCTATTTAACGCGCATCTCCGCATGGCTTATTTTACGGAACCGTACGCTGACGCCGGGTGCAATGACGGTGCTGCGTTCATCCCCTGGGTGCGTCATGCTGGCGTTTATCGCCCCGTATTTTGCCTCAGGTAATTTTATTGATTTAATCGGCCTGGGGATCTCATTTATTGCCGCTATTCGTTTTTCCATGCCGGTGACCGTTATTATTGGCGTGTTCGCTACGGCGCTGTTACGTCACTATTTTTCTCAGTGAGGATATTCATAATGACCAGGACTTTGCGCAGCGCCCGTCTAGCGGTAATTATCATGAGTCTTGTGATGATTGCTATTTTTCTACTGAGCGTGGCTTCCGTACTGATGCCGCAATAATATTGCGGTGGATACAAACTCCCCACGCGACTGCGCGGAGAGTGCCATTGCTACAGCCCTAATTCGCTAAGCTCCGGATGATCGTCCGGGCGTTTGCCCAGGGGCCAGTGGAACAGGCGCTCATCGTCACGAATCGGTAGGTCATTCAGACAGGCAAAGCGACGTTGCATCAGGCCATCCTCGTTAAATTCCCAGTTTTCATTACCGTAGGAACGAAACCAGTTGCCGGAATCGTCATGCCATTCATAGGCATAACGCACGGCAATACGGTTGCCTTCAAAAGCCCATAGCTCTTTGATCAGCCGATACTCTTGCTCTTTTTTCCATTTTCTCTCGAGGAAGGCCTGCGCCTCAGCGCGTCCGTGGATGAACTCGGCGCGATTTCGCCACTGGGTATCGGTGGTGTAGGCCAGCGCGACGTTCACCGGGTCGCGACTGTTCCAGCCATCCTCTGCAAGACGAACTTTTTCAATAGCACTTTCGCGAGTAAAAGGCGGCAGCGGCAGGCGACGGTTGCTCATAAAGACCTCCAGAGTGATAATGTAGACAGGTCTGTCTACTTGGTGCTACCGTATTCTCGTCCCTGGAGTTTGTCAACGGTGAAAAAACGATGAATAACGCGGTAAAAAACGGTTCAAAGGCCCTCAGCGCCAGGGAAAAAATTCTCACCACGGCGCATGTGCTTTTTTATCAGTACGGCATTCGTGCCACCGGTGTTGATAAAATTATCGAGCTGGCCGGGGTGACTAAAGTCACGTTCTATCGTCACTTTCCCAGCAAGAATCAGCTGATTATTGCCTATCTGGATTATCGCCACACGCTGTGGATGACGTGGTTTAGCTGCACGCTACAGCAGCAAAGTGACGCCGGGCAGGCACCTGCTGCTGCGCTGGTCGCTACGATGCGGCAGTGGTGGGAACAGCCTGATTTTCGCGGCTGCGCTTTTCTGAATGCGACGGCGGAGATAGGCGAGGCGCTACCCGAGGTCGAGCAATTGACCCGCGAACATAAAGCCGCCGTTGCCGCTGAACTGGCAGGGCGCTGGCCGGGCCATGAGACAGCGGCGGTAGTGGTGGCGCTGGACGGGGCGATTATGCACGCGCAGATGGGGCTGCCCGTTGAGGCCGTTGTGACGCAACTGGGGCAGATCCTGAATGCGCTGCTGCCAGCGGTTAATAGGTTAGCGTAATCACCACCGTGTCGGAATAGCCCCCCGCTGACGGCCACTTTTGCGCGGGTACATTGCCGTAGACCACCAGATTCTGCGGCTGACCATCGCTGGCGTACTGTTTTTCTGGGTTGTCCGGCGACCACTCGATAGCATGTGCGGCATCCTGATACAGGTCGTAGCTGATGCACTCGCCGTTGTGGCAAAGCTGCCGGGCGTTGCCATCGGCGTGCAGCCCGTAGCCGATACTCACGGAGTAGCTGGTGCCCGACGGACATTGAATATTGACCCCGGCGGTCGAACTTGCCTGCAATGTTTCCGCTTCGACAGGCGTTTTGCTACCAAATTCCATGTCGTCGACGCTGACAATCTCGCAGCCATTTTTCACTATCGCAGAGGCGCTGATTTGATCGGTGATAAGCGTGCCTGACTCCGCACTGCACGATGGCAGTGACTGCATTGACGACGCTGATGTATAGCGTATCTGAACGCTGGTAGCGTAGTCGTAATAGGTTCCGGCACTGATATTGGTCTGCCCTGGGGATATTTTACCGATCAGCGGAATATCATGCTCGAGGTTGTTTTGTCCTCCACCCAGTTCCATATCAATTTGTGCATAAACGTTACCATTCTGACTCAACGGGTGGTGCAGGTCGTAGATCGAGTACAGGGAAAAATAAAGCGGTGTTGTAGACGGCTCATTCAGGCTCATGGGGATAGGGTCGCTTGCCATGAGTTTTAGACAGGCGCGAACGTACTCGGTTTTGCCGTCGAAGTTGTTACAGGAAAACGATAGCTTTGTGCTGGTGATACTGCTTTGGCCGGGCGTGATGGTACCAAAATTTAGCCCAGGAGGGCTGCCGTTCCAGCAGTCTGCCGCTTTGGCGGCAGGGCACAATATAAACATCAGCGCCAGCAGCACGCTGATGACGCCCAATGAACGAGTTACTGGCATCGCGTTTTCATCATATCTACGGAGTGGGACCGGCTGAGCTGCTGCGGCAGCGTCACCTGACAGGATGAGGAGCCCCACTGAACGCTGACTTTGCCGCCAGCCGGTGGGTCCTCAAGGTAAATTTTACCCTCATAGCCCGCGATAGTTTGTTGCGTGCCGTGGGATGGGGTTTCACCTTGCGCCGTACTTACGTTGACCTGCGCCGAGAACGGAACATTTTTACCGTCGGCAGTTTTTACCGTCATTAGCAGCGCATGGGTTTTATAGATGACGAATTTAGCCAGCGCCCCGCTGGCGGTTTTTGGGATCAATATTTCGCCGGTATAGGGTGCGCGGTACTCTTCGTCTAACTGGAGTACATCAATATCCAGATGGTTTTCCTGATATGGGTTGAGGTTATTGAGGAACAGCATCCCATTTTTATCGGTGTGACCCACCGGTCGATGCTCCAGATAAACCGGCACGTCCGGCACGTTTGAAGTATCGACAATGGCAAAGGCGCTGCCCAGCACGCGAGTGGCGTAAAAATGGCCCATAAACAAGCCGAGTGCGCCCGACATTGAGCCATAGTAATCGCTGCTATTGTCCTGGCGGTTGAAGCCCAGCGCCATATCGCTCCAGTTATTACGGTGCTGAACGGTGGCGTGAAGCGCGGCGTTATCACCGTTTTGCGCGGACATGTTCCATCCCCAGCCCGGTTTATTCGCATCGAGCGAGTGGGCCAGACTTGCCTGCATGGCGTTACCCTCGTTATCGTGGCTGTTCTGCAACGAGACGTAATCTTTATGTTGGTTCAGAGGCATACTGAAGTTCAGGTAAAGCGTGGTGTTGCGTTCGTCGCCGAGCTCGCGGGTAAGGCTAGTGGCGAGGGTAATGCCATGCGAGAAGCTTTTTGACCACGAAAGGCCAGCGTACTGCGACGAGGAATCAGGATAGGTCTGGTTCACCCAGCTCACACCGAAAGTGCCGCTGGACTCAAAGGTTATGCTGGCAAAGGCAGAGTCTTCTCGGGTTGTCAGGGTGTTATCTGCCAGAGATGAAACATCCCGGTAGCCGCGGCTTGCCTGCGAATGGTTAAGCGCAACATTATAACGGCGGTTATTCCACTGCCATCCGGAACCCCACTGAGTGCCACTATCGTTATCATACTGGCTGTTCGATGCATTAAGGTGAAACACGCCGAGCGTGGGCGACAGTAAATAATCCCAGCCTAACCCCTGATTGTGTAAATGCGCGCTTTGTTCGGCATGGAGTCCAAGCGTTGATTTATTACTGGCCCCATATCGCCAGTCGCCCACGCCAACAAATTCGCTGTCGTAGCTAAACGATTTGTAGGTGTAATCTTTCCTTATCCAGCCTGCGCTCACGCCCCAAGTGTTCAGCCCGGCAGAGAGTAATTGCGTCGCGCCGTAGAGATCCAGATTCACCACCCGTTGCTGACCGTTGATGTCGGTGATCACCACCTGAGCACCTTCATTACCGGTGAAAATCGGTGCGGTATTTAGCGTAAATTGCCCGGGGTCTACTCGCTGTGAGGAGGTTTTCACCCCGCGGACGTAGAGGTCGACGGTGGATGGCAGGGTAACGCTATCGGTCAGAATATCCTGTGACGATGTACTGAAGTTAGGCTGCGTTGCGTAGTTATGGGCGATATTGATACCGCCAAAACGCACGCTGTTGTTCCAGCTTTGCGTGGTAGTAACGCTGTCGCCCAGCGTCATGGAGAACAGATTGTCGACGTTTTGATAGACCCAACTGCTCATCAAGCGATGCGTGCCGCGCTCCGCGTCGCTACTGCCTGTAGCGTCTTTGCTGTTGAATGATGAGCTAAAAAAACCGGGGCCGAGCCCAAAGGTTCTAAACTCACTAAATAGCGAGGCATCCTGTTCACCATTTTCATGGCTGGTAAACACATTGTAGTTCAGCGCCAACCCGCGCACTTCAGGCGAAAGCTGGGAGGCATGAATGAGATGTGAGCCATTGCGGTTGGCCAGACGGCTGTCACGGCCAAGCCACTCTTTGCTGGCAACGATGTTGATACTCTGACTCAGGTTATCAAACGTGACGTCCAGACCGTCCTGCGGGCTGAGATCGAGATAGCCCTGCTTTTCAGGCAGAGAGGCCGTTTTGATGTCGAGTTTTTTAGCATCATTGGCGGAAATATAGAGTTTATTATCAATATTTTTGGCCTTCACAAATCCTTTAACTACCTGCCCGTTAACCGTTGCGGTCAGGTAAAGTGTTGCATTTGTTGCGGCATATGCGTGAGTACAGACCAAAAACCAGAGCGGTAAGGTATTACGGGGTAATATTGATGGTCTGTATTTTCTCATTATCGTTCAGATTTAGTGATAAAGATGACGCAGTCGTCATTCCTTTCGGTAAAGGCCATTCCTTTTCACTCTGTGGCAGTACGTACCCGAGTAACCCTTTACTCATCGGCACGCTCTGGGCACCAACGTGAAGCGTGATGTCGCTTAGCTTGAGATGCTGTGTGCCATTGTTACGTACTTTAAGCATCACCGGATGCGCGAGCTGGTCGATGGAGAAAGTCACGCTGTTGAGATCCGGTTGCTGCTCTTTGCAGTTCACAAAAACCGGGATGGAGTAGCGAAGGAGAAACCGCACGCCATCTTTCTCCGCCATGTTGCTACTGCTGGGAAGTTCATCCACCACCAGACGATAAGCCAGTTCGGTATCTCCGCCTGGCGGCACCGGAAGGATAATGCGGATAAGCTGCTCGCGAGCAGCGGGAATGGTGGTCATCGGCGGGCTGACCAGTAAGTCCTCAGTGTCGCTCAGCGTGTCTTTATTGTTTTGCTGGTGCCAGGCGTAAACGCGAATCTGTGCGCCGATAGCAGCGCTACCCACGTTTTTCACGTAGATAGCCTGCGCGGTTTCCCTGGCGCAAAAACCGACGTTAACCGGGTACACCTGGAGGGTGGCAGCATATGAAGGTAAGGCGAATAACAAGCCCAATGTTGAAAGCAAGATGCCAGCCAGTTTACGATTCATATGCTTTGATCCAGCGCTAAATTAGTAGGTGACGGTGAGTGTTACGGTGTCGGCATAATCCCCTGCAGGAGCTTGTGCCAGCGCATCGGCGGCCACTTTACCGTAGATTGGGATCACCTGGGCGGAGCCGCTACCGCTACCCGAAATAGCCGTCGTCGCGAGGTCGCTTGTTCTGTTGGCGTCACTGTACAGGTTGTAGGCCACCGTTTCCGACGTATCCTTGTTCTTCATGGAATAAGCGCGGCCGCTCTCGCTGTTGAGCATATAGCTTGTTCCTGAGGTACAGGTCACGGAAGCGTCAGCGGAAACATCAATTTCTCCGGAGTCGCTGGCATGCGAACCGAAATCCATATCCGCAACGTTTATCTGGCAGGATTTCTGAACGGTCAGATTGACGTGCATATCCGCAGATGCCGTCAGGGATGAATCATCCGCAAACGCGGCGGATGAAAATAAAATGCTAATCGCAGTCAGCGTTAATGCAGTGGCTTGACGGTTAATCATTTTAAAACTCACTAAATTCTCAATTGTTTTGGGGTGGGGTGTTAACGGGGGGCGGAGAATAAAGATTAGGAATTTTCTTAGATTGAGTAATCGTGCTATGTCTACGAGATGTGAATGGCAAGATCTGATATTAACAACTTAGGGCTAATACATTATTGTTGCGCAATACCTGGCAGCATTGCGCAATAGCGGGTTAACGCAGCGTACGAATCGCCGCAATCAAGCGTTCGACGCCTTGTTCCAGCTTCACTCGCGGGCAACCGGCATTCAGACGAATAAAACCGTTACCTTCTTCGCCGTAGGTATAGCCCGGCATAATGGCGACCTTCTGCTGTTTAATTAACACATCCTGCAGTTTACGATCGTCAATCTTCAGCGGACGCAAATCAATCCATGCCAGATAGGTTGCCTGCGGCATCGACCATTGCAGTTCCGGGAAGGCGGCGTTCAGCGTTTTCTCGATATAACGCATATTTTCCTGCAGATATTCGCGCAGGGCATCCAGCCAGGGTTCACCCTGTTTGTAGGCCGCAATATGGGCGACCAGCGCCGGAACGGAGGGGGAAGAGAGGCCGTCGCGGTTTTTCAACGCAGTAATATAGGCTTCGCGTGAGACGTCATCGACAATCATGCCGTATGCACCGGTCAACGCCGGAATATTGAAGCTTTTAGACCCCGAAGTGAACAGTGCCCACTCGCCGCGAGCCACGTCGCTCCATGGAATATGCGCATGGCCTTGCCAGGTCATATCCATATGAATTTCATCACTTATCACGCGCACGTTATGTTTTTCGCACAGGGCCGCCATGGTCTCGAGCTCTTCACGCGTCCAGACTTTACCCGTCGGGTTTTGCGGGCTACACAGCAACAGCACGCTGTTATGAGGTTCAGCGAGCACGGCTTCGAGTTTGCCCATATCGCAGAACCACTGGCCATCGTGCTTATCCATCGGCACACCAACCACCCGGCGTTGATTACCTTCGATGGTTTTAAAGAACGCGTCATAGGCAGGGGTATGCACCACGATGCCGTCACCAGGTTTTGACCACTGGCGGATCATTTCAGACACCATATAGATGACAGAAGGACCGTAGACGAGGGTGTTGGTATCAATTACCGCATGAAAACGGTGGGCGTACCAGTGGGCAATGGCGGGAAGAAACTCATCGTTTTTCCAGCGGCTGTAGCCAAACACACCGTGGGAAAGACGTTTGCTCAGCGCGTCCAGAATGCAGGGCGCGGTGGCGAAGTCCATATCAGAAATAGTAAACGGCAGCAGGTCTGCGTCGCCAAAGCGGTCGGCAACATAGTCCCATTGGGTGCACCAGGTGCCGTGTCGGTCAATCACCGTTGAAAAATCAAACATGTGGAGATCCTAACGAAGGGAAGATTGGGCTATTTTGCCCCTGTTACGCACAGGGGCAAAGGGCTTACGCTTGAACGGAGTTCATCAGTACCGACATTTCGTCTTTCACCGACTGTACCTGCGGGCCAATGACCACCTGCAGGTTGTGCTGGTTCAGTTTTACCACGCCAATAGCACGGTTGGCTTTCAGCGTATCGACGTCGACTTTGTCCATGTCGTTTACCGACAGGCGAAGACGGGTGATGCAGTTGTCGAGCGAGACGATATTCTCAGCACCGCCCAGCGCCTGAAGGATAACCGGCACGTTGTAGCCGGATTTTCCGGTCACGCCGCTGGAGGTGTGCTCTGCCGCAGGCGCGGTATCCACATCGCGACCCGGCGTTTTGATGTTAAAGCGCACGATAGCGAAGCGGAAAATCGCATAGTAAACCGCGAACCAGATGGCTGCGACGACCGGCACCAGGTACCATTTGGTCGACAGACCGTGCAGGATACCGAACACCACGAAGTCGATGATATTGCCGTCGGTGTTACCGATGGTCACGCCGAGCACCGCCATGATGGTGAAGCCCAGACCGGTCAGCAGCGCGTGGATTACGTACAGTACCGGAGCAACGAACAGGAACAGGAATTCCAGCGGTTCAGTGGTGCCGCCCACGACGCAGGCGATAACGCCGGAAATCAGCAGGCCTTTAATTTTATGACGGTTTTCCGGACGAGCGCAGTGGTACATCGCCAGCGCTGCGCCAGGCAGGCCGCCGAGGAACGCTGGCATTTTACCCTGAGACAGGAAGCGGGTCGCGCTTTCGGAGAAGCCGTGGGTGGTCGGGCAGCTCAGCTGCGCCTGGAAGATGGTCAGTGCGCCGCTGACGTCATGGCCGCAGACGTCCATGGTGCCGCCCGCTTCGGTAAAGCGAATCAGCGCCACCAGAATGTGATGCAGGCCGAACGGCAACAGCAGACGTTCACCGGTACCGAAGATCATCGGACCAAAATCACCGGCGCTGTTGATCACGTGGCCCAGCGCGTTGATGCCCATGGCAAATACCGGCCATACCAGCGGGATCACCAGGCCGACCAGACCCAGCACGATGGTGGTGATAATCGGTACAAAACGGGTGCCGCCAAAGAAGGCCAGCGCATCCGGCAGACGGATGGTGTGGAAGCGTTCATGCAGCATCCAGACGATAATCCCGCAGATAACCGCGCCGAGAATACCGGTGTCGATGGACTGAATACCGATAATGTTCTGAATGTTATTGGCTTTCAGGATCGCGGCGTCGGTGGTTGGCAGGATGCCTTTGGCGGTCAACCAGAAGTTGACGGCCAGGTTCATCACCGCATAGCCGACGAAACCCGCGAAAGCGGCGACGCCTTTGTTATCACGCGCCAGCCCCAGTGGAATGGCGATACAGAACATCACCGGCAGGAAGCTAAAGGCGAAGGAGCCAACTTTGCTCATCCAGATAAAGACGGCCTGCAGGAACGGCGTATCAAGCCACGGCAGTAGCGTGGTGACGTCATGGCTGCTAAGCGAGCTGCCGATCCCGAGCATGATCCCGCAGAAGGAAAGCAGGGCAACCGGCAGCATAAAGGTTTTGCCAAGCTGCTGGAAAAATTCCCAGAGGGTGACTTTTGGTGCGGTATTCGCCGTCATGAAACGACTCCTTAATCCTGAAAAAAGGGTTTCTAACAATCACGGGACAGGAAGATAAAACGTTTTACCATTTTTTAGTGAGAAACAAATCACAAAAGCAAGTGATAATAAGGTTTATAAAGTACGTCTATTGATAAAACGTTTTATCTCTTGAGCAAAAGGAGCCCTGCTGGAACCATGGCGATTGCAAAGAAAGTCACCATTAACGATGTTGCACTGGCGGCCGGTGTGTCCGTCAGTACCGTTTCGCTGGTTCTCAGCGGTAAAGGGCGAATATCTTCCGCGACGGGTGAGCGCGTCTACCAGGCGATTGACCAGTTAGGCTTTGTGCGTAACCGCCAGGCCGTCTCGCTGCGCGGGGGGCAAACGGGGGTGATTGGGCTGATTGTCGGCGACCTTTCGTCACCGTTTTATGCCGAACTGACTGCGGGGATGACCGCCGCCCTTGAATCGCAGGGCAAAATGGTGTTTTTGACCCAGGGCGGGAAGCGGGGCGAGCAGATGCTGCAGCGTTTCGATGCGCTGGTGTCGCAGGGCGTTGACGGGGTGGTGATCGCCGGTTCGGTCGATCAGGCCGCTGAACTGCGGGCAAAAGCGGCAGAAACGGAAACACCATTGGTGTTTGCTTCACGCGCCAGCTACCTCGATGAAGTCGACATTATTCGTCCGGACAATATGCAGGCGGCGCAACTGGTGACCGAACATCTGATCCGCCGGGGCCATCAGCGCATTGCCTGGCTCGGTGGGCAGAGCTCATCGTTGACCCGCGCTGAGCGGGTCGGCGGCTACTGTGCCACGCTGATTAAATACGGGCTGCCATTCCACAGCGATTGGGTGCTGGAGTGTGAGACCAGCCAGAAGCAGGCGTCGGAAGCGATCACCAGACTGTTGCGCCATAACCCGACGATTAGCGCCGTGCTGTGCTACAACAGCGTGATTGCGATGGGCGCGTGGTTTGGTCTGATGCGGGCGGGTAAGCAGAGCGGTGAAGACAGTGTCGAAAGCTATTTTGAGCAGCGCGTCGCGCTGGCGGCGTTTGCCGATGTGCCTGAAAAGGCGCTTGATGACGTGCCGCTGACCTGGGTGACGACGCCAGCACGCGAAATGGGGCAAAGCGTTGCCGAGCGGATTTTGCAGCGTATTGATACCGGGCAAGGGACGGCGAGAAACGTGATTATGCCGCCGCGGCTGGTGGCGCGGAAATAGGGTGCGGGAGACGTTCCCGGCGTCGCGTTGCTCGGCCGGGCTCGGATTACTACGGTAATAAAAAAAGCGCCTTAAAGGCGCTTTTTTTGATTATGGTGCAGGGAGGGTTGCGGGTTCATCCGGCTGGGCCAGGCCCGGCATGCCGAACATACCAACAAACTCTTCCAGCGGCATTTTCTGCCCGTTCAGCGTGACCTGACCTTCACCGTACTGCAGGCTGCTGCTGATAGCATTGTCCTGTGTGGTGGTCAGACGGAACATCTGTCCCATCGCCGCCAGGCCCTGAATCTGCTGTGCGGCCAGCTTGGCCGCATCTGCCTGCTGATAGCCTTCCAGGCGCGCGACCTGAGTCATCAACTCGGTTGCCATCTCCATTGGGATCACCAGCTTGGCATCCAGCGATTTCACGCCGCGGTCAACCTGTTGAGCCAGCGTGGTGGCTTCACCGGTCGCCTGTGCGGGGTCTTTCAGCGCCAGTGAGAGGTTCAGCGAACTTTCGCCTTTCGCGTTTTTCCAGCTCAGAGGTGACAGTGTCACAACCGGATCGCCTTTCAGCAGAATCGGCAGGGTGTTGAACAGCGCGTCGACCGCTTTTTGCTGGTACAACTCTGGGTTTTGCGCCAGATCCGGCTGCGCCATCAGCGCCTGAGTCTGCGCCTGATACTGCTGGCTGAACTGATGCATCGCCACGCCGTCAATACCGTCCACTTTCAGCGTCAGCTGCCCGCTGCCGAAATCCTGGTTCTGTAGTTTGAGGTTATTCAGCGTGTAGTCGAGCTGGCTGTTAATTTTTTTGCCATCAGGCGTCAGGGTCGATTTCCCGGCAATGGTCATACCGGTTAGTTCGGCCAGATCTTTTCCTTCAACGGAGACCGCCAGGCGCTCCAGGGAGAGGGTCTGATCACCGATGCGCTCTTCAAACGAGGTCAGCTTGCTGGAGCCGTCAGTTTTCAGGTTGTTGAAGGTGAACTGCACTTTCTGATCGTATTCGTTAACCGCGTTGACCTGGCCGCTTTTGGCTTCACCGGTCAGCGATACCAGGCTACCCTGGCGGTCTGCAGAGAGCACAAAATCACCGCCGCTGAAGGTGACCTTCTCGGCATCTTTTTCGTAATCCAGCGGTTTGAGCGCAATGGTGGATTCGGTATCGCCGTTATAGCTGATGCGGGTGTTGATATCGAATGGTGAGGTGCCTTTGGCGATATCAAATAGCGGCTTGGTCACGTCGTTGTTGACCAACACGGTATTCACGCTTGCCATCGCAGGGGCAAGGTTGAAGGATTTCAGCGACGCCAGCGGGATTGGACCGTGGCTGACGGACTCATCCAGAATCACGCTTTGACCCGGTTTTAACCATGAATTTTCCGCGCCAGTCAGCGGCTTCACCACCATTTTTAGCTGGCTGCTGAAGACGCCGCGCTGGTAGTCCTGATAGCCGATCTCAAGACCGGCTTCCGGCGCGCTCAGCTTCAACTGGGCATTTGCCTGAGAGACCATTTCCGCAATATGTGATTCCAGTTGTTTGCCCGTGTACCAGGCTCCACCCGTCCAGACCACCCCTAAAGCGACGATAATACCTGCGGCTACCAGCGTTTTTTTCATAGTATTTGTCCATAAAAATGAAACCAGGCGGGAAAGCCGCCTGGTTGAGTCATAAGGCTATGCAAAAGAGTAGCAAGCCTGTCCTGAAACTTCAGTATTTACTTTAACTTATTATAAACACGCGCTAAACGGCCGCTGCCGCTGACCTGAATCGGTGATTCATTCGCCGCGACGAAGGCGGATTCACCCGGTTTCAGCACCAGGCGCTGGTCGTTTTTGCTCAGTACGGATTCGCCGTCTACGCAGAACAGAATAGCGGCGCCATCCTGAGTCAGCGTGGCTTCGCTGGCGCTAAGGGTGTGCAGTGAGAAGGCGAAATCTTCAACCGGAATCGGGAAGTCCAGCGTCTCGCCGTGCTGTGCCGGCTGGGTCAGCAGTTCGTTTGCCGGTTTGGCGGTGAACTTAACGTTCGCCACCAGTTCAGGGATATCAATATACTTCGGCGTGAGGCCAGCGCGCAGAACGTTATCGGAGTTCGCCATCACCTCAAGCCCGGTGCCGCGCAGGTAGGCGTGCGGGGTTTCGGCATACAGGAACATCGCTTCGCCCGGGTTGAGCTGAACAATGTTCAGCAGCAGCGGGGAGAAGAGGCCGCTGTCGTCCGGATAGAACTCAGCAATCAGGCGAATCGCATCCCAGGCAAGGCCTTGTTGGCCTTCCAGCGCCGCGCGCAGCACCTTCAGCGCGTGGGCTTTCTCGTCGCCCTGCATATTGAGCAGGCCCGCGAACAGGGCGCTCAGGCGTTCGCTGGTCGGCTGGGCGATAAACTCGCCGATAGCCGGGTTTGCGTCAGCAACCGGCTGCAGCAGTGAGGCGATTTCTGCGAACTCACGGAAGGCGTTCATCGCCAGGAACGGCGTCAGCGCAAAGACCAGCTCTGGTTTGTGGTTTGGATCTTTGTAGTTGCGTTCGGCAGCGTCCAGCGGGATCCCGGCAGCGTTTTCCTTCGCAAAACCCACTTCCGCTGCTTTTTTGCTCGGGTGGACCTGAATAGAGAGCGGTTGTGCGGCGCAAAGTACCTTAAACAGGTAAGGTAACTCGCCAAAGCGGGCGGCAACGTTGGCCCCCAACAGCGTGGTTTTATCGGCATCAATCACGTCGCGCAGCGACTGCTCGACGCCGTGGCTGTCGGTAATCTTTGAGCTGCTCTTCGGGTGTGCGCCCATCCACAGCTCTGCCATCGGCAGACCTTCAGGATTCGCCATACCGTAGAGTTCCGTTAACGCAGTTTTGCTGCCCCAGGCATAGTTTTGCACTGAGTTGATGAGTTTTTGCATTATCAAGCCCTGTTTCAATGTGGATTCTTTGGGCTGTATTAAAGCAAAAAAATGCGCTGTCGTATGCCGCAGAAATAAAAAGTCGTACTTGTCTCAGTTTTTGTTAAAAAATTGTGTACGATAGGGTAACTCGCTTTTAACCTGGGCAAATGGAAAGCCTGCCCTTCATAACATCATCAAAGCAGTAAGTGAGAGCACAATGTCGAATAAACCTTTCTACTATCAGGATCCTTTTCCGTTAGAAAAGGATGAGACCGAATACTACCTGTTAAGCAACGACTACGTTTCCGTCGCAGAATTTGAAGGGCAGGAAGTCCTCAAAGTTGCCCCGCAAGCGTTGACGCTTCTTGCCAAACACGCCTTCCACGATGCTTCCTTTATGCTTCGCCCCGCGCACCAGCAGCAGGTTGCGGATATCCTGAATGACCCGGAAGCCAGCGAAAACGACAAGTACGTAGCGTTGCAGTTCCTGCGTAACTCCGATATCGCGGCGAAAGGTATCCTGCCGACCTGCCAGGACACCGGTACGGCGATCATCATGGGTAAAAAAGGCCAGCGCGTCTGGACCGGTGGCGGCGATGAAGCGGCGCTGGCTCGCGGTGTGTACGACACCTTTATCGAAGACAACTTGCGCTACTCGCAAAACGCGCCGCTGGATATGTACAAAGAGGTCAACACTGGCACTAACCTGCCAGCGCAGATTGATCTCTACAGCGTGGATGGTGACGAATATAAGTTCCTGTGCATTGCCAAAGGCGGCGGCTCGGCTAACAAAACCTACCTCTACCAGGAAACCAAAGCGCTGATCACCCCAGCCAAGCTGAAAACTTACCTGGTGGAGAAGATGCGTACCCTCGGCACTGCTGCTTGCCCGCCGTACCATATTGCCTTTGTGATTGGCGGTACCTCTGCGGAAGCCACGCTGAAAACCGTGAAACTGGCGTCGACCAAGTATTATGACGGTCTGCCAACCGAAGGTAACGAGCACGGCCAGGCATTCCGCGACGTACAGCTTGAAAAAGAGCTGCTGGTTGAGGCGCAGAATCTGGGCCTCGGGGCGCAGTTCGGCGGCAAATACTTTGCGCACGATATCCGCGTGGTGCGTCTGCCGCGTCACGGCGCGTCCTGCCCGGTCGGGATGGGCGTTTCCTGCTCCGCTGACCGTAATATCAAAGCCAAAATCAACCGCCACGGCATCTGGATTGAGAAACTGGAAAATAACCCAGGCAAGTACATCCCAGAATCACTGCGTAAAGCGGGCGAGGGCGAGGCGGTGAAGGTTGATCTGAACCGTCCGATGAGCGACATCCTCAAGCAACTTTCCCAGTACCCGGTCTCTACGCGTCTGTCGCTGAGCGGCACTATCATCGTGGGCCGCGACATTGCGCACGCCAAGCTGAAAGAGCGTATGGATAAAGGCGAAGGGCTGCCGCAGTACATTAAAGATCACCCGATCTACTACGCGGGCCCGGCGAAAACCCCTGAAGGATATGCCTCAGGCTCACTGGGGCCAACCACCGCAGGGCGCATGGACTCCTACGTTGACCAACTGCAGGCGGAAGGCGGCAGCATGATCATGCTGGCAAAAGGCAACCGTAGCCAGCAGGTGACCGACGCCTGCCATAAGCACGGCGGCTTCTACCTCGGCAGCATCGGCGGCCCGGCGGCGGTGCTGGCACAAAGCAGCATCAAGAGTCTGGAATGCGTGGAGTACCCGGAGCTGGGTATGGAAGCTATCTGGAAAATTGAAGTGGAAGACTTCCCGGCGTTTATCCTGGTGGATGACAAAGGCAACGACTTCTTCCAGCAGATTCAGGCGTCGCAGTGCGCTCGCTGCGTAAAATAATCTCTTTTACCGCCCTTCGGGGCGGTTTTTGTTTCTCCGTTCATACTTATCTTTTTCGCAAGAGCAATGTCACTTCACAATCACTTTGAATTCAAGGAGAAGGTAATGACAACGTCACGCCGCGAAAGCGATTCTATGGGGCCGATTGAGGTTCCTGCCGACAAACTGTGGGGCGCGCAAACCCAGCGCTCTCTGGAGCATTTCCGGATCTCCACCGAGAAAATGCCGCTTTCGCTGATTTATGCCCTGGCGCTAACCAAGCGTGCGGCGGCTAAGGTTAACCAGGATTTAGGCCTGTTAGCAGCGGATAAAGCCGATGCCATTATGGCTGCCGCCGATGAAGTCCTGAAAGACCAGCACCCCGACGAGTTCCCGCTGGCTATCTGGCAGACCGGCTCGGGCACCCAAAGCAATATGAACATGAACGAGGTGCTGGCTAACCGCGCCAGCGAACTGCTGGGCGGTGATCGCGGCATGACGCGCAAAGTGCATCCGAATGATGACGTGAACAAAAGCCAAAGCTCAAACGACGTTTTCCCAACGGCGATGCATGTAGCGGCGGTGATTGCGCTGCGCGAACATCTGCTGCCGCAGTTGGCGGTATTGCAGGAGACGCTGCGCCAGAAATCGGAAAGCTTCCGCGATATCGTCAAGATTGGCCGTACGCATCTGCAGGACGCTACGCCGTTGACGCTCGGCCAGGAGTTCTCCGGCTGGGTGGCGATGCTGGAGCACAATCGTCGCCATCTGGAACAGAGCCTGCCGCACCTGAGCGAACTGGCTCTGGGCGGCACCGCCGTCGGCACCGGGTTGAACACCCATCCAGAATACGCCGTCCGTGTAGCAAAAGAGCTGGCGTCGTTGACCGGGCAACCGTTTATCACGGCGCCGAATAAATTCGAAGCGTTAGCGACTTGCGATGCGCTGGTTCATGCCCACGGGGCGCTAAAGGGTTTGGCGGCATCGCTGATGAAAATCGCCAATGACGTTCGCTGGCTGGCCTCCGGCCCGCGCTGCGGTATCGGCGAACTTGCTATTCCGGAAAACGAACCGGGTTCCTCCATCATGCCGGGTAAAGTCAACCCGACCCAGTGCGAAGCGATGACCATGCTGTGCTGCCAGGTGATGGGCAACGATGTGGCGGTTAATATGGGCGGCGCATCCGGCAACTTCGAGCTTAACGTTTATCGCCCGATGATCATCCACAACGTGCTGCAATCCGTGCGTCTGCTGGCCGACGGCATGGAGAGCTTTAACGAGCACTGCGCGGTGGGGATTGAGCCTAACCGTGAGCGTATCGACCAGTTGCTTAACGAGTCGTTAATGCTGGTGACGGCGCTAAACACCCACATCGGCTACGACAAAGCGGCGGAGATTGCCAAAAAAGCGCATAAAGAGGGGCTGACGTTGAAGAACGCGGCGCTGGCGTTAGGTTATCTCAGCGCCGAGGAGTTTGACCGCTGGGTGCGACCTGAAGAGATGGTCGGCAGTCAGGTAAGCGGGGCTTAATCCGGCGCTAACCACAGGTGCAGCCGCTCAATCATCAGCTTAAGCGGCTGCGCTTCCGGTTTGTGTCGGTGTTGGACGTTATCGGCATCATAGTTCAGCAATTCACCAAGGTCCGGCACGCTGACGCCGTTACGCCCGGAGATCACCGCAATCAGCGGGCCAGGGCAGGCGTATTGTATCTGTTTCTGTTCGCCGGCGTACCAAACGCGGGCAATCGGCTGCACCTTCACCGGGCGTTTGATTTTCAGCTTCGCCTGCTGCGGCAGCGCCGCAATATCCTGATATTCTCGTTCCAGCCTCGACTGCCACTGTTCACGGGTCCACGGCGGCACCGCACGCGGTGACTTCAGGCTTTTTTCGAGCTGTGCCAGCACGTCATCGCGGGTCAGATTCTTGATGATATGTTTATTCGCCCAGCCGAAGCGGATGGTGCTTGGGTCGGAGAGCAGGGTGAGCGAGCGGTAGGCGTTGAGGGTGATCAAACCGGGAATATAGCGGTGAACCCATTCAAAACGCGCCACCGACGGCAGGCCCGAATCGACGGTGATTATCTGCTCCAGCGCGGCCTTTAACGCGTTAATGTGCTGCACGCGTGCGGCGAGCGCTTCATGCTGCTCATTGGTTGCCTGCAGGCAGATAGCACCGGGAAGACGTACCGCCGCCTTGCTGCTGAGATTCTCCGACTGCTGCTGAATAAACAGATGGTTAAAGTGTTTCAGTGCCATCTCAAAGGCGGTTTGCCCCAGATGCTGGACAACCTGAATCTGGGATAGCGGCGCGTGCTCTGACGTTTTCTTGACTTCAGGCAGCTCAAATATCCGCGCGGTGAGCAGACGAAAGGCGGAGAGTTCATCGCGTAGATCCAGCAGGTTACGCTCTATCTGACGAAAGGTGTCTGTTAACCGCTCAACGAGGTCGTAGCTGGCCATGATTAGCACTCCGCGATTAAATTAGTTACAACATACTATATGTGCCGTTCACTATAAGCCAGAATCTGGCACCGTGCAAACCGCGGTCAGCTAGCCGCGGGCAGGGTGATATGGTGGTAGATAGGCCAGGTCAGGCTGAAACGTGCGCCGCCCAGCGGGCTGACGTCACAGTGCGCCTGTCCGCCCATCGCCACGGCGATAGAGTGGACGATGGCTAGCCCCAATCCACAGCCACCGGTCGCCCGGTCACGGCTTGGGTCGAGGCGGACAAACGGTTCGAATACGCGCTCACGCTCGCCTTCGGCAATGCCGGGGCCGTCGTCGTCGACCTGCAGGCAGGCCATGCTGCCGTGCAGTATCAGGCTGACCTGAATTCGTGATTGGCTGTAGCGCATGGCGTTGTTGATAAGGTTATCGAGCACGCGCTCCATCAGGCGCATATCCAGCGCGCCGTAATCGCCTGGCGTAATCTGGTCAACGGTCACTTCGCGTTGCGGATTCACTGCTTGCACATCTTCGACGTGTGTGGCGATCCACTGCGGTAGGTCTGGCGTAGTCAGTGACAGTTCGGTCTGCGGGCGGTCGAGGCGCGCGTAGGTCAGCAGCTCCTCAATCAGCGCTTCCAGTTGCCCAATATCGCGATTGAGCGCCAATGACTCGGCTTCGGTCAGGTTTTCACTCATTTCCAGCCGATAGCGCAAACGCACCAGGGGCGTACGCAGCTCATGGGCAATACCGTCGATCAGCTGTTTCTTACTGGCAATCAGCGCATTGATGTTATCGGCCATCTGGTTAAAGGCGACGCCAAGACGTTCGAAGCTGGACATACTGTCAAAGTGAATACGCTCATTCAAATGCCCCTCACCAAAGCGCTGTGCGGCGCTCTCCAGACGCAGCATGTCCTGCCAGTGTGGACGCATCCAGATAAACACCGGAAAGGCGAGTGAGATGGCGATAAACGCCATAAGCGCAATATCCAGCAGCCGCATCTCATGCATAAAGTAGAGATAGGGGATCGGCCCGACGGCCAGCACATAGTGGCTGCGCGGGATGCGCTGAATAAAGGTGTACTGGTCATCAAGCGCGACGATATCACCCGCCCGGAGATGCTGCATGGAGCTTTCTCCCAACTGGAATTTGCTCAGCGGCTCAATACGCAGATCAAACGACAGATTAAGGTCAAGCTCGTTGAGCGTTTTGCTCCAGTTACGCGGCGGAATTTCACGCAGTTCGCTACGCATCAGATACAGGGAACTTTTCATCAGGTCGTCAAGCGACTGACGACCGGCCCGTTCGGCGGTGAACTTATAGACCAGCCCGACCAACATGGTCATGACCAGAAAGCAGACAAACAGCAGCAGGTAAAACTGTACAAACAGCTTTTTCATGGAAAATCACCGAACGTTCAATGTGTTAACTATTCATATTTCCCACAAAGGGAAGGCGATATCTATGGATACGTCGACTCCAAAGGGAAGTTGGCGGCGGTTAACCATGCTTATCCTGGCAGAGTACACTGGATCAAGTATTTCTGCATTCTTGTGAATGCGATACCCAACGATAAATGTGCTGTGGTCATCGTTTGGTTTCATGTGAAGGTTCAGGAGGCAATGACGCTCAGATGACATGATTTATTTTTCATATGAAGGCCAAAATAAAACAAAAAACACTTTTTATTTACGAAGTTATAACTTGTGTTTTTCAATGAATACTTAGCCTGATATTAATGTCATCATTCATTAGAATTATTATATTGAAAATATAAATGGCAAATGTAATATCTTTATCATTAGTTCGCGAGTCGAAATAAGTTATTAAATTGTTAATTTGAGTTCGGTTTTTTTGAAGGTTGTTAATTATTTTGTTTTTTTGATGGCGTCATGCTTTCAAACGAAAATATTATTTGCATTATAGCCAAGCACCTTGGCTAGAAACACCAATTAAAAGATGGTTGTTCATTGCAGATTAATTTTTTAAAAACAATTATTTATGAGTATTTTGGGCTTGTGGGTTTCTTTTTATTAAATATCAAACGAGCGGGTAATGGATTGTCTGCTACTTATCCATTATTTTTGAGAACGCTCTAATGAAAAACACCGCTATAGGTATTTTTATAACTGCTACGCTGTTAGCGGTTAATTCCTTTGCAAATGCATCACTTACAGGTGCCGATCTGGATGCCGCTAACGCATACTTTAGCGCACACCCCGATATTGATAAATACGCATCGTGGATTCGCACTGCGGTCATGTCGTCCGACACGCTGAAAGATGCGAACTATAAACTGGTGAGAAATAGCTATTACGACCCCGTAAAACACGAGGTTATTTATGTTTCTCAGATTGGTAATGTCGTTACTCCCCCTACCACAACAGTAATACTTAATCCTACTTTACCGTCCGTAGCGGTAAACGCGAATAAGCCCGTCATTGTACCGCCTACGGTGCCTCAGAATGAACCTGGTCTTCTTGCTGTCATATCGCCTCCTGTTGCAGTCAGCACGGTGACCGTAGCGAAAAGTAATACGGTATTGAACGTTAGCTATACCAAAAATGATCCTACGGGCCAGCCTGTTGATGTAAGAGCACTAGCGCAAGCGGCGCTTACCACCAGCAAATATGCGGCGGCTAATGCCCCACGAGATGGTATTGACGGTAAAAATGGCGCTGACGGTCACGATGGTGCTAAAGGCGACAAGGGGGATACCGGCGCACAGGGTTTACAGGGTATTCAGGGCGTCGCTGGAGCCAATGGTAAAGATGGTGCTGACGGTCATGATGGCGCTAAAGGCGACAAAGGCGACAAAGGCGACAAAGGCGACAAAGGTGACACCGGTGCTCAGGGTCTGCAAGGCATTCAGGGCGTAGCTGGAACCAATGGTACAGATGGTGCTGACGGTCATGATGGCGCTAAAGGCGACAAAGGTGACACCGGAGCTCAGGGTCTACAAGGCATTCAGGGCGTCGCTGGAGCCAATGGTAAAGATGGTGCTGATGGCCACGATGGCGCTAAAGGCGACAAAGGCGACAAAGGCGACAAAGGTGACACCGGTGCTCAGGGTCTGCAAGGCATTCAGGGCGTAGCTGGAACCAATGGTACAGATGGTGCTGACGGTCATGATGGCGCTAAAGGCGACAAGGGTGACACCGGTGCACAGGGTATTCAGGGCGTCGCTGGAGCCAATGGTACAGATGGTGCTGCCGGTCATGATGGCGCTAAAGGTGACAAAGGTGACAAAGGTGACAAAGGTGACACCGGTGTACAGGGTTTACAGGGTTTACAGGGTATTCAGGGCGTCGCTGGAGCCAATGGTAAAGATGGTGCTGACGGTCACGATGGCGCTAAAGGCGACAAAGGTGACACCGGTGCACAGGGTTTACAGGGTATTCAGGGCGTCGCTGGAGCCAATGGTAAAGATGGTGCTGACGGTCATGATGGCGCTAAAGGTGACAAAGGTGACAAAGGTGACACCGGCGCACAGGGTTTACAGGGTATTCAGGGCGTAGCTGGAGCCAATGGTAAAGATGGTGCTGACGGTCACGATGGCGTGACAAGAGTACAGGTTGATACCAAAACGCAAAAGCAGGTAGTCAATAACGGGCAAAAGATACTTAGCAATAGTCTCAATATTACGGCCAATTGAATCGCCACGGGTTTAACAGACACCTCAGAGTCATTTAAGATGGCTTAAAGAG